>DVKS01000139.1 GCA_018715905.1 Candidatus Caccovicinus merdipullorum | reverse complement strand
AGTACATACGCCTTAATCTGCTCATAGGTCGCACCTTTCTGGAACCCGGACATATCCACATCCTCCAGCGAGAACTCCACACGAACTTTCTTGGAGTCGATTTCTCCCTTGGAAAGCAAGACAACCGTCTCACAATTTGCAGTAAATGGAAACATATCAACTCCGCACATCTTCACCACCCGGTACCCTGCTTCCATAAGGGGCCCCAGATCCCGCACCAGACTGGTGGGTTTGCAGGATACGTATACGATTCTGTTTACTCCAAAATCAATAATCTTCGGCAATGCCTTGGGATGGATCCCATCTCTCGGAGGATCCAGAACGATCAGATCCGGCTTCTCTGTCAGTTCATCCACCACCTTAAGTACATCCCCTGCCAGAAAATGGCAGTTCTCCAGGCCGTTCATGGCCGCATTCTCTTCGGCGGCTTTCACTGCCTCCGGTACGATTTCCACACCGGTTACGCTCCGGGCCACCGGTGCAAGAAGCTGGGCGATGGTTCCGGTGCCGCTGTAAAGGTCAAAGACCACCTTATCTTTTGTCTCTCCGATGTAGCTTCTGACCGTATCATAGAGTACTTCCGCTCCCAGAGAATTGGTCTGGAAAAAGGAAAATGGAGTAATCTTAAACCGCAGTCCCAGGAGTTCCTCATAAAAATAATCCTGCCCATACAGCACATCTGTGCGGTCACTCTGCACCACATCTGCCAGGCTGTCATTCTGCGTATGAAGAATCCCGGTCAGCTTTCCTTCCAGAGGAAGCTCCTCGAGGAGATGTGCCCACCCCTCCAGAAGCGCTTCTTCTTTCCCGGCGTCTGTATTCGGCTCCGCCCCTTCTAAGATCCATTCCAGCTGCGTGGAAGTCACCAGGTCCACCAGAATTTCCCCTGTTTTTACTGCCCGTCTTACCAGCAGATGACGAAGGTATCCTGTGTGCTGAAGCTTTTTGTAAAACGGAACGGAACGTTCTGCAAAGTACTCTCTGGTAGCCTCAAGGATCTTTCCGAAATCCGGGTGAACGATCCTGCAGTTTTCTGTCGTTACGATATCGTAAAAACTTCCGCGCTTATGCATTCCCAGTGCCAGAGGGCCTCCCTTCCAGGCATCGCCGAAGGAAAATTCCATCTTGTTTCGGTAAGCATAAGGTGCGGGGCTTGCCTTCACCCCCTGCCACTGGAAACTGCCTTCCGGACATACCGAATGAAGAAGTTCCAGAACCTGATTTTCTTTGATCTTACGCTGTTCTTCATAGGGAAGGCTTTGATAAATGCAGCCGCCGCAGTCAGGAAAGTGCCTGCAAGTTCCTTCCGTCTTTTCTGCCGGAGCCTTCTCAAGGACTTCCAGAACACGCCCTTCGCATTTTCCCTTTCTCTTTTTGGTAACCACAGCCTGTACCAGCTGACCCGGAATGGTGTTTTTCAGGACAATGCGCTCTCCATCCACTGTCATTATTCCTCTGTTTGGAAAATCAATCTTTTCAATTCTCCCCTGAACCAAATCTCCTTTTTTCATGATCCGTATTTTGTTCCAACCTTTCTGTCTGATATCTTTATAAACATCCGGCAAGACCCGGCGGTGCCGGCAGCCTCTGCGTCTTCATCCGTTATATCGCGGCAGTCTCATTTCACTGCAGAATATTTTTAGTTTCCAGAAATCCCACATTTCCGCGAAACAAAAAGGCCGCTGCAAAAGCGGTCCTTCCGGCGCCTGCGGCGCCCGGGATTTTTGCAGCAGCCTCATTTTCGTTCAGCAGTTTATGACGGAAATGCTTATTCCGTTTTCTCCGCCGGCTTCTCTTCATCCTCGAAGAAGTCATCATCGAAATCGTCTTCAAAATCGTCCTCAAAATCCTCCAGATAATCCGGAGTAAAGAACCGGTAAACGCCGTAAGCGATCAGCGCTACCGCAGCCACTACACCAATAATGGCCAGGATCCAGAGGATACAGTTCTTCTGTCTGTCTTCTTCTTCCTTTCTGTGTAAAAAGTCATTCAGCCTGGTGGAATTCATAATCTCCTCTACCCGGTCTCTGGCCTCTTTTCCTACCACATCGAATCGATTCAGATTCATAACCACACTTCCTTTCTGCATCTTTATTCCCACAGACAGCAGGCCCTGCGGCATAACCGCACATCCATCCAGCGGAACATCCGGCCTCACTGTCTTTCCGCTTAGGGTAAGTATACCATTTTTCCTCCGATTTTACTATCCTAAATTTCGGAAGATTCAATCTTTTCCAGCTTGGCGAAATTTGCAAACATTTTTTTGACGCCTGCCTTGTCAAAGCAGACCGTAACTTCATAATCTTTCTTTCTGTCCACAATGGAATTCACCACTCCGTCACCGAAAAGTTTATGCCTCACCCGATCGCCTTCCTGGTAATCCAGCTTTTCTGCCTTGGTTACGGAAAACGTTTTTCCAAATCCGGGATTCCGCCCATAAGAGGCTGCTGCTGATTTCCTGTTTGAAGGAAAGCTTCCGTCTCTGCCCCGGTCGAAAATCCCTTCCCTGGAAGAAAAATCCGATGCATAAGGACTTCGGTAGCTGTCTGCCCCCGGCGCAAATGAACTTACCCTTCCCCGCCGGCCTTCTGCATTCCACGGAAGATCCGCATCCTCCATGTCATAACTTTCAGACGGCTTATCCCGTTTCCCGTCATCCGTTTCCAGATACTCTTCCGGAATTTCTTTGATAAAGCGGCTGACCGGATAATACTGGGTATTTCCATTGACCATCCGCCTCCTGGCACCGGTAAGGATCAGTTCCTCCCTGGCCCGGGTGATTCCTACATAACAAAGTCTGCGCTCTTCCTCGATATCTTCCCGGCTCTCTGAGCAGACCGCCCGCATGGTAGGAAACAGCCCGTCATTCATTCCGGCAATGCATACCACCGGAAATTCCAGCCCCTTGGCACTGTGAAGCGTCATTAACGTTACCCGGTCTTCTGATTCATCCATCCGGTCCACATCGGCCACAAGAGCCACCTGCTCCAGGAAATCGCCAAGGCTTGGTTCCGGCGCATTCTGGCTGTAGCCGGATGCCTTACTGATCAGCTCCTCGATATTTTCCATCCGTGACTCCGCTTCTACTTCGCCTTCTTCTTTCAGATATTCCTGATATCCGGTCTTTTCAATAACCGCCTGGATCAGCTCATTAACCGGAATCTCCGGATCTTCTGCCATCTGGCGCAGGGATTCGATCTGATCTGCAAATTTCTGCACCTTTTGTCCGGATCTTCCAAGCCCTGGCACCACATCCCAGTTTCTCACCGCATCGTAAAGGTTCATCTCTTGTTCTGCGGCAAATACCGTCAGCCGACCGATGGTCACCTGTCCGATGCCCCGGGGCGGCACATTGATAATTCTGGCCACCGCCAGATCATCCACGCCGTTTGCAATGGTTTTTAAATAGGCAAGCACATCCTTAATTTCCTTACGCTGATAGAAATTTATGCCGCCAATCAGCAGATAAGGAATATTTTTCCGCACACAGTACTCTTCCAAAAGCCTCGATTGGGCATTGGTCCGGTAAAGAACTGCCAGATCTTTCCACTGTCTTCCTTCCCGGTGCTTGTCAGTCAAAGTCTTTGTCAGGTACTCCGCCTCTTCCTCTGCAGTCTGGAAAAAGTGAAAGCCCGGCCGGCTGCCCTGGCCGTTTGCCGTCCACAAGGTCTTTTCCTTTCTTCCCTGATTGTGGCGGATCACCTCGTTGGCTGCATTTAGGATATTCCCTGTAGAACGGTAATTCTGCTCCAGCTTTACCACCCGTGCGCCGGGAAAGGCCGATTCAAATTCCAGAATATTGGTCACATCAGCGCCTCTGAATTTATAAATCGACTGATCATCGTCTCCCACCACACAGAGATTCCTGTACTTTTCAGCAAGGAGTTCAATCAGCTTAAACTGGGCGTAATTCGTATCCTGATACTCGTCCACCATGATATAGCGGAACCGTTCCTGATAATGCTCCAGAATCTCCGGGCAGGTACGGAAAAGCTTTACGCCATTTACAATCAGATCATCAAAGTCCATGGCGTTGTTCTGTCTCAGTTCTTTCTGGTATTCCCGGTAGAGTTCTGCCTTCTTCTTTTCCTGAAAGTCTGCTGCTTCCTTTTCGCAGTCTTCCGGAGTCCAGAGTTTATCCTTTGCTGCGGATACGTAGGCAAGCACATCCTTCTCCTTATAATACCGGGTATTCACATCCAGTTTCTTAAAAATCTGGCGCATCAGCGTCTTTTGGTCGTCAGCGTCATAAATCGAAAAATTCGTATCATACCCCAGATTCTGACAATGTCTGCGCAGGATTCGCACGCAGGTAGAATGAAAGGTGCTGACCCATACGCTGTCTGCCCCCCGGCTGACTGTCCGCTCCACACGCTCCTTCATCTCCGAAGCTGCCTTATTGGTAAATGTAATCGCCAGAATATTCCATGGATTGACTGCTTTCTCCTCGATCAAATAGGCAATCCTGTGGGTCAGCACTCTGGTCTTTCCGGACCCGGCGCCTGCCAGAACCAGGAGAGGCCCCTCCGTACACAAAACCGCTTCCTGCTGCCTGTCATTCAATACTTCTTTTATATTCATTCCCAACCGCCTTTTAACTCGTATTTTACATCAAACTTCATTCTGCTCCACGGCATCATCCTGTTATTGTACTATACCCGTCCGCCCCCGTCAAAATATTTTTCACAATTTCTTTTTTCACTTGTCATCTGGTTTTCAATACTATATAATATAGCTTATCAGATCTGGCTTATTGAAACCTGCTTTGCAGGTTTCAGGCATGACACTTTATGAGGTGATTAAATGAAAACAAATGAAGAACGGATTCATTCTCTCCTGTCCTACCTGGACAGTTTATCCTATATTAAACCGGAAGAGATCCCTGATATTCAGCTGTATATGGACCAGGTGACTACTTTCATGGATGACCATCTGAAAAATACCAAGCGTTATCCTGAAGATAAGGTTCTCACCAAAACCATGATCAACAATTACGCCAAGAATAATCTGCTTCCGCCCCCTGTGAAAAAGAAATATTCCAAAGAGCACATGCTGATGCTGATTTTTATTTATTATTTTAAAAATCTTCTGTCCTTTAATGACATCGAGCAGCTCTTTAAACCGATTCTGGAACGCCATTTTGCTCAGGACTCCGGACTGTCTCTGGAAGATATCTATCGAGAAGTATTTTCTCTGGAAAACAGCCAGATGGCACGTCTGAAAGAAGATGTAGATGCCAAATTCCAGGCAGCCCGCGCCACATTCCAGGAAGCCGGCGATACCGCCGGTGAGCAGGAATATCTGCAGCTTTTTGCATTTATCTGCGAGCTCTCCTTCGATGTTTACTTAAAGAAGCAGATGATCGAAGCTCTGGCTGACCAGCTGCGCAGCGAAGAGCCGCCCGCTGAAAAGCGAAAAAAATAAATGCTGCAGGACCGGCTTTTCCGGTCAGGCAGCACTTTTACGAAAATTCCGGCCAGGTGCTCTGAAATGCACCTGGCCGGTTTTACATCTCGCTCGGATAATCCGCCGCCGGATGGGCGGCGTTAATTCAGGGATTCCAAATGCGCCGCCGGACTTTTATAAGATGGCTGGTGCGTCAGCCGCCGGCGCATGATGGTTTATTCTGTTTTCTGCTCCTCTGCCGATGCTTCTCCAGACGTTTCTTTCTCCGCCTTCTGGCCGGATTCCCCGCCCTGCAGCCGCTTAAAGACCATATCGTATCCGTCATTCCCGTAATTTAAGGAACGATTGACCCGGCTTATGGTAGCCGTGGATGCACCGGTCTTTTCGGCAATTTCCAGGTATGTGCTTCCCTCACGAAGCATCTTTGCCACCTCATAACGCTGTGACAGCGACAAAAGCTCATTAATGGTACACACATCTTCAAAAAACAGATAGCACTCCTCTGGACTCTTCAACGTTAATATTGCCTGGAAGAGATGATCCACAGCTTCTGTTTTGATCTTTTTGTTCATGATTTGATCCCCTTCCTGAATTGTTGCATCTCTTCCAATATTACCACATTAAAGTCTGAAAGTCTACTGCTTTTGACTGCGGTTCCGGTTGAAGTTGATCAGGCATCCCGCCTTGACGATTTCTCTCTCTTCCGGCGTCATATCGGCAATATACAACGTGATCTCTTTCACCGGATCACCCAGCACGTATGCCTTGATATCCTTAAGGTCTCCATCCAGGATGCTGCGGATTCCCGGCACATAGATATAATCGCCTACCTCAAACTCCGGCTCTGCATCCATCTGGAAGGGAAGCATACCCCAGTTCATGACATTGGAACGGTAACGCTTGGTCGCGTACTCCTTCGTAATATTCGCCAGACCGCCGATGACACGCTGGCAGCTGGCAGCCTGCTCTCTGGCAGAGCCGTCGCCGGGCTTTACCGCGTACACTACGCTTCCGATCTCCGTATCCATGACCTTTACGTTCTCCTGACCGGGGATCTGACGGATCTGATCAAAAATGGCCGTTAATTCCGGAGCAAGTCCGCAGGGATCCTGTCCGTTCACTCTGGCCTTCTCCAGCTTATCCACCTCTTTCGTCCGGCCTACATATTCCGGATCTCTTCTGGAAAGAGTGAATTCTGCCAGGCCCAGAGGGTTGGAGCGGTAAGAAGAGGTCTCGCCGGAAGGAATCAGCTCGTCTGTGGTGGTTACCGGATCCATGATCCGTGAGCAGACCTTCAGCAGAATATTGTCAGAAAGCGCACTCATATCCGGCCAGTCCTTGATATTCGGTCCATAGATCAGAGACTGGGATTCATCACCCTTACCAAATCCCTGATATACTCTCGTATCATAAGCGGTATGATCAAACTCGTAAGCCGGAACATCATCCCAGCAGTCAAATTCCAGAGCGGAAGTCAGAACACCGCCGTTTGCCGCCGTTGCTGCAATGGAACGTGCATCCATAAGCGCCACTGCCGCCATCTGTCCGCTGCCCGGCTTGGAACCTTCGCGGTTGGGGAAGTTTCTGGTGGTATGACGGATGCTCAATCCGTTATTGCAGGGGGTATCGCCCGCTCCGAAGCAGGGGCCGCAGAAGGCCGTACGGATAATGGCTCCTGCCGCCATCAGATCCGACACTGCGCCCTTCTTAACCAGATCCATAAATACCGGCTGGGAAGAAGGATACACAGCCAGGGAGAATTCATCACAGCCGCAGCTTCTGCCCTTTAATGCATGAGCGGCCTCAATTACGTTGGTATAATTTCCGCCTGCACAGCCGGCAATGATGCCCTGCTGAACCAGGAGCTTTCCGTTTACGATCTTATCGGTCAGGGTAAAGGATGCCCGTCCGCCTCCTACCTTTTCTCCTTCCTTCTCCACCTGACGGAGAATATCGCCAAGATTTGCATTCAGCTCATCAATCTCGTAGGTGTTGCTGGGATGGAACGGAAGCGCGATCATGGGCTTAACGGTGCTTAAATCCACATAAACGCAGCCGTCATAGTAAGCCACATCGGCCGGATCCAGCTTCTTATAGTCATCGCCTCTTCCGTGAAGGCTCAGATAGCTCTCTGTATCCTCGTCTGTTCTCCAAATGGAAGAAAGGCAGGTGGTCTCTGTGGTCATAACATCCACGCCGTTCCGGTAATCGGTACTCATGGAAGCCACACCCGGTCCCACAAACTCCATTACTTTATTCTTCACATAGCCGTTCTTAAATACCGCGCCGATGATCGCCAGGGCAATATCCTGAGGTCCCACGCCGGGCATAGGCTGTCCCGTCAGATAAATGGCCACAACGCCAGGATACGCCACATCGTAAGTGTCGCGCAGAAGCTGCTTTACCAGCTCGCCGCCGCCCTCGCCTACAGCCATGGTGCCCAGAGCGCCATAGCGGGTGTGGCTGTCGGAACCCAGGATCATCTTTCCGCATCCGGCCATCATCTCACGCATATACTGATGGATTACCGCAATATGAGGCGGAACATAGATGCCGCCGTATTTTTTTGCAGCCGAAAGGCCGAACATGTGGTCATCCTCATTGATGGTGCCGCCTACCGCACACAGCGTATTATGGCAGTTGGTCAGCACATAGGGAATAGGGAACTTTTCCATGCCGGATGCCTTTGCCGTCTGGACGATTCCCACAAAAGTAATATCATGAGAAGCCATGGCATCGAAGCGAAGCTTTAAATGCTCCATATCTCCCGATACATTATGCTGCTCTAAAATCGAATAGGCGATGGTTCCCTTTCTGGCAGACTCCTTGTCCGCATCCTTTCCGGTCAGGGCTTTCACCTTCGCGGCCTCTGCCTCCGGGACGATCTCCGTTCCGTTTACCAGGTAAATGCCGCCATCGTACAATGATACCATAGTTTCTTCCTCCTTATTCTGTATATCTGCGCAGGCACACGCTCCCTGCCTGATTCCTTCAAACCAGGAAAAATTTCCCCGTCACAAAAAACCGCCGGAAAAGGTTTCCGGCGCTTTTATACTGCAATAAAACGTATTCAGAATGGCCCGCAATTAATAAAAATTATAATCTGTTTTCTGTGAAATTGCAACTGCTTTCTATTTCCTGCAGATCTTCCGGCAATGCTCCTGCATGGCCTCGGCCTCCCGGGCGCTGCAGCCTTCCCTGCTGTAACGGGCCTTTTCGTAAAGCCGGTGAATCTCCTCACCAGAAAGGCCGGCAGCCCGCTCAATCTGCTCCGGCGTCATACAGGCAAATTCCCTCTCCTTCTGACGCCGTTTTGTCCCAAGCGCTTCCCGCACGCTTTTTTGATACAGCCGCCGCACCCGCTCCGAATGGCTGCCGGAAAGAAATGGAAACCGGGAAAAGAAAGGATTCCGTCTCCTGCTGCGGGATTCCTTTTTGACGATCTCCTCGGGCTTTAAAAATACCTTTTCATCTCCGTCAAAGGTAAGGCTCCCCAGATACTCCGCAATCTTACGGACAAGCAGATAAAGAAGGAAGAGTCCGAAACCCACCGCTGTTACAGCCGCAAATACATAGGAGACCATTTCCCAGAAGGGATCATTTTCCCCGCCTCCTTCCAAAAACTCCATTCCGGAAAGAAGCTGGCCGGCTTCTCCTTCTCCCATTTCATATTCTTCTTCCCCTTTCGGAAACAGGGATGCCAGAAAACGAAAAAAGGTACGGATTCCGGCATAAAGAAGTTCTCCCGTCTCCTTCCAGGGAAAAAAGCCCGCCAGAAAAACAAAGCCCAGAAAGACCGTCAGGAAACAAAGCAGCAGGAACAGATTGACCTGCTTCATCTGTCCTGCCGGAAGCCGGTCCAGATCCTGATGATTCTCCAGATAATCCCAGAACCGGTGGAGATTCTCATGGATCAGAACCACCACCGCCAGGCACAGCAAAAAGATTCCGCCGCCTCTGGAAACAGCCGGCTGCTCTGCAAAGATCCCGCCCAGACAGACAAGGATGCCCCCTGCTGCCAGCAGTATATGGAAGCCCTCCAGCTTCCTTGCTATCCACCAGTTTATGATCCGAAATCTGGTCATTCTTCCACCCTCCATCGTCTTATCTGTCCCTGATAACATCCGGTATCGGCAGCGGATCCGGAAAACGCTTCCTGCCTCGAAGTATAGGGCCAAATCCACAAAACGGACGCGCCTTTCCTGCGGAGCGCTTCCAGATGTTCCAGATCTTCGCTGTGGCTGCTGCAGGAAATATAGAGAACCATGGTGTAAAAATACGTTTCCTCTGCCTCCAGACTTTCCCAAAGCCCTGTATCCTTTGCATTTCGTTTTCCTTCTGCGCCTTTCAGATTAATGCGGCTTAAGGCCTGGAGAATGGTCCTTCCATGTTCCGGTCCGGCTCCGGCCTCTACCATCACCGGCTCCCCCGTGACTACATCGGGACCGTTGGTGCAGATTCCCGCCGGAATCCCCTTATCAAGCCACATCAATGCAGCCGCGGCACCGATCCGGATAACGCTTTCCAAAAGAATTTCCTCTGTCCAGATGGTATCCTCCTTAAGATTTAAAAGGATCCTTGCCCGGGCCATGGCCGTATTCTCCAGCACATTAACCTTCAGCTCTCCCGACCGGGCAGATGCCTTCCAGTTTACCTGGCGCATGCCGTCCCCCGCCTGGTAATCCCGGATCCCCCGGAAGGAAAAAGGATCCTCAAAAAGACTCCTTTTGTTCCAATAATCCCCCAGCATTTCCTGACAGGCCGCCTGAATTTCCTCTGTGGGAACTTCTGCTGGAAATACATACAGGCATGCATCCTGCTCCACTTTTTTAACATAAGGCCCGTGGAAAAACAGATCCTGCCCTACCAACTCCACCTGACGGCAGCGGTAATATCCCCGCTTCGTTCCGGTAAAGGGAAGGATCCTGGTGATCCTCTGCCATGGAAGAAGGGCGAAGATATCACGGCGGTAGGTCTGGTCCGACACAGCAGTCCGCTCCGAAGTCCGAAACACAAAAGACCGGTCCACCTGCACATTCACATGGAGCACAGGAAGGGGAAGCATTTTGCGGTTCTCTACAATCTCACAGAGTTCTCCTTCTTCTCCTTCCCGGATCTCCCCCTTAGAAAAGAAAAGCCTGGCAGTCAGTCCCTTATCCCAAAATTTCCCATAGGCGAATCCCTGAAGGAACCATACCGCCGCAAGAGCCGTTCCAATCCAGAAAATCATCATCCCGATCACCTTCTCCATTCTTCCGTAGGAACAGACACCTGCCCCAGCACCTGACGGATCACCTCCTGAGGGCTTCGGCTGCCTCCGTAAGTGCGCGGCATAACCAGCCGGTGAGCCAGAACCGGTGCCGCCAGTTCCTGCACATCTTCCGGAGTCACGTAGTCCCGCCCATGCACCAGGGCATAAGCTCTGGATGACCGAAGCAGCGCCAGGCTTCCTCTGGGGCTTACGCCGGCTGTGATCTCCAGCTTTCCCGTCTCTCGTGTAGCCCTGACTAACTCCACCATATAATCCATCAGCTGCGGATGCACGTAAACCTGCCGCGCCGCCGCCTGAAGAGAAAAAAGTTCCTCCCTGCCGCACACCGGCGCAAGGTTTTCTAAAGGATCCGGCCTTTCTCCGGCAAACCGCTCCAGAATGATCCGCTCCTCCTCTTTCTCCGGCAGGCCGCTTTCCAGCTTCATAAGAAACCGGTCCAGCTGGGCCTCCGGCAGAGGGAACGTCCCGGCACTCTCCACCGGATTTTCCGTAGCGATCACAAAAAACGGCTCCGGAAGCTCCATGGTCTCTCCGTCAATGGTCACCTGCCTCTCCTCCATAGCCTCCAGAAGGCTTGACTGCGTGCGGGGCGTGGCCCGGTTAATCTCATCTGCCAGAAGAATATTAGAAAATACCGGACCTTTTCGAAAGACAAATTCTCCGGCCTTCTGATTATAATAATGAATGCCCGTCACATCCGACGGCATCAGGTCCGGCGTAAACTGGATCCGCCCAAACTCCAGATCCATGGTTTTTGCCAGCGTCTTTGCCAAAAGAGTCTTTCCTGTCCCCGGAAGATCCTCCAAAAGCACATGCCCTCCAGCCAGAATCGCCGAAAAAAGCAGATTCATGGTCTTCTCTTTTCCCACAATCACAGACGATGCCGCCTGACGGATTTCCATAATCTTTTCCTCCGCCCTGCTCTCCAGTCTCTCCATCTTGTTATTCCTCTCCTGCTCTTATCTTTTTTACGTCTGCCGGTTTCCCTGCTTTTTTCATTATACACCTCCCGTTCCTTTTCGTGAAGAAAAGAATGTCTCCTGACAGGCACAATTCTCTGAAAATCCCAGGCCCGGCAGCACAGAGCAAACACGCTTTCCTTCCCTGCATCATATAATGGTAATATTCAAATCCATAACAGGAGGATCTTCAGCACATGATGAAAACGCTTGCATCCAGGCTCCGGCTCTTTTCCAGCCGACCGCTTTCGTCCCTTTCTGCCCTCTTCCTGTCTGTTCTTCTTTTCCCCGCTCTGTGCCTTTCTGCCTGCAGCTCCAAAGAAACAGACAGCAGCCTGATCCCCGTCACTTTAAATGAAGTAGCCCATTCTGTCTTTTACGCGCCCCAGTACGCAGCCATCGAACTGGGATATTTTGAAGAAGAAGGGATCGACCTAACCCTGGTAAACGGCGGCGGCGCCGATAAGGTCATGACCGCCCTGGTTTCCGGCGACGCAGACATCGGCTTTATGGGATCCGAAGCCAGTATCTATACCTACGCAAACGGGGCAGAAGATTACGCCGTAAACTTCGCCCAGCTGACCCAGCGGGCCGGCAATTTCCTGGTAAGCCGGAATCCAGAGCCGGATTTTTCCTGGGAGGACCTGAGAGGAAAGAAGGTCTTAGGCGGCCGCAAAGGCGGAATGCCGGAACTTGTCTTTGAGTATATTCTGAAAAAGCACGGCATCGACCCATTTGCCGACCTCTCCATCGACCAGAGCATCAGTTTCGGCCTGACTGCTGCTGCATTCCCATCCAGCGATGCAGACTATACCGTAGAATTCGAACCTTACGCCACGGCTCTTGAGCTGGAAGGAAATGGATACGTAGCAGCCTCTCTGGGTGAAGACTCCGGCTACGTTCCCTACACCGCCTACAGCGCCAAAAAAAGCTACCTGGAAGCACATCCGGATATAATACAGAAGTTCACCAATGCCATCCAGAAAGGCCTGGATTACGTGAATTCCCACACACCGGAGGAGATTGCCGAAATTATTCAGCCTCAGTTTAAGGAAAACGATCTGGAAACCTTAACCCGCATTGTGGACCGCTACCAGTCCCAGGATACCTGGAAGGGCGATACGGTCTTTAAGGAAGAAAGTTTTGACCTTCTCCAGAATATCCTGGAAGAGGGCGGAGAACTGCCTGCCCGCGTTCCCTATGAGGATCTGGTAACCACAGAGTTTTCCGAAAATGCCGCCAGGTAATTTTCTTTTTGCGCTTCCTGCGGAGCAGCTTATTTTTCTCAGGCTGCTCCTTTTTGGCAGGATTCCAAATTCTTAACATACTGTGAAGTTTTTATGAATTTATAAATCCCGGCACAGTTTTACTTGTGTTATCTGACAGAATCTGCTAGGATGGATGAGTAAAAATACATATAACGGGGGATTAAAATAGAATGAATTTATTTCAGCTGTTAACAACCAAAAACGAAACCATGTACCTTCTGGAAGATATGGATCTGTCTTCCGCCATGGACAAGCTGCGCGCCAGCGGCTACACTGCCGTCCCTGTGATCCGGGATGACGGAACCTATGCAGGAACGGTCAGCGAAGGAGATTTTCTCCGCGCCTTTATTGACGGAAAAGACACAGACAGCCAGGGAGACTCTCTGCCGTTAAAAAGCATTGTCCGCACGGACCGGAACCCTTCCGTAAAGATCGATGTGGATATCAGCCAGGTCTTTGCCGAGGCCCTGAACCAGAATTTCGTTCCGGTGGTTGACGACCGGAACATGTTTATTGGAATCGTAACCAGAAAACAGGTAATGAGCTGCATCCTGGAAAAACTGAAAGAACTTATTTAATCCAGGCAGAAGCCATACCGGGCAAGCACTTCCAGCGGGAACTGGCACCGCACCGTCTTAAGGGGATTTACGATCTGGCACACAGCCAGGTCCCCTAAAAGAGACATTGCCATTCCGGAATTCACCAGATCCATTCCGGAAGCCGCGGCAGCAAGTTCCCGCATCCGGTTTGCCGCCAGAAAAGCCGCCTGATCCAGGGTTTCGGCAGACTGAATGGTCATAAGCTGCCCGCCTTCTGCCAGCAGAGGAAGCGCACCCCGCATAGCCTGAAAAATCCGGAATTCTTCTGGATTTTTTCTTTTTTCCGCTTCTTTTATTACCGTCACCTGCACAGTTACCTCTCCTGCTGTTTCCAGGCCGCAGATTCCCGTCTCTCCGTCTCCCATCAGCGCATGAAGATCCCCTACCGAAAGAAGGGCTCCCGGCACAGACACCGGCAGATACAGAACACTCCCCTGCCGTATCCGTCTGCAGTCCATATTTCCGCCGTGGGATCCCGGCGTAATGGCCGGCACGCCTTCTTTGGCCGGCGCCGTCCCGATTACACCGATCATGGGGTCCGCATTCAGCCACAGCTTCTGATCAAACCAGAATCCCAGATGTCCCGTCTCCGGATGATGGGAAAAGAAAAAACGCCGCGCCGTCCGTTCCTTATAAAGATGGCAGAAAGCACCGCCTGTGGTGGATGTCCGCATAATACCGTAATCCCGCAGTTCGATTTTCCGGATCTCTGCTTTCAGAATGTCTCCCGGCCATGCTCCTTCCACAAACAGGGGGCCGGTGGATGGATTTTCAAGCTTCTCCCCCTTTGTTCCCAGAGGATTCTCCTCCGTAATATCATTATCATCATAACAGTCCCTGGTCTCAAATATCACCGTATCCCCGCTTTCACAAAAAGCCGCCGGCGCCTGCCTGGCAGTTAAAATATCTGCCGCATTCTCCCTTGAAATGAACACCATGATGTTATCCCTTCCTTCTCGAAATTTGTTGTATAAAATGCAAATAATTTTGAATATTTTATCACGCTTCTGTCAAAAACACAATGACATATGCCTTTTCCCTGTGTTATAATAAAAAATACCGGAAACAAACAAGATTTTTCAAAAGAGGTGTTTTATCATGATCTTGCGGAGAGCAGAAATCAGTGACATGGAAGGAATCAACAAGCTTCTTGAACAGGTCTGCCTGGTCCATCACAAAGGACGCCCGGACCTGTTTAAATTTGGCGCAAAAAAATATACAGATGAACAGCTTGCAGCCATCATCTGTGATGACAGCCGCCCCATTTTTGTAGCTGTAAACAAAGAAAATCAAGTATTGGGCTATGCTTTCTGTATCTTTCAGCAGCACAAAAACGACAACATTCTCACCGATATCCGAACTCTCTATATTGATGATCTGTGCGTGGATGAAAACATCCGCGGTCAGCACATCGGCAGCAGTCTCTATCGGCATGTGCTGGATTTCGCCCGGGAATCCGGCTGCTACAACGTAACCCTAAATGTATGGAGCTGCAACGAATCCGCCATGAAATTTTACCAGGCCTGCGGCTTAAAACCGCAGAAAGTGGGTATGGAAGTGATTCTGGACAGGGAATCCAATACGCTTTAGGGCGCCAAAAAGCGGCCGCCTGTGATATGCTCAGTTCCAGGCAGACCGCTTTTTCCTTATGGCTTTTATTTTATTCGTCTTTCTTCATCTGCATTCCCACTTTCAGGAAGCGGAACATGCGGTCAGCAGCTCCTTTGTACAGCTCCTCTGCCCGTTCCAGGGCTTCATTAATATCCATGGCACCGTTAATAGTAGGAATGATGCTTTCCACTCCAAACTCGTAAATCTTTTCCGCGCCATTTCCCATTCCGCCTACAATCGCCACCGCCGGCACGCCTTTCTTCTTGCAGCGCATGCCGATGCCGCTGGGAACCTTTCCAAATGCAGACTGCCAATCGATCCGGCCCTCTCCGGTAACTACCAGATCCACGCCTTCTAACATCTCATCAAAGCCGATCAAATCCAGAACCGTCTCAATACCGGACTTTAAACCGGCATTTAAAAATCCGCACAGGGCTGCTCCCATACCGCCGGCAGCTCCTGCTCCTGCAATATGGTCAATATCCTTTCCCAAAGCCTCTCCTGCAACTTTTGCATAGGATTTCATCCCCGCTTCCAGTCTGTCCAGGATCTCCGGCGTTCCGCCTTTCTGCTTTCCAAAAGTATAGGTAGCGCCATCGGGTCCTGTCAGCGGATTATTCACATCACACATTACGGTAAACTTCGTCTCGGCCACCGCAGGGTGGAGACCGCTTACGTCCACAGAGGCCACTTTTTCCAGATCCGAGCCTTTTCCGTCCAGAACATTTCCGTCCTTATCAAGAAATTTTACGCCCAAAGCTGACATAGCTCCCATACCGCCGTCGTTGGTGGCGCTTCCGCCCAGAGCAACAGAAATATTGCGGAATCCCCGGTCCAGGGCATCCCGGATCAGCTCGCCGGTTCCGTATGTGGTGGTATTTAACGGATTCCGAAGATTCTCCGGCACCATGGGCAGGCCCGATGCGGCAGCCATCTCGATGATGGCACTGTCTTCATTGATTTTTCCGTAAACTGCCGTGGTCTCCTCCATCAGCGGGCCATGAACCGGCACGCGGATCAGCTCGCCCTTCGTCATGGCAATTACTGCATCTACCGTTCCTTCACCGCCGTCTGCAATCAGCGTTCCTGCTGTCTCGCAGTCCGGAAATGCTTCCTTTGCCGACTCGGTCAGCAGACGAATGATCTGCTCGGAAGATAACGTACCTTTAAATGAATCGGATGCAAATAAAAATTTCATGTGATAACCCTCCCATATTCTGCAGCGGCAGCTCTGATTTCAAAACCGAATGCTGCGAAAAAACAAACCGGTCGCTTCCATCAGGCAACCGGTTTGCATAAAACCATCGTTATCGGAACTGTCAGATCAGTCCGGCCGTTTTCATCTCGGCCTTGATCTTATCTAAAACAGGGCCTTCCGGAGTGGGCAGGTTCGGCGTATAGGGAACGCCGATCTCGCGTCCTCTTAAATTTGCCATATCTTTCGCCGCTACCGGGAAGCTTGCGCCGTCCATGGACAGACGCACCGGATTCAGCTTAAACTGGGCTTCCAGAGATCCTTCCAGATCCCCTGCCACATACTTATTATAGACATCGGTAATCAGTTCCGGCATAAAGTTTGCTGCCGTGCAGACACCGCCCACTGCGCCGTGGCACAGGGAAGCATATAATAAAGTATCCTTTCCGCCGAACACCTTAAAGTTCACATCACGGTTTCTGCGGATGAATTCGGAAGTCTGGGTAATGTCTCCGCTGGTATCCTTCATTCCCACGATATTGGGAACCTCATGAGCCAGCTTCTCCACCAGGTCTGCCGATAAGGTATAACCTACGCGGCCCGGGTTATTGTAAAGAAGCACCGGAGTCTCCGGAACGGACTCAGCAATGGTCTTAAAGTGAAGGAACAACTCGTCCTTTGTGGGCTTTAAGAACATGGGCTGCAGGATCGATACACCTGCCGCGCCGTTTGCCACAGCCATCTTTGCCAGACGGCAGCACTTTTTCGTGCTGATGGCGCCGATGCCGAAATATACCGGCACACGGCCTGCAGCCTGATCTACCATGATCTTTAAGCCGCGCTCCATCTCGTCCTCTTCAATTACGTAAAACTCGCCGTTGCTTCCAAATGCCAGGATACCGGATACACCGCCGTCGATGACGTAATCCACCTGCTCCCGCATCTTTTTCTCGTCAATCTTCTCCTCCGCGTCAATGGGAGTCAGGATCGGAACAACTACACCCTTAATAAAATCGGTATTCATAATGATGCCCCCCTGCGGATTATTCTACAGTAACGTTGGAAATCTTCTCGTAGTACTTAACCAGGCTGGAGTGGTCTTCCTTCTCATAGCCGTCAGCCTTTAATGCCTGCATCATCTCCATCAGCTGTCCGGTTAACGGAACAGGAGCTGCGATTGCATGAGCAGCATTTAACGCGTTGGTCAGGTCCTTGATATGCAGCTCGATACGGAAGCCGGGCTTAAAGTTTCTGGACAGCATCATAGGAGCCTTGGCATCCATAACCGTGGAGCCTGCCAGACCGCCGCGGATTGCCTGATATACCAGTTCCGGATCCGTTCCTGCCTTCTTGGCAAAGGAAAGAGCCTCGCCTACGGCTGCAATATTTACAGCAACTACAATCTGGTTTGCCAGCTTTGCAACGTTTCCGGAACCTAACTCGCCTACGTATACAACAGAGCCTGCCATAACCATTAACATATCATAATACTTGTCAAATAATTCCTTCTTGCCGCCTACCATTACGGATAAGGTTCCGTCGATGGCCTTGGGCTCGCCGCCGGATACCGGAGCGTCTAACATTTCGATTCCCTTCTTGGCTAATTCAGCACCAATCTTCTTGGATTCCACTGGATCGATGGAACTCATGTCGATAAGAACGGTGCCCTCATGAGCGCCTTCTACGATACCATTCTCGCCTAAAGCAACGGAACGAACGTGGGGGGAGTTGGGAAGCATGGTAATGATTACATCGCATTCCTTTGCGATTTCTGCACCGTTAGCGCCTTCCTTTGCGCCGGCTGCAACAACCTCAGCAACCGCATCCTTATTAAAATCGCATACAACTAACTCATGTCCTGCCTTTAACAGGTTCTTGCTCATTGGCTTGCCCATGATGCCTAATCCGATAAATCCGATCTTCATTTTCAT
>DVKS01000138.1 GCA_018715905.1 Candidatus Caccovicinus merdipullorum | reverse complement strand
AGGCTTACTATAATACAGACATGCCGTTTCCGTCAAGCCCCGTCCTGCTTTGAGCAGCAGAAAGGACTGTGCAGAATCTGCCCAGTCCCCGCTGCCTGTATGCCTGCAAAGGCTTCCTTCCGGATAAACGGAATGGATTACATGATGTTGGGGGCAAAAGGTCTTTTGCCCCCTATGATACCGGCTTGTTCCGTGCTTCGCACTCCCACAAGCCTCATTACATTCTCTCGTGAGCGCTTCTGGCGATAACGTCCAGCTGCTGCTCTCTGGTCAGGTCGATAAACTTCACGGCATAGCCGGATACACGGATGGTGAAGTTTGCATACTCTTCCTTCTCCGGATGCTCCATGGCATCGATCAGCTTATCCACTCCGAATACGTTAACATTTAAGTGATGAGCGCCCTGGTCAAAGTAGCCGTCCATTACGCGCACCAGGTTCTCCACGCGCTCCTCATCGTTGTGTCCCAGAGCGCCGGGGCTGATGGTCTGGGTATTGGAAATACCATCCAGAGCCCAGTGATACGGCAGCTTGGCAACAGAATTCAAAGATGCCAGCAGACCGTTCTTCTCTGCGCCGTAGCTGGGATTTGCACCAGGAGACAGAGGCTCGCCTGCCTTTCTTCCATCGGGAAGAGAACCGGTAGCTTTTCCATAAACCACGTTTGAGGTAATGGTCAGAATGGAAGTAGTGGGCTCGGAGTTCCGGTAGGTGTGATGCTTCTTGATCTTGTCCAGGAAAGTCTTTAACAGCCAGATACCGATATCATCTGCCCGGTCATCGTCATTTCCGTAACGGGGGAACTCTCCCTGGGTGTCGAAGTCCACTGCCAGTCCGTTCTCGTCACGGATCACACGAACCTTAGCGTACTTGATGGCGCTTAAGGAATCAATCACATGGGAGAAGCCGGCAATACCGGTAGCAAAGGTACGTCTCACATCCGTATCGATGAGAGCCATCTCCGCTGCCTCATAATAATACTTGTCATGCATATACTGAATAACGTTCAGCGTATTTACATAAAGCTCTGCCAGCCAGTCCATCATGGCGTCATACTTCTCGATCACCTCATCGTAATCCAGATACTCAGAAGTAATCGGCTTATATGGCGGTCCTACCTGTACTTTGGTCTTTGAATCCACGCCGCCGTTGATGGCATACAGAAGGCACTTGGCCAGGTTTGCTCTCGCACCGAAGAACTGCATCTCCTTACCGGTCTGGGTGGCAGATACACAGCAGCAGATGGAATAATCATCGCCCCATACCGGACGCATTACATCATCATTCTCATACTGGATGGAACTGGTCTTGATGGAAATATAAGCCGCATAGGACTTAAAGTTCTCCGGCAGTCTGGAGGAGTAAAGTACCGTCATGTTTGGCTCGGGGCTGGGTCCCATATTCTCCAGAGTGTGCAGGAAACGGTAGTCCGTCTTCGTTACCATGGAACGTCCGTCCTGTCCCAGTCCGCCGACTTCCAGGGTTGCCCATACCGGGTCACCGGAAAACAGTTCAGTATAGGAAGTAATTCTGGCAAACTTCACCATACGGCACTTCATTACGAAATGATCGATCAGTTCCTGGGCCTCATCTTCCGTAAGAATTCCTGCCTTCATATCACGCTGGATGTAAATATCCAGGAAGGTAGACACACGGCCGACGCTCATGGCAGCGCCGTTCTGGGTCTTAATGGCAGCCAGGTAGCCGAAGTACAGCCACTGTACTGCTTCTCTGGCGTTCTTTGCCGGCTGGGAAATGTCATAGCCGTAGGATGCTGCCATCTGCTTCATCTCGCCCAGCGCACGATACTGCATGGAGATCTCTTCTCTCTGACGGATCACATCATCCGACATGGTCCGGTCGCCGCAGTTATCGAAGTCTTCTTTCTTCTTTTCCATCAGAAAGTCGATTCCGTAAAGGGCCACTCTCCGGTAATCGCCTACAATACGGCCGCGGCCGTAGGTGTCAGGAAGACCGGTGATGATCTTATTATGACGTGCCTTGCGCATCTCAGGCGTATAGGCGTCAAACACACCCTGATTATGGGTCTTGTGATATTCAGTGAAAATTTTATGAAGCTCCGGATCCGGCTCATAACCGTGGGTTCTGCAGGCCTCTTCTGCCATTTTAATGCCGCCAAAAGGCATAAATGCGCGCTTTAACGGCTTGTCCGTCTGCAGACCTACTACTTTTTCCAGATCCTTGTGCTCCTCGCTGATATAACCAGGCTTGTGGGAATTGATGCCGGAAACGATATGGGTATCCATATCCAGCACGCCGCCTTTTGCCCGCTCTTCTTTCTGTAAGCCCTGGAGGATTCCCCAGAGGGTTTCTGTAGCCTTTGTCGGTCCCGCCAGGAAAGAAGAATCTCCTTCATAAGGCGTATAATTGTTCTGAATGAAATCTCTGGTGTTGACCTCTTCCTTCCAGATCCTTCCCTTGAACCCATTCCATTGTTCTCTCTGTACCATTGAATTTGTCCTCCTGTCTAAAAAAACAATTGATGTTGTTCGTGTATACAATATACCAAGTTCGACACCATTCGTCAACACCTGGTTCTGTATTTATTGTGAAACAATTATCAATAACCGGTTTATTCTGGATTATCGAGAATTTTTAACCATTTAAAGTCCCTGCCGGCAGCGGCAGAACAGGTAAATGAGTATCGTAACTCCCAGATAAAACCAGGTGGTCGGGTTCGAAAACCAGGTAGTAAAAAAAGAAAGTGTCATATACATGGCAATTTGAGCATAAATCACATAGCCCACAGGATTTCTCATCTGTGGCAGCTGCCGCACCAGGAATGCACACACAGCTCCCAACACTGCGCAGAGCAGCACAACACCAAGAATCCCGAAATCATAATAGGCATCGTAGAGCAGCGTCAGGGTAGTCAGCTCCTCTTTGTTTACGTAAATCGGAAAATTTACCAGACTGGGAACAAGAAACTTCAGCCCCGTCAGTGCCCAGAGAGGAAACAGCATTCGAAGTCCCATGGAATGGGCAGGAAGTTCCCGCACCAGACAGTCGAAATTGTCATAATTGTTGGCAATATACATATAAGGCTGGGTAATGAAGATGGGCATGGCGCTGTTCTTCATCTCAAAAATGCCGTTCAGATATTCCACATCATGGCTGCGTGCCACAGTCAGAATCACATATGCCGGAATCATAACACACACCAGCAGGGCAGCCTGGTAAAGGCGAATCCGGTGGTTAACGGCAATAAAGGTAAACACCGCCATCCCCACCGCAAAAATCAGCTGGAACCGGGATACACAAAGAATGGGATTTGCCAGGCAGATCACAGTAAACACCACTGCCGCCCCCCGGCGTATACGGCACCGCTCTTCCCCTGCCATGTAATAAAGCACCGCTAAAGAAGGCTCCAGCACACAGGAAACCGTAAAATAATGAACGCCGCTGATATGAAAATAGGAATAAGCATGAGGCACACCCCGCAGAAAGAAAGGCACATATCCTAAAACCAAAGCTTCCGCAAGAAATGCAATGGAGGACACTGCCGTCACAATCCCCATGGAGTAAAACAAGGGCTTTTTATAAAGCCGCAGCCTGCTGTGCCTTTCCCGCGGAAGGATCTCCCGGCTTCCTCTGGCCTGTTTTTTCATCCAGTGAGGCTGCCTGGGTTCTCCAAGCCACCTGGATGTCAGGGAAAATGCCAGATAGAAAAAAATCACTGCAGCCAGAAAACAGGCCCAGGTCATAAGGCTCCATGGTTCCTGCAGGCAGCTCAGCTTAAAGCAGGAAATCCCCTGCCCCCCTGCAAAAAAAAGGCAGAACAGCCCCCGTAAGTGGATCAGATTTCCAGATGCCCTGTAATCTTTCCAGTACAGCCAAACTGCCCCGGCAATCAAAACCAGGCCGGATGGAATGAACCATCCGAGCCTGGCAAAGCAAAAACACAGCGCATAGCTGATCAGATAAATTATCATTGATTTATAAACTCTCTCATATAGTTTTCCACCTCAGCAGTGGTAGCAAAACTCATAGCCTTGTCCGCCACAGCCTGAAGTTCCCGGGTATCATACTGCGTTACCATCTTTCTTGCCCGCAGAATGGCAGAGGGACTCATACTGAACTCATTCAGACCAAATGCCAGAAGAAGGGGAAGCATCATGGGATCGCTGGCAGCCTCTCCGCACATGCCAACCATAATACCGGCCTCTCTTGCACAGGTGATGATGCGCTTAATGCTGCGCAGTACTGCCGGATTAAAAGTAGAATACAGATAAGATACCTTGTCATTTCCCCGGTCTACCGACATGGTATACTGGGTCAGATCATTGGTGCCGATACTGAAGAAGTCCACCTCTTTGGCAAAGATATCCGCAATCAGAGATGCCGCAGCTGTCTCTACCATGATTCCCAGCTGGATGTTTTTATTGTATGCAATTCCTTCCCGGTCAAGTTCTGCCATGATCTCATGAACCAGAGCCTTTACCTGACGGTACTCCTCAATGCAGGTCACCAGGGGAACCATGATTTTAATATTTCCATAGGCACTGGCACGCAGAAGCGCGCGCAGCTGGGGACGATACACATCATCTTTCCGGTCCAGGCAGAAACGCACCGCACGGTATCCTAAGAAAGGATTCTCATCCTTTTCCAATCCCATGTAAGGGATCTCCTTATCTCCGCCGATATCCAGGGTACGGATGATCACCGGTTTCCCATCCAGCGCTACTGCCACCTTCCGATAAGCTTCAAACTGCTCTTCCTCGGTGGGCATGGAATCCCTGTCCATAAAGAGGAATTCGGTACGGAACAGGCCTACGCCCTCGCCGTCATACTGAAGTACCTTATCCACATCCTCGGGCTTTCCGATATTTCCCACCAGCTCCACCGAAACGCCGTCCTTGGTAACAGAAGGCTTTCCGATGTACTGCTCCAGATCTTTTTTCTCCTTTAAGAATGCATCTCTCTTATTCTGGTATTCAGCCAGAACCGCATCATCCGGATTAATCAGAACGGTTCCCTCTGTGCCGTCCAGCACTGCCATATCGCCGTCCTTCACCTGTTCTAAGATGCCGCCAAGCGCCACCACTGCCGGGATCTCCAGCGCTCTGGCCAGAATGGCACTGTGAGAAGTGCGTCCTCCAAGTTCCGTTATGATACCTGTAACATTGGCCGGATTGATGCCTGCCGTCATGGAAGGTGTCAGATCCTTGGCCACAATAACGCTTCCTGCCGGAAGTGCGGCAATATCCACAGAAGCCACACCTAAAAGCACCTTCTGCATGCGCGTCTTAATGTCCCGCATATCCGTGGCTCTCTGCTGCATCAGTTCATCTCCCATGGAAGCAAACATATCTGCATACATAGTGCATACGCTCTCAATCGCGTATTCTGCATTCATACACTCATTCTGAATATTCGTCTCGATTTCGCCTACCAGCATGGGATCCGACAGCAGCATGATATGTCCCTTTAAGATCTCTGCTTCCTTTTCGCCTACACGCTTGCCCAGATCTTCAGCCAAAGCTTCTGTCTGCTTCATACTGACTTCCAGCGCCCCCTTAAAACGCTGAATCTCAGCTGCAGGGTCGGTGACCGTCTCCCTCTTAATCACCAGTTCCTTCTCTTCAACGATTACTGCCCGGCCGATTCCAATGCCAGCCGAGGCGCCTGTACCCTTGTACATAATACTACCTCCTCATTTTGATTTTATTTTCTCCGGCGCATTTTCCTATATGCACCCCTCGGAAAATACGCTTGTTTATGGGAAAAGCCGGATTTGCCTGTGGGAAATGCCGTGCTTATTCACCCAGACCCTCATTTACCAGCTTAATCATAGCTGCCAGCGCTTCCTTTTCATCCTCTCCTTCGCAGATGAATTCCAGTTCATTGCCGCATTTGATGCAGGCGCCCAGGACACTTAAAACACTTTTTGCATTAGCCGTAGTGTTCTGGAAGCGGAAATTAATAGAAGATTTATATTTGATTGCCTCCTTGCAGAGAAGACCTGCCGGGCGCAGATGCAGCCCGCTTGGATTTTTGATAACTACTTTTTCACTTACCATCGATTATCCCTCCGTTACGGAGCAGCTGTCTCGCTGCTGCTCTCTGTTTGTTCTGTACTGCTTTCCTGTACCTGCGATGTGCTCTCATCTGCGGCCGTACTCTCATCCTGACTGCTTTCTTCTGTCACAGACACCCCCGGCCCGATCTCTCTTGAGCTGACTAAAACATGGAAATCCGAGTAACTGGTTACCTCTACGCCATCATCCAGTCCATCAAAGGTAAGCACACCTGCATAGGAGCCAATTCCCATCTGAGATACATCCATCTCCATAATCAGATCCGATGCATCCAAACCTTCCAGATCTTCGCTGAGCCCTTCCACAACTACTTCTATGGTATCCCGGTCATAAGTATAATGGAAATCATCCTGACCGCCCACCCGGATAATCCGGTCGGTGGAAACCTCCAGTGTCCGATGCTCCGTCTGCTGCACCCTTAAGGTTATGGTAACCTGGCTGTCCCAGGGTATGCTCACATTTTCCTGATCCGTAAGATAATCTTCCACATCCACTGTGTAAACCTGATCTCCTTCAGCCCCGTCCAGATTCAGCACCTGGCCCGGCACAGTAAT
>DVKS01000137.1 GCA_018715905.1 Candidatus Caccovicinus merdipullorum | reverse complement strand
TAGGCATCCAGGATAAGCGGAAAAGAAAATGACTGCGGAGTCTGAATCTGCCAGAGCCTGCTGCGATCCGGGGTACCCGCGCCAAATCCATGGGAATCGCAGATCTTTATGGTATCCTTTACCGGCATTCCGGCTACGCAGGCTTTAAATTCCCTGACGCCGTCAATGGAGCGCCGGATAATCGTCTCCGTTACCAGAGGCCTGGCGCCGTCATGAATCAGCACACTGTCCACTCCTCCAAGCCGATCCAGTGCTTTCAGCCCTTCATATACAGAATGATACCGCTCCCTGCCGCCTGCCACCACAGCTTTCACCTTGGTAAAGCCATAAGCCTCCACAATTTCTTTCCGACAATAATCCAGATATTCTGATCCGGTGACCAGCACGATCTCATGCACCGGGCTCTTTTGGAATGTGGAAAGGGCATACGTGATCAGCGGTCTTCCCTTTAATTCCAGAAATTGTTTTGCCACAGATGTGTGCATCCGCTTTCCCTGGCCCGCTGCCAGCACTACTGCCCCGATTTTCTCATCCATCCCATTCACTCCCTGTAATTATCGTTCTCCCAGTTTCAGATTCGGTACGGCATTTAAATCCCAGCCGCTTACGTTTCCCTTCATATATTCATAATAGCCGGCCACGCCGATCATGGCCGCGTTATCCGTACAGAAAATCGGCGACGGGTAATAAAGTGTCAGCCCCGCTTTCCGGCACGCTGCTTTCATTCCCGCACGGAGAGCCGAATTGGAAGCCACGCCGCCGGCAATGGCTACTTTTCGGTAACCGTACTCCCTGGCAGCTGCAATCGTCCTGCTGACCAGAGAATCCACCACAGAATGCTGGAAAGAAGCTGCCAGATCCGGCACGCGGATCTCCTCTCCCGTCATTTTGGCATGATTAATATAATTTAATACACAGGATTTCAGACCGCTGAAGCTGAAATCATAAGGCGAACCCTCGATCTTTCCTCTTGGAAAGTCAATGGCATCCGGATTTCCTTCTCTGGCTGCCTTATCGATCTTTGGGCCTCCCGGATATCCCAGGCCCACAGCACGGGCCACCTTGTCAAAGGCTTCTCCTGCCGCATCGTCTCTGGTCCGTCCCAGAATCTCAAACTCTCCGTAATCTTTTACAATTACCAGATGGGTATGGCCGCCGGATACAATCAGGCACACGAAAGGCGGCTCCAGATCCGGATGTTCGATGAAATTAGCGGAAACATGACCTTCTATATGATGCACGCCGATCAGCGGCTTGCCTGCCGCATAGGCAATGGCCTTGGCCTCTGCCACTCCCACCAAAAGGGCGCCTACCAGGCCGGGACCGTAAGTTACGGCAATGGCCGTCATCTCTTCCAGTGTCATTCCTGCTTCCAGAAGCGCTTCCTCGATCACCTGGTTGATCTTTTCAATATGCTTTCGGGAGGCGATCTCCGGTACAACGCCGCCGTACAATGTATGAAGAGCAATCTGGGAAGAAATCACATTGGACAGCACAGTCCGGCCGTTCTTCACCACCGCTGCCGCCGTCTCATCGCAGGAGCTTTCAATTGCCAGAATATACGTATCTTCCTTCATCTTTCGTCCTCCTCAAATCCCAGTTCCCGGCTCCAGCCGTCCCGGGCTGCCTTTGCCGCCGGAAAGATTGCTCTTACCTCTTCCATAAAATCATCCGGGCGTATAAGGGAAGGGCTGTAATGGGTCAGCCACATCTCCCTTGGACCGGCTTCCTTTGCCAGGCGGGCAGCCTCGTAAAATGTCATGTGCTTGTACTCTCTTGCCTTGGCTGCCTTGTCCTTTTCTCCGTACATACCCTCACAGATCATCAGATCTGCGTCTTTGGCATACTCTGCGATCACCGGAACCGGTCTGGTATCGGTACAGTAAGCCACTTTGATTCCCCGCCGCTGCGGACCCAGAACCATGTCCGGCGTCAGGATCCGTCCCTCATCTTCCACAGTCTGTCCCTTCTGGAGCCGGTTCCAGTACTTCTGCGGGATTTCCTGTGCCCTGGCCCGCTCAACATCGAAGCGGCCGGTGCGGGGAATCGTAACAGCATAACCATAACAAGTCACATTGTGATTTACCCGGTACGCATCAAGGACATAGGGTCCCAGTTTGAACTGATGGGTGCTTTCCGACAGTTCAAGAAATTTCAGCTGAAAAGGCAGTTCCGGCGCTATGGTTCGCAGAGCCCCCACCACGCGCTCCAGGCCTTTGGGGCCGATCATGGTAACGGGTTCCGTCCGCTCTGCATTTCCCATAGTAAGAAGCAGTCCCGGCAGACCGCTGATATGGTCAGCATGGTAATGGGTAAAACAAATATAATCAATGGGCTTGGGACTCCAGCCCTTTTCTTTCAGTGCAATCTGGGTGCCCTCCCCGCAGTCAATCAGAAGGTTGCTTCCCTCGCAGCGGGTCATCAGGGCGGTGAGCCACCGATATGGCAGCGGCATCATCCCCCCGGTTCCCAGCAGGCAGACATCTAACATTCTCTTTTCCTCCAGCTTCCATCTGATGCGCAAAAGCGTCTTCCGGATCAGCCGGAAGGGGGAACCCCTTTAAAAGAATTCCGTCCGCTCCTCCACATCTACGGCAATTTTAAACTGACTGATCCAGTCATCGTAGCATTCTTCACATAGATCAAAATGATGGATCTCTCCATCTTTCTCTGAAAAATAATCCCAGCAGTGGTCCAGCATCAATGCGCCTTCCCGCAAAATCCCCTTCTGCACTGCCAGTTTTTTTCCACATTTGTTGCAGACAACCGTCTCAAGCTGTCCATTGGCACTGTATCGTCTCATAACATCCTCACCTTTCTTAAAATCAGCGCAGCCGCTCCATATCCGATGAGATACAGGGCAGCATCAGCCAGAAGGAAATTTTGAAATTTCCCATGGATCCAGTATAGCGCAGATTTTGAAGATTTTAAGTGGTAAATGTTGCATAGCGCCTTTATATACTTCGGTTCCACATAATGAGCGCATCTTCCCGCGGGTTCCGGTAATAGTCCTTTCTCTGGGCCTCTGTGCGGAATCCTGCAGAAAAGTACAGTTTTATGGCCGGTTCATTGGATTCCCGGACCTCCAGGGTCATGGCCCTGGCCCCTCTGTTTCTGGCTGCCGCTACCATGGCATCCAGCAGTTTCCGGCCCAGTCCCTGTCTGCGGAATTCTTCCAGGACGGCAATTCTCTGGATCTCGCCCTCCCCGGCGATGACGCAGACTGCACCGTATCCGGCCAGACGTCCGTCTTCTTCTGCCGCCAGGTAAAGGTTCCATTTATTTTCAAATCCTGAAGATAAAAGATCCAAAGACCAGGGTTCCCGAAAACAGGCCGCCTCTATGGCGGCCGCCTGTTCTAAATCAGCTTCTGTCATGAATCGGATCTTCACAGCTCAATCCCTTCTCTCTCACGCTCTGCCTGAGGTTTCCGGAGGTATTCCGGCTTAAAATCAGCAGCCGTTACCGTCCTTCCCTGTTTCATGTAAAGCTCTCCCAGAGCAGCAACGCTGGCCGCTCTCTGCCTGCTGCTCTGCGGCGGCGCAAACGAATAGGCAACAGTGAGTTCCCTGCGGATAAGAGACTCATAAACCGGCACG
>DVKS01000136.1 GCA_018715905.1 Candidatus Caccovicinus merdipullorum | reverse complement strand
CCTGGGTTCTGATCAACGGCGTTGTCCGCGGCGGAGCTACCAGGTGGGTGGTTCTGCCGGTGATCGGCCAGCTGCAGCCTTCCGAGTTTACAAAGATCGGGCTCATCATCTTTTTTGCCTGGTTTTTCGATAAATATCAGGAGCAGATCAATAAGCTTCCGGTTCTGGGAATGGCGGCAGTGCTGTTCGGAATTCCGATTTTGCTGATCTTAGCTGAGCCGAATCTTTCCACCAGTCTGATTACCATTATGGTTTTTGCGGCCATGATTTTTGCGGCGGGACTGAGTTACAAGTGGATTTTCGGTGTACTGGCAGTTCTCACACCTCTCGCCGGTATTTTTATTTACCTTCTCCAGTATGAGATGATACCATTTTTAAGAGGTTATCAGGCACAGAGAATTTTAAGCTTCATTAATCCCGGGCAGTATCAGGATGCCAACCGCCAGCAGGATAATTCTGTAATGGCCATTGGCTCCGGCCAGCTGTGGGGAAAGGGACTGAACAATACTACTATCGCTTCCGTTAAAAACGGAAATTTCCTTTCAGAGGAATCAACGGATTTTATTTTTGCCATTATCGGCGAGGAGCTGGGATTTGTGGGCTCCATGATTACCATAGGATTGTTTCTGCTTATCATTTATGAATGTCTGTGGATGGCCAGACAGGCCAAGGATTTAAGCGGAAAGATAATCTGTACAGGTATGGCGGCCTTGATTGGATTTCAGAGTTTTTCCAATATTGCCGTTGCAACCAAACTATTTCCTAATACCGGGCTGCCGCTTCCTTTTGTCAGCTACGGTGTCAGCTCCCTGCTCAGTATGTTTGTGGGCATCGGGCTTGTATTAAATGTCGGACTACAGAGAAAAAACACTCACAATTAAGGAGGAGCAGAGTATGAATATCGGACTGATTGCACATGACGCGAAAAAGAAGCTGATGCAGAATTTTTGCATCGCTTACAGGGGGATTCTGAGTAAAAATGAACTTTATGCTACTGGAACCACCGGACGGTTGATTGAAGAGGTGGCCAACTTAAATGTCCATAAGTATCTGGCCGGTCATCTGGGCGGAGGGCAGCAGCTGGCTGCGCAGATTGAGCACGATGACATTGATCTGGTGATCTTTCTGCGGGATCCGTTAAATCCCAAGGATCATGAGCCGGATGTAAACAATGTTGTGCGTCTTTGCGACACTTACAATATTCCTCTGGCCACGAATCTTGCCACTGCCGAGCTGCTGATCAAGTCTCTTGACCGCGGTGACATGGAATGGCGCGAAGTATTCCGTTAGAATGGGCAGGGAATAAACGTGAACATGAAAAAATTTTTTCTGATTCTGGCGGCCGGTGTTTCCGCCGCCTGGATATCCGGATGCGCAGACCGTAATCTGGAGCAGCCATATCAGTGGAGTCAGCGGGCATCCGCTTTTGAAAGTTTGGATGCAGGGGGGACTGCCGAAGGCTTTGCGGCGGATCTTTGTGTCATCCCGGCAGATGAAAGCTGGGATGACCCTATGGTAAATGCCGAAGCGGCGGCAGTCTTTGATCTTTCTGACAAGGACGTAATTTTTGGAAAGAATGCTTTCCGTCGTCTCTATCCAGCCAGCACCACCAAGGTTATGACTGCTCTTCTGGCAATCAAATACGGAAATCTTGACGATGTGGTAACGGTGACGGAAGATGCGGTGATCACAGAAAGCGGCGCTACCCTTGCGCATATTGAGCCTGGAGATCAGATTACTTTAGGACAGCTTTTATACGGCTTGATGCTGCCTTCCGGCAATGATGCCGGTGCGGCGATTGCCGTTCATATGGCTGGCAGCATTGAAAAGTTTGCGGACATGATGAATGAGGAGGCACGGAGCCTGGGTGCTACCGGCACGCATTTTGTGAATCCCCATGGTCTCAATGATCCCGAGCATTATACAACTGCCTATGATCTGTACCTGATCTTTAATGAGGCTTTGAAGCAGCCCTATTTCCGACAGGTGATCGGTACCACAGCCTATACTGCTCAATATACGGACGCCGATGGAAATCCGGTTACCCAGACCTGGAAAGGCGGAAACTGGTATATGACAGGGGAACGGGAAACTCCGGAAGGACTTACCGTTCTGGGCGGAAAGACCGGCACTACAAATGCAGCCGGCTACTGTCTGATCATGGCTGTTCAGGATGAGGCCCAGAAGGAGTATGTCTCCGTTGTAATGAAGGCAGGGAGCCGTCCGGATCTGTATGCAAATATGACACAAATTATTCAGAAAATTTCCAATTAGTCATTGCGCTTTTTAGATATTTATACTATAATTGCTTTATAATTAAATGGCATTTTATACAACTTAAATAAACCAAAGGAGGAGATTGTTATGGTTCAGATTATAGCAGGTAAAAAGGGGAAAGGAAAGACAAAACATCTGTTAGAAAAGGCCAATACATCCGTAAAGACCGCAAAGGGCTCCATTGTATACCTTGACAAAAGCTCCAAGCACATGTATGAATTAAGCAATAAAATACGTCTGATCAATGTAAATGAGTTTCCGATCAGTTCCAGTGAGGCATTTATTGGTTTTATTTCCGGTATTATTTCTCAGGATCATGATCTGGAAATCATGTTCTTAGACAGCTTCTTAAAGCTGGCCAGTCTTGAAGGCGAAGATATTTCCCAGACCATATCTGCACTAGAAAAAATCGGTGAAAAGTATCATGTGACATTCGTTCTGAGCATTTCCATGGATGCGGAAGAGCTTCCGGAGAATGCCCGCCCACATGTGATTATCTCCTTATAATAAAAGCGTTCTGTGCAAACAGCACACGAAATTATACTGCAGAAAATGCAGGACCGGCATTGCTGCCAGTATCTGCCCGGCTTTTGGCCGGAGGGATACTGGAGCAGTGCCGGTTTCATTTTATCTTTACTTGCAATTTTTCCCTCTACCTTTTATAATAGCGGGAGAGGAAGGAGGCTTGCCATGGGCAGCCAGAAAAAGAAGAAAAAAAGCAAAATCATGAAATACCCTAAGAGGCGTTCGTTCTCCAATGTGGGCATGATTATGTTTTCTATTATTTTTATTTATATGGTGTTCAGTGTTTACACCTATATGAACAGAGACCGGGTACAGGTGTATGAGGTTGTGGAAGGCGGAATCGTCAATGAAAAAGATTATACCGGTATCATCTTCCGGGACGAGACAACCAAGTACACGGACCGCGCCGGCTATATTAATTATTATGTGAGAGAGGGAAAACGGGCCAGTGTGGGCACCAGCATTTATTCTATAGACGAAACCGGCTCCATCGCTACGTTCCTTCAGGAGCATCCCGAGGCCGGCGCCGCTTTCAGCGAAGAAAATCTTTCGGATTTAAAGAAGCGGCTGACATCTTTCAGTATTACTTATCAGGATAAAGATTTCCGCTCTGTATATGATGAAAAGTATTCTCTGGAGGCTCTTGTCCTGGAATATTCGAATTTTAACGCCATGGATAATCTCCAGACCCTTCTGGATCAGTCCGGTGTTAATTTCCAGCAGGTAACGGCAGATCAGGCCGGTATTATTTCCTACGCCATTGACTCCTACGAAGATCTGGATCCTTCCCAGGTGACAGCAGAGCTTTTTAACCGGGAAAATTATTCCAGAGCAATTACCCAGTCAGGGAAAATGATCGCAAAAGATTCGCCTGTTTATAAGGTTGTTACATCTGATAACTGGTCTGTGGTTTTTCCCATGACGGAGGAGGACATGGCACAGTACGGAAGTGAAACCAGCCTTAAGGTAAGTTTTGACGGGAAAGATCTGACGGCCACAGGTGATTTCTCTACATTTACCGGATCAGACGGGGCTGCCTACGGACAGCTTGATTTTAATAAATATATGGTGCAGTTTATCTCAGACCGTTTTGTGCAGTTTGAGATTGTAACTGACCGGGAGGACGGGCTGAAGATTCCCATCAGTGCGGTTACAGAGAAAACCTTTTATCTGGTTCCGGTGGAATATCTGGCACAGGGCGGCGATGCAGAGAGTACGGAAACCGGATTTTTAAAAGAGGTTTACACAGAAAGCGGCACCTCAATAGAATTTGTTCCCACCACGATTTATTATTCCACAGATGAGTATTATTACATCGATATCGAAGAAGACAGTGATCTTAAAGTGGGGGATTATCTGGTTAAGCCTACCGGAATCTATGTTCCGGATGAGGATGATTTGGAAGACGCCCAGGGGGATGGAGATACCGCTGAGGAAACCCATGATTCGGCATCCCAGACAGCACGCGCAGCGGACAGCAGCGGACGTTTTCAGATTGGAGCAAATGCCTCCCTGGAGGGTGTTTATAACATTAACAAAGGCTACGCGGTATTTAAGCAGATTGAAGTCCTGGCAGAAAATGATGAGTATTATACCATCAAAAAGGGAATGTCTTACGGACTTTCTGTGTATGACCATATTGCGCTGGATGCGGATACGGTTGAGGAAGGCGCTCTGATTTATCAGTAGCTGTCATAAGAAGATTTTTATGCTAAAATCGAAGAGGTGAACATATAATGGTAAAAGAACAGCTGAAAGAGGTACAAGCCAGGATCGAAGCGGCCTGCAGACGGTCCGGAAGAGATCCGAAGGAGGTGACGCTGATTGCAGTCAGCAAGACCAAGCCGGTCTCCATGATTGAGGAGGCTTATCAGGAAGGAGTACGCGATTTCGGGGAAAACAAAGTCCAGGAAATCATGGAAAAGCAGCCTATCCTGCCTCAGGATATCCGCTGGCACATGATCGGCCACCTGCAGCGAAACAAAGTAAAGCAGATAATTGATAAGGCTGTGCTGATTCATTCGGTTGATTCTGTGCGCTTGGCACGCCAAATCGAAGAAGAGGCAGCCAGGAAGGATATTCAGGTGGACATTCTTCTGGAGATTAATGTGGCGCGGGAGGAAAGCAAATTCGGATTTTTCCTTGAAGAAGCCGAGGCGGCTGTTATGGAGATCCGGACACTTCCCCATGTCCATATCCGGGGCTTCATGACAATTGCTCCTTTTGTAGAGAATTCCGAAGAAAATCGGAATATATTTAAAAAATTATTTGAATTTTATGTTGACATGAAAAGTAAAAACATTGATAATGTTACTATGGATGTGCTTTCTATGGGTATGTCCGGGGATTATGAGGTGGCAATCGAAGAAGGGGCAACTATGGTTCGCGTAGGCACCAGTATTTTCGGTTCCCGATAAGGATTGGAGAGAATTCGAGATGAGTATTTTAAGCAAGCTGATGAGTACTATGCGTCTGAATGAGGAAGATGATGACGATTATTATTTAGATGGCGACGACTCTTATGAGGACGAGGATGACAGGCCGCGCCGGAGTATTTTTTCCAGACGGCAGGAAGAAGAGGATTACGATGAAGAGCCGGAGCCGAAGAATCGTTTCCTTGGAAGAAGCAGCGCAAAAGTTGTACCCATGCGCCGCGGGATGGAAGTTACCATGATCAAGCCGACTACCATGGAGGATTCCCGCGAAGTCTGCGATTATCTGCTGGCGGGGAAGGCTGTGGTACTGAATATGGAAGGAATCCACATGGAAACGGCGCAGCGGATCATCGATTTTGCTTCCGGAGCTACATATTCCATAGGCGGAAATCTTCAGAAGATTTCCAATTATATTTTTATTGCGACTCCGCAGTCTGTGGAGCTGTCCGGAGATTTTCAGGATCTTTTGTCAGGCGGAGATTTAGGCGGTGTAACCGGGTTAAATATCCGTTTATAAGAGCAGGCAGAAGGAAGACTGCTGCAAATTCTGCAGCAGTCTTTTTGTATTACAAAGTACCGGAAAAAGGAGAAAATTATGGATCGTTTGTGTGTGCATTTAGAGGGAAATCCTATTTATTCAATTATCCTGGATCAGTCCTTTGGCGGTCTTGCTGCGGAAGTAGAAAAGCTGGGAACGCAGCGGAGAAAGCTGTGTATTGTCACCGACTCAAATGTAGCTGATCTTTACCTGGATGAGGTGCGCCGGCTGCTGTCACCCATATGCCGTCAGGTGGATTCTTTTGTATTTCCCGCAGGGGAGGAGCAGAAGAATTTGGATACTGTACGGAAGCTGTATCAAGTCCTGATTCAGAAGGAATATGACAGGAATGACATGCTGGCAGCCCTGGGAGGCGGCGTGACGGGAGATCTCTGCGGATTCGCAGCTGCAACTTACCTGAGGGGGATTTCTTTTATCCAGATCCCTACTACGCTTCTGGCCCAGGTAGATTCCAGCATTGGCGGAAAGACCGGGGTTGATTTTGATTCGTATAAGAACATGGTGGGCGCGTTCCATATGCCGAAACTGGTTTATACGAATGTAAAGACCCTTCTGACGCTGCCGGATGACCAGTTTATTTCCGGAATGGGAGAGGTGGTAAAACACGGCCTGATTCGAAATGAGGAATACTACCGCTGGCTGGCGGAGAATGCAGATGCCATCATGGAGAGGAAGCTTTCCCTATGTCAGAAGATGATCCTGGAAAGCAATCGGATCAAGCGGGATGTGGTAGAACAGGATCCTACAGAAAAGGGGCAGAGAGCTCTGTTAAATTTTGGTCATACCCTGGGCCATGCCATTGAGAAAAAGAAAGATTTTTCTATGGCCCATGGCTGCTGCGTAGCAGTGGGTTTCCTTGCCGCGGCACGGATTTCGCAGATGCGGGGATTCTTAACAGAAGCGGATATGGAAGAACTTCGGAATGTGATGAAGAACTTCGGCCTTCCTCTTACGGTGGAGATCCCGGATGCGGCGGAAGTTCTGGATGCAGTAAAGCATGATAAAAAAATGGATTCCGGCGTTATCAAATTTATCCTTCTTAAAAAAGTCGGAGAAGCGTATGTGGACCGCACGGTAAGCCGGGAAGAGATGGAGGCGGGACTTGACTATATTCTTGCCTGACCGGGGAAATCCGACAAGACGCGTCGCTGGCGCCTCTTGCTGGATACTTCGTAATAAAAACAGGAGATTTTTTGATTATGTGTGAAACGGGTAATACCTTAAAAGGAAAGGCGCCCGGACTTGCGGCTTTCCTGGCCGGCTGCGGAATCCTGATTTGGCTGGATCAGTGGACCAAAACGCTGGCTGTGACACATTTAAAGGGGCAGGACCCCATTATCATATGGGACGGCGTATTCCAGCTTCAGTATCTGGAAAACCGGGGCGCAGCTTTCGGAATGCTTCAGGGACGCCAGATTTTCTTTTTCCTGATTGCCCTGCTGGTACTTGCTGCAGTAGCTTACGCCCTGTACCGAATGCCTTTTACCAGACGCTATTTCCCTCTTGGATTCTGCATGGCTCTTCTGGTATCCGGCGCTCTGGGAAACCTTATTGACCGGGTGCGCCAGCAGTTTGTGGTGGATTTCTTTTATTTCTGCCTGATTGATTTTCCTATTTTTAACGTGGCAGACTGTTACGTTACCGTAGCGGCTTTTCTGCTGGTAATTCTGATTATGTGGTATTACCGTGAGGAAGAGCTGGCTGTATTTTCCTGGAAGAAAGGAGAGCGGCCGTGAACCTGCACTTTGTTGTAACAGATGAGGAGCAGGATGTACGGATTGACCGGTATCTGACTGAGCGCTGCGAGAATCTGTCACGGTCTTATCTGCAGAAACTGCTGAAGGCAGAGTCTGTTCTGGTGAATGAACGTCCGGTGAAGAGCAGCTATAAGGTATGTGAGGGGGACTCCATTTCCTGCTTTGTCCCGGCTGCCGTGGAACCGGAAATTTTGGCGGAGGATATGGCTCTGGATATTCTTTATGAGGACTCTGATGTAATCCTGGTTAATAAGTCGAAAGGCATGGTGGTACATCCTGCTCCAGGGCATTTTACCGGTACTCTGGTAAACGGGCTTTTATACCACTGCAGAGATCAGCTTTCCGGAATCAACGGCGTTATGCGGCCGGGGATCGTCCACAGGATCGACAAGGACACCACCGGCGTTCTGATTGCCTGCAAGAATGATTTCGCCCATCAGAAGATCGCTGCTCAGCTGAAGGAACACAGCGTCACCAGGAGATACCAGGCCATTGTACACGGGGTCTTAAAAGAAGATGAGGGCACCATCGACCGGCCCATAGGACGGGATCCGGCGGACCGGAAAAAGATGAGCGTCAATGAAAGAAACGGAAAAGAGGCAGTGACTCATTACCGGGTGCTTCAGCGTTTCCGTGGCTATACTCATATCGAATGCCGCCTGGAAACAGGACGAACCCACCAGATCCGGGTACACATGGCCAGCATCCGCCATCCTCTTTTGGGCGATACGGTATACGGACCGGCATCTGTGCCATTCAAAAATCTTCAGGGCCAGACTCTCCACGCTGGTGTTTTGGGTTTTATCCATCCCAGAACGGATTCGTATATGGAATTTTCCGCTCCCCTTCCGGAGTATTTTACGGATTTGCTGAAAAAAATGGAAAAACTATAGTTTTTTCTGAAAGAATGTGTACTTTTTCTGGAATTTATTGTATAATACCATCAAGGGTACAGAAAGGAGAGGTGCATATGAGTGGAAATCTGGTTATTACCATCAGCCGTCAGTGCGGAAGCGGAGGTCGTAAGATCGGAATGATGCTGGCGGAGGAATTGGGAATTAAGTGTTATGACAAGGAGCTTCTGGCCCTGGCTGCCAAAAACAGCGGGCTGGCTCATGAACTTTTTGAGACCCATGACGAGAAGCCGACCAACAGCTTCCTGTATTCTCTGGTAATGGATACATATTCCATGGGCTATTCCAATTCTTCATATCTGGATATGCCGCTGAATCACAAGGTATTCCTGGCTCAGTTTGATACCATTAAGAAGCTTGCCACAGAGGAATCCTGTGTTATCGTTGGACGTTGCGCTGATTACGCTCTGGCTGACTTTCCGAACATGGTAAGCGTGTTCATCTGCGGTGATGATAAGGATAAGATCGCAAGACTGCAGGAAACTTACCAGGTAGATGCTGCCAAGGCTAAGGATATGATGGTAAAGACGGACAAGAAACGTTCCAGTTACTATAATTATTACTCCAGCAAGAAATGGAGCGAGGCAAAAAGCTACGATCTGTGCATCAACAGCAGCGCGGTAGGCCTTGAAGGAGCTGTGAAGATGATTCTTGCCTTTGCCAAGGAAAAGCAGGCCTGGAGAAACCGGTAGCATATCAGCTTTGATGTAAATGACGCCGGCCATCTTCCCTTGCGGCTGCAGCATATGCAGTCCGAAGAGGAGACGGCCGGTTTTTGCATGGATCTTTCCGATTCCAGCAGAAGATAGGGAAAAGTAAAAAATTAAAAGATTCTTTCTGCGAAATATTGACATTTTTTTTGCACTGTGCTATTATACCTAAGTATGCCGCACAATGAGGTTTAAGACTGCCTTTGGCAGCACCGAAGTTGGCGAGTAATGATAATAGGAGGTCCCTAAGAATGTACGCGATTATTGCAACAGGCGGAAAGCAGTACAAGGTTGCTGAGGGCGATATCATTAAGGTAGAGAAGCTTGGCGTGGAAGCCGGCGAGACTGTTACCTTCGACCAGGTACTGGCTGTAAGCAACGGTGAATTAACCGTAGGATGCCCGACCGTGGCCGGCGCTACCGTTACTGCATCTGTAGTAAAGGAAGGCAAGTCCAAGAAGGTTATCGTTTACAAGTATAAGAGCAAGACCGGCTATCACAAGAAGAATGGTCACAGACAGCTCTATACTCAGGTTAAGATTGAAAAGATCAACGCTTAATCATGATTCAGGCAACAATATTTCAGGATTCTCATAAGCAGGCGTGTGGAATCGAGTTAAGCGGTCATGCCGGATATAGTGAATACGGACAGGACATTGTCTGCGCTGCTGTTTCGGCCCTGGCTCTTAATATGGCAAATTCCGTGGAAGCTTTCACAGAAGATCCCTTTTCCGGGGAAGTGGAGGAGGAAAACGGAAATTTCACCTTTTGCTTTACCGGTTCTGTCAGCAGAGAATCCCGTATTTTGATGGATTCCCTGATTCTGGGTCTTAAGAATATCCGGGAATCTTATGGAAACGAATATATCAGCATCCATTACAGGGAGGTGTAGACCATGTTTAATATGAACCTTCAGTTATTCGCTCATAAGAAGGGTGTTGGTTCTACCAAGAACGGCCGTGATTCCGAGTCCAAGAGACTGGGCGCCAAGAGAGCAGACGGACAGTTTGTTCTGGCTGGAAACATCCTTTACAGACAGCGCGGAACCAAGATTCATCCTGGCAACAACGTAGGCAAGGGCGGAGACGATACCTTATTTGCGTTAGTTGACGGCGTTGTAAGATTTGAGAGAAAGGGCAGAGACAAGAAGCAGGTTTCTGTATACCCGAAAGTAATCAACGAATAAGGAATGACGAAAGGCTTCATACTTCAGGGTATGGGGCCTTTCTTTTGCAAAGCTCCCGGAAGATTCGTTCCGGAGGACGCTTTGGGATATCCTGTATCACACCTTGATGTATTATCAGATGACAGGAAAGGAAGGACTTGACCTGCCGTCAGGGACAATGCAGGAAGAAAGGTATGGTGATTTTATGTTTTGCGACAGAGCAAAGGTATTTATTAAATCAGGCAAGGGCGGAGACGGACATGTGTCCTTCCGCAGAGAATTATATGTGCCGGCCGGAGGACCGGACGGCGGAGACGGCGGAAGAGGCGGAGATATCATCTTCCAGGTGGATGACGGACTGAACACCTTAAGCGATTTCCGCCATGTAAGAAAATACATCGCTACCAGCGGGGAAGAAGGCGGCAAGCGCCGCTGCCACGGAAAAGACGGCGAAGACCTGGTAATCAAGGTGCCGGAGGGCACAGTAATCAAAGAATTCGAGACCGGAAAGGTAATCGCAGATATGTCGGGCGAAAACCGCCGGGAAGTTATATTAAAAGGCGGAAAAGGCGGACTTGGAAATATGCATTACGCCACTTCCACCATGCAGGCGCCCAAGTATGCACAGCCGGGTCAGCCGGCCCAGGAACTTTGGGTGCAGCTGGAACTTAAGGTTATTGCTGATGTGGGATTGGTTGGTTTCCCTAATGTAGGCAAATCCACCCTTCTTTCTCGTGTAAGCAATGCCAGACCGAAGATAGCCAATTATCACTTTACGACTCTGGATCCCCATCTTGGCGTAGTGGATCTGGGAGACGGCGCCGGTTTTGTGATGGCGGATATTCCCGGACTGATTGAGGGCGCTTCTGAAGGCGTGGGTCTGGGCCATGATTTCCTCCGTCATATTGAGCGGACCAAGGTGCTGGTTCATGTGGTGGATGCGGCTTCCACAGAGGGCCGGGATCCGGTTCAGGATATCCGGACTATCTTAAATGAGCTTAAGGCCTATAATCCGGAACTTCTGACACGGCCCCAGGTGATCGCAGCCAACAAGATCGATGCCATTTACACAGAAGAGGGGGCTCAAAACCCGCTGGATGCACTTCGCAGAGAATTTGAGCCGGAAGGAATCCAGGTATTCCCCATTTCGGGAGTAAGCGGACAGGGCGTAAAGGAATTATTATATCATATCAATGAACTGTTAAAGACCGTTGACCGGAAACCGGTTATTTTTGAGAAGGAATTCGATCTGTCTGAATTAAATATGACATCCAACCTTCCCTTTACCGTGGAGCAGGATAAGGATGGCGTATACGTAGTGGAAGGCCCACGGATTGAAAAGATGCTGGGTTATACCAATCTGGAATCGGAAAAGGGATTTGATTTCTTCCAGAAATTCCTGAAAGTAAACGGCATTCTGACGGAGCTGGAAAAGGCGGGAATCCAGGAAGGCGACACGGTACGGATGTACGGTCTTGTGTTTGATTATTACAAGTAAAGTTTCATTGATTTATGGAAATGCAAAGGAGCAGAAAACAATGACAAGCAAGCAGAGATCCTATTTAAAGGGATTAGCTATGAACATAGATTCGATCTTCCAGATCGGCAAATCCAGCCTTACGCCGGAGATTACGGCTGCGGTGGATGAGGCGCTGGAAGCCAGAGAACTGATTAAAATTACGATTTTGAAAAACTGCCTGGATGACGGAAGAGCCATTGCCCAGATACTGGCAGAGCGCACCCATTCCCAGGTGGTACAGGTAATCGGAAGAAAGATTGTTCTGTATCGTCCGGCTAAGGATGAGGCGAAGCGGAAGATCCTTCTTCCCTGATCCATCTTGTGACTGGAGGTTTGTATGGCCAGGATCGGTATTATGGGAGGAACCTTTGATCCCATCCATAACGGACATCTGCAGCTGGGAAGACAGGCCAGGGAGGAATATCATCTGGAACAGGTGTGGTTTATGCCGTCCGGACAGCCGCCCCATAAGAAGGATCATGCGGTGACGGATGCATGGACGCGGCTGGAGATGGTCCGGCTTGCGATTGCAGGGCAGAAGGGCTTTTCCCTGTCTGATTTTGAGATCAGACGGCCCGGAAATACGTATACGGCTCAGACACTTAAGCTTCTCTCAGAAGCTT
>DVKS01000135.1 GCA_018715905.1 Candidatus Caccovicinus merdipullorum | reverse complement strand
TATACTCCTCCTTCGGCGTACACCGCGAATTCTCTGCTTTCCTCCTTCCCTTCGGCAATTCCGGTCGCCTGTCCAATCCGCAGTGCACGATATCTCACCTCTCCAAGTGAGCATAGTATATCATAACGGATTAGAAAAGTCTATATATCACCCTATCCATTTTGAAAATTCTTCGTCCGTACATTTTACATAATGTGTGCCCGATACCAGATGCTCCGTGCCCTTTCCATAATCGATTCCGGAGGTCTTATAATCGTAGCTCTCCGCAATCCGCTGCTTCTCCACCACCGGATTCGGCGCCGGGATCGCAGACAGGAGGCTTCTGGTGTAAGGATGCACGGGATTTTCAAAAATCTCTTCCGTCGTTCCCGTTTCCAGAAGGTGCCCCAGGTGAAGCACGCCGATCCGGTCGGAAATGTACTTTACCATAGACAGATCATGGGCGATAAAGAGATACGCCGTTCCCGTCTCCTGCTGAATATCCTTCATCAGATTTACTACCTGAGCCTGAATGGACACATCCAGAGCCGAAATGCACTCATCGGCAATAATCAGTTTCGGATTCATGATCAGCGCCCGGGCGATGCCTACACGCTGCCGCTGGCCGCCGGAGAACTGATGGGGATAACGGCTGGCATGCTCGGGAGCCAGCCCGACTTTCTTTAAAATCGCCTGGATTTTTTCCTCTCTTTCGCGGGAATTCCGGTACATATGATGGATGTCCAGCCCCTCACCAATGATATCTCCTACTTTTTTTCTGGGATTTAAGGATGCCATAGGATCCTGGAAAATCATCTGCATCTGCGTCCGCAGACACCGGCCGGCTCCACTGGTCAGCTTTCCGCTGATATCCATACCTTCAAAGGAAATCTTTCCGGCTGTAGGATTGTAAAGGCGGATCACGCTTCGTCCAATGGTGGATTTGCCGGATCCGGATTCCCCGACCAGCCCGTAAGTCTCGCCGGGATAGATCTTAAAGGACACGTTTTCCACAGCCTTTACTGTATAACCGCTGCTGATTTTAAAATACTGTTTCAGGCCCTCCACCGTAAGCAGAGGTTCTCCATTATAATTTACCGCCAATGTCCTGGGCCTCCTTTCTCATCCGCTGGATCCTGTCCTTAAGTTCCCTTGGCATCTCCACTTTGGGCGCCCGGGGATCCAAAAGCCAGGTAGCCGCGTAATGGGTATCCGTAATCTGAAACATCGGCGGCTCAGCCTTGTCATCAATCTCCAAAGCATAGCGGTTTCTGGGAGCAAACGCATCGCCCTTCTTTTCATGAAGCAGATTCGGCGGGGAACCGGGAATGGTGTAAAGCCGCTCATCCTTCGTATCCAGATCCGGCATGGCAGATAAAAGTCCCCAGGTATAGGGGTGCCGCGGATCATAAAAGATCTCATTGATGGAACCTTTCTCCACAATCTTTCCCGCATACATAACATTTACATAATCCGCCACCTTCGCCACAACGCCCAGATCGTGGGTAATATAAATAACAGAAATTCCTCTTTCCCGCTGAATTCTGCGGATCAGTTCAATGATCTTTGCCTGAATCGTCACATCCAGCGCTGTGGTGGGTTCGTCACAGATCAGAAGATCCGGATTGCAGGAAAGGGCAATGGCGATAACCACTCTCTGGCGCATGCCTCCGGAAAGCTGATGGGGATAATTCTTCATTCGCTTTTCCGGATCCTCGATTCCTACTTCTTTTAACAATTCTACAGCCCGGTTCCAGGCCTCTTTTTTTGGCGTCTTGAAATGCCAGATCATGCCCTCTATGATCTGCTTTCCAATGGGCATGGTGGGATCCAGGCTGGTCATGGGATCCTGAAATACCATGGCGATCCGCTTTCCATTAATGTGGCGGCGGATCCATTTCTTATCCTTGGTCAGGATATCCACCGTCTCCGGCGTCCCGTCCTCGTGATGATAGCTGAACTGAATGTTCCCCCGGGTCACCCGTGCATTGGAAGCCAGAATTCCCATAGCTGCCTTCATGGTAACGGATTTTCCGGATCCGGATTCCCCAACGATTGCCACAGTCTCGCCTTTATAGAGATCCAGGTTCACGCCGCGGATGGCATGCACCATCCCTGCAGTTGTCTGAAAGGAAATATCCAAATCCCGGATCTCCAGAATTTTTTCTTTTGATTCTGCCATAGTCGGTTACCTCACATTTCTTTCATCTTCGGATCGAGGGCCTCCCGCAGACCGTCTGCCACCAGGTTAAAGCTGAGCATCAGCAGCGCCATAACCACAATCGGCGGAATAATCTGGTAAGGATGCGTGGTGAAACTGTTAAATCCTTCGGAAATCAGGGATCCCAGCGAACACTGAGGCACGGGAATTCCCAGTCCGACGAAGCTTAAAAAGGCTTCCGTAAAGATAGCCGTAGGGATGGAAAACATAACCTGCGTAATGATCGGACCGATGATATTGGGGAGAACCTCGCGGAAAATAATGAAAAAGCTTCCTGCTCCCAGCGTCCTGGATGCCAGAACGAATTCCTGTTCCTTAAGCTTTAACATCTCCGCCCGGGCGATTCGGCTCATTCCCACCCATTCAGTCAGCATCAGAGCGAAGATAATGGTCACCATTCCCGGCTGCAGCACCAGAAGAAGCAGGGTAACAATAACCAGACGGGGAATGCCGTTTGCCACCTCCAGGATACGCTGCATGACCATATCCACTTTGCCGCCGAAATAGCCGGAGATCAGGCCGTAGCTCATACCGATCACCATATCAATAATGGCTGCCGCCACAGCGATAATCAGAGATACTCTGGCCCCGGACCAGGTTCTGGTCCAAATGTCCCGGCCGAAGTTATCACTTCCGAACCAGTAATACACATCATCCAGTTCCTTTTCCTCATAGTAATTCACTTTCTTGGAACCTGTAGTGGTGTTCATGGTCTCGCTTCCGTCAAAGATTCCGTAATCCTCCAGGATCTTTACTCTGGGCGCAAGGTTTTTCTGGCTTAAGTTCTGGCCGGAATAGGTATATTCATTCATCCCCGGTCCCACGACGGCCATAATGCCGATCAGCAGAATCAGCACCAGGCCAATCACTGCACTGGTCTTTTTCAAATACCGTGAAATCACATCACGCCAGGAACTCTGGGCAGCAAAATTTGTATCGATGGCAATCTCACCGGCATTGTCCTTAAGCCGGAAATCTGTCTCCACAGGAATATATGGGGCTTCCGCTGCGGCGGCGGCAGACAGGCTGGTTTTCTTAAACATATCAGTCGCCCTCCTTTGCCAGACGAATTCTCGGGTCAATAATTCCATAAAGGATATCCACCACCAGCATAATGCCAATATACATTGCAGAATAGATAAAACTTAAGGCAATAACTACATTATAGTCATTGGACTGAATCGCCGTTACCAGAAGGCTGCCCACGCCGGGGATCGCAAAAATCTTCTCTACAACCAGCGATCCGGTCATCAGATCCACAATCAGCGGCGCCAATACCGTAATGATCGGAATCAGCGCATTCCGCAGGGCATGACGGAAAATCAGCGCCGGGCCGGATATTCCCTTGCTTTCCGCCAGAAGCATATAATCGCTCCCCATTACCTCCAGCATCTCACTTCGCGTAAATCTGGCTATGGACGCCATGGTAAACATCGACAGAGATACACTGGGCAGGACACTGGAATTCAGTCCATCCTTCGCACTGTAAAGCATGGGAAACCACCCCATCTTAAATCCCAGGGAATAACTCAGCGCCAGGGCAAACACATAGGAAGGCACCGACACGCCAATAACAGAAATCACGGTAGCCAGAGAATCCCATATGGTATCATGCTTTATGGCTGCGATCAGCCCCAGAACCAGTCCAAGAACCGCACCGATTCCTACGGCAAAACCGCCGATGCCGATGGATACCGGAAGACGGGTCTGAATCAGCTGGGCAATCGGGGTGTTTTTGGAAATATTGTAGCTGACCCCAAAATCACCTCTGAGCATATTTCCAACGTACTTAAAAAACTGGACAACCACAGGCTGATCCAGGCCGTACTTTGCATAGAGAGCCAGACGCTGATCATCATTCAGCTTTTCGTCATTAAACGGCGATCCCGGCATCAGCTGCATCAGAATAAACAAAACCAGCAGAATCACCAGAAGTGTAAACAGAGAAGTCAGGATCCGCTTTAGTATGTATTTCTTCACATTCTTCCTCCTTAAGTATGGGCGAAAAGATCCGCCCGTCTCGTTGCTGCAAAGCTGCCATTACCGTTCAGCCCTGCCATAAACAGCCAACCCATGCACCGCTTTTATGACAGGGCTGGACAGTAACGATCCTATACAAATGGGAAATGAGGGCACCGCCAGAATGCATTCTGCCCTGGCAGCACCCTCAGACTGAAGCCCGACAGTACAGCAGCCGGACTATTCCGCCTTCACGGCGTTCTTATACACACGATTCAGCGCAACCGGGTGGAATTCAATTCCAGAAACATTGGAAGAAACCATCTCCGCATTGCACTGTGCATACAGCGGGAAGATAACCGCTTCGTCCATGACAATCTTCTCAGCATCATACAGTCTTGCCCAGCGTCCCTCAGCATCGGTGCAGAGATCACCAGTGGTACACTCAGCAATGATGGCATCATACTCGGCGCGGGTAAGCCCAATCTGGAAGTTGCCGTTCTGCATATCCTCAACACGCTGTTTCTTCGGTTCGATTACCAGATTTACGGTCAGGCCGGGAAGTGTAGTCTCCCACTGCTCCTTTAATACCTGGGCGACCTTCTGAGGAGCGTCATCGGCATACCGGGTCTGATCTTCCGCAAAGTCAGATCCGTCAGGACCGGCAGCAAACTGCGGCGGAACCGCCGTATATGCCGGAGTGGATCCATCCTTTAATACATCCTGGGTAATGGCTTCCCGATCCAGCGCAAAGGTCATGGCCAGACGGATATTCAGGTTCGCAAGCTCCGGAACCGCATCCATGTTGGGACTCACATACCACAGATAGCCTGCTCCTATGGTGGTAAATTCCGGATCATCCTTTACCTGGTCTACCTGCTCGCCGTTTACCAGAGTAATATCCAGATCGCCGGTCTGGTAACTCATCAGCGCCTGCTGGGAGTCCTGAATCACCTGATAGTTCAGGCCTGCAAGCTGTACACTGTCGGCATTATAGTAATCCGGATTTTTCGTTAAGTGGAACGCAGTCGCTGCCGGCTCGTAAGCATCCAGAACGAATGCACCATTAGAAAGAGTGGTCTCCGGACTGGTGGCAAAGGTATCGCCCACAGACTCGTAAAATGCCTGATTTACCGGATAGAATGTGGGGAAATACATCAGGGACAGGAAGTAGCTTACCGGCACATTCAGGGTTACCTCCAGAGTGTAGTCATCCAGAGCCTTGATTCCCAGTTCGCTCTTATCCATCTCACCTGCAATAATCTCAGCTGCATTCTGTACCTGTCCAATGTCGCTGACTATAGCTGACTGCCGCTTCTCTGCCGCAGTAAGAAATCACATACCCGTCCTCCCACACAGTCTGAAAAAAATGCCACTGTTCCGGAAAAATTCTCCGTTCTTTATCTCCCTGTTCAGAAAGGAAACGGAATTCGATCTCCGTATTGCCCCTTATCCTCATCGTTTCCGGATCACCGCATATTTTCCACGGCTTCAGCATAAATTCTGTCCGCCGAAAATTCAGCCCCAGCCCGATTCCCAAAGCCTTCCCCAGACTTTCTTTCAGCGTCCACAGGCAGATCATTTCCCGGTTCCGCTCATCTTCATGAAAGGCTTCCATCAGGCGCCTTTCTCCTTCCGTCAGCATATGCCTGGCGAGGTTCTGGCTGACCGGCCGGATTTTTTCCACATCCACGCCAAGAGGAGCAGATCCCACCGCGCAGACCGCCACATCCTGGCTGTGGCTGATATTAAAATGCACCTGGGGAAAATCCGGGAAATACGGTTTTCCCCCTTCTTTCCTGGCTATCAGCCCTTCCAGTTCTTCCGGCTTAATCTGAGGAAATCCCGGCCAGGTCTTAAGCGCATCTGCCAGAAGCCGCAGCCCGGATTCATGTTCCAGACGGTATTTATCCTTTCCCTTTATCCCCTCCGGGCGCAAAAATTTCCGTACATAAATCATCCTTCTACCCCGCTCTCTTTTTGCCCGCCAAACAGTCCGCATAGCCAGCCGGACACCGGCCGGTACAGCCATTCCAGAACCACCCCGATCACAAGGGCAAAGCAGAACGAGGCTGCCGACAGAAAAAACCACATTCCCCAGCCGGCTGCCCGATCTCCCACCCGTGCCGCCAGAAGGATCTGGGTCAGCCCGTGCATCAGATAAATATAAAAAGAGCGAACCGAAAGAAACCGCACCGCTGCGGCACAGATATCCGGCATCCGCTTTCCCCAGCTGGTAAGTCCCAGATAAAGGGCCGCCGTCATCAGGATCATGGTCACAGAATAATTGTGCAGCGCCGGATTTTCCCTTTCCCAGAAGCAGATCTCCCAGGCAGAGATCAGGAACGCCCCTGCGCCTGCAGCCAGAAATCCCTTCCGCCCTCTGGCGGAAAGTTCCAGGTGATCCAGAAGATACCCCAGCATACAGTAAAAAATCCAGCTGTAAAAAGGATAGGATGTAAACACCATTTCCAGTCCGAAAATCTGATACAGGTTCTGAAGGAAAAAATATGCCAGACTGACTCCAAAAAGAAGCCAGAGCTCCTTTCGCTTTAAGCTGCCAAACATGGGTGCCAGAAAAGGCACTGCC
>DVKS01000134.1 GCA_018715905.1 Candidatus Caccovicinus merdipullorum | reverse complement strand
CTTGAGAAGGATGTAAAAGCAGGAATACGCAGGGCAGATGTTATTGAACGAAGTCTTTCCCGGCTTCCGCTTTATATGGGGCTGAATACGAGAAAGATCGATGTGACGGATCTTACGCCGGAGGAGACTGCCCTGGCGATACGCAAGGCCGGGCAGGATGAGAGAAACGGAGGGATTCATTCCATTTTGGAAACAGTATAACACAAAAAGAATTTGAACGGTCAGCCAGGGCAGGTTATAATGAAAAAATAATGGTTACTGTTAAATTTTTTAAAAAGGGGTGAAACATGGAAAAGTACAAAGATTCCATAAAAGAGTATGCATACTGCTTTATCCTGGGGCCGTTTTTCATGATCATCGAGGCCTGCGGGGAATTTATCCTGCCTTACCTGAACGCCAATATTATTGATAAAGGTGCAGCCAACGGAGATATTCCTTTTATTTTGCAAAACGGCCTTTACATGCTTGTTACGGCGCTGATTATGCTTGCCGGCGGTGTGCTGGGGGCTTATTTTGCTATTAAGGGGGCCGCCCATCTGGCGGCAGATGTGCGGGAGAAGGCTTTTTCCCGGATCCAGACGTTTTCTTTTGCAAATATCGATGCCTTTTCTACAGGCTCTCTGATTACCCGGATCACCAATGATGTGACCCAGATCCAGAATTTCGTCCAGACCCTGTTTCGGGGATGTTTCCGGAGTCCGGTGATGCTGATCGGCGCTGTCTGCATGTCTTTTTCTTTAAGTCCCAGGCTGGCGGCGGTGATCTGCGTGGTGATTCCTTTTTTGGGAGCGGCCATTGCCCTGATTATCCATACGGCGTCGCCCCGGTATACCAGAATGCAGGCCAGTCTGGACGGGCTGAATAATCAGATTAATGAGACTATCACCAATGAGCGGGTGATCAAATCTTTCGTCAGGGAGGATTACGAGAAGGAGAAGTTTGCCCGTACCAATGATACGCTGATGGAAAAGAGTATTTCTGCCCTAGAACTGATGATCCTTCTGCAGCCGGTTTCTGCACTGGCAGTGAATGTAACCACTCTGGCAGTGGTGTGGATCGCCGGACGCCAGATTATGATCGGCGGCATGGAGATCGGCACATTGACGGCTTTTATTACATACCTGACGCAGATTCTGACAGCCCTTAATTTTCTGGCCAATATCGTTCTTCAGGGAACCAGGGCAGCTGCTTCGGACCGGCGGATCACGGAAATCATGGATGCAAAGGTGGATCTGACTGATGAGAATGCAGCCAGAAAAGACCTTAAGGTAGAGCGGGGAGAGATTGAATTCCGCCATGTTTCCATGCGGTATTTTAAGAAGAATAAGGAGCAGGTGCTTGAGGATATCAGCCTGCACATCCAGGCCGGACAGTTTGTGGGAATCGTAGGTTCCACCGGAAGCGGAAAGAGCACCCTGGTTTCTCTGATTTCCCGTCTCTATGATCCGGACAAGGGACAGGTTCTGGTAGACGGCACAGATGTGCGGGATTATTCCCTGTACCACCTTCGGGAGGGGGCCGCAGTGGTACTCCAGAAGAATACGCTGTTTTCCGGAACCATTGCAGAGAATCTCCGCTGGGGAAACGAAGATGCCTCGGATGAAGAGATGGAATGGGCATGCCGCATTGCCTGTGCGGACAGTTTTGTGAAAAGCTTTCCGGAGGGATATGAGACGGAGCTGGAGCAGGGAGGCGCAAATCTTTCCGGCGGACAGCGGCAGCGGCTCTGTATTGCCAGGGCTCTGCTGAAGCATCCCAGGATTCTTATTCTGGATGATTCCACCAGCGCGGTGGACACAGCCACAGACGCACAGATCCGCCGGGCATTCCGCAGAGAGCTTCCCGGAGTGACGAAACTGATCATCGCCCAGCGGATCAGCTCAGTTATGGATGCGGACCAGATCATCGTGATGGAGGGCGGACGGATTGCCGATGCAGGGCGCCATGAGGAACTGCTGAAGCGGTGCGTTCCCTATCAGGAAATATATTATTCCCAGACCTCTGAACAGGATGGGGAAAATACGTTTGTTTTGGGAGGTGCGGAATGAATCAGGAACGGGCTTTGCGCCTTCAGAAAAAGTATGCCGGAAGTGCGGCCGCGGCCGGACAGCAGAAAAAGGAGATGAATGTGGGGCGCCGTGGCCCAGGTTCCATGGCGGCCCACGGAAAGCCGAAGAATGCAGGCGGGACATTTTTAAGACTGGTAAAATACCTCAGCCAGGAAAAGGGCCGCATCGCCCTGGCAGCGGTTATGACTCTGCTTTATTCCGTATCTTCTCTGGCATCTTCCTATATGCTGCGCCCCATCATTAACCGGTTTATCAATCTGGTTTCGGATGGAGAGGAACTTGCGGCACAGATCGCCGGATTTGCGGCGGCTCTCGGCATTTTAGCTTTTGTCTACGGCGTGTCGGTGCTTACCCAGTGGCTTCAGCAGAGAATCATGTTAAGTGTTTCCCAGCGCTCTCTGCGCCGTATGCGGCGGGAGCTGTTTGATCATCTGCAGACACTGCCGGTCTCCTATTTTGACAATCACGGCACCGGCGATATTATGAGCCGTTTTTCCAATGATGTAGATGCAGTGGGCGAGATGCTGAATACCACCTTTATCCAGATCATTTCCGGCGCGGTGACCATTGTGGGAACCATCTTCCTGATGCTTTATACCAATGTGATCCTGGGGACCATCACCATTTTGTTTACTCCGATTCTTGCCCTGGTCAGCAGGCAGATCATGAAGACCGGAAGGAAGGCTTACAGCAGCCAGCAGAAGAACCTGGGCGCTTTAAATGGTTTTGCCCAGGAGACCATCACCGGACAGAAGGTGGTGAAGCTGTTTAATCACGAAGAGACGGCAAAAGAAGAATTTTCTTATTTAAACCGGGAGTTAATGAATGCCCAGATACGCGCTCAGTTTCATTCCGGCATTATGGGCCCCATTACGCATCAGCTCTGCAACATGGGCTATGCTGTGACGGCCTGCCTGGGAGCGGTTCTGGTGGTTACCAGAGGATTTGACCTGGGGGGACTTACGGTTTCTGTAAATTATACCAGACAGTTTAACCGGCCGATTAACGAGATTTCCATGCAGATGAATAATGTGTTTTCTGCCCTGGCCGGCGCGGAGCGGGTCTTCCAGGTGATGGATGAAGAGCCGGAAACAGAGCGGACGGATACCGTTCCCATGAAGGAAATCAAAGGATATGTGACTTTAAAGCACGTTAATTTCGGATACCGTCCGGGCCAGCCTATCCTGCGGGACATCTCCCTGGAGGCCAAACCGGGGCAGAAGATCGCTTTCGTGGGCTCCACGGGAGCAGGAAAGACGACCGTGACGAATCTGCTTTCCCGGTTTTATGATATCCAGGACGGCGAGATCACTGTGGACGGCGTTCCCATCGACCGGATCCGGCGGGATTTCCTGCGGAAGAATATTGCCATGGTGCTGCAGGACACCCACCTTTTTACCGGGACGGTGAGGGAGAATATTCGATACGGACGTCTGGAAGCTACGGATGAAGAGGTGGAGGAGGCGGCAAAGATCGCTTCTGCCCATTCCTTTATCCTGCGTCTGGAAAATGGCTATGACACTGTGCTGGAGCAGGACGCGGCCAATCTTTCCCAGGGCCAGAGACAGCTTTTAAATATTGCCCGGGCGGCTCTCTCCCGGGCGCCGATTCTGATTCTGGATGAAGCCACCAGCTCGGTGGATACCAGGACAGAAAAGCATATTGAGGCGGGTATGGATGCCATTATGGAAAATCGCACCACTTTTGTGATTGCCCATCGTCTTTCTACGGTACGCAAGGCGGATGGGATTATGGTGCTGGAAAACGGGCAGATCATTCAGCGGGGAACCCATGAGGAACTGCTGGCGCAGCCGGGGCGGTATGCAGATCTGTACCATGAAATCATTGAACTGGATTAAGAAGGATGCCGGTGCCGCAGCGTGCGGACGGCGGGCATCCTGCTGCGGCAGGAGGATTTGGATTATGGATTTGAAGCAGTTGGAATATATTGTGGCCATTGCAGATGAGCAGAGCATATCAAAGGCGGCGGAGAAGCTTTATATGACCCAGTCGGCTCTGAATCAGCAGCTTCTGCGGCTGGAAAGGGAACTGGGACTTCTGCTGTTCCATCGGATCAAGCATTCTATGATTCCTACTTATGCAGGAAACGTATATCTGGATGCGGCGCGAAGGATACTGGGAATTAAAGAAGAAACCTACAAGATGCTAAGCGATATTGCGGATATGAAAAAAGGAGAAATCTCTATTTCCTACACCCCGGAGCGGGGATCGGAGATGTTTGCCCGGGTGTACCCCCTGTTTCATAAGAAATACCCGGAAATCACCTTTCGCGTGATCGAGGCCCGATCTGTGAAAATGGAACAGCTTCTGGAGCAGGGAAGCGTCAGCCTGGCTCTTACGGCGCACTGGGAGGAGAATCCCCAGTTTGACTACTTTCACATTGATGAAGAACTGATGGTGCTGGCGCTTCCTAAGAGTCATCCTCTGGCATCCATGGCAGGAGAGCGAAGCTGGGAAGAATTTCCGCATATGGATTTGAAGCTTCTGAAAGAAGATCCCTTTATTCTTCTGAGCCGGGAGACAAAGTTCCGGCGGAAGCTGGATCTGGAGTTTGTGAAGGCCGGCTATAAGCCAAAGGTACTTTTTGAGGCGACAACCACCTACACGGCGGTGAACATGGCAAAAAGCCAGATCGGGCCGGCTTTCTTTCCGCAGTCTTATGTGGACCCGGAAGCACCGCTGGTCTATTTTTCCATCGGAAACCGCCTTGCTTGGAAGCGTTCTATCGCTTTCCGGAAAGGGACATACCTGAGCAAGGCGGAAATGGATTTTATGAATATGGTGAAGCAGGATATGACGGCGTGGAGGGTGAAGCGGGCATAGCAAAAAGCTGCAGAAAATTTTTATTTTGCAATGAATACCGCGCTCCGCGGCAGAAGAAGCGCATCGTCCACCGGATACTGAAAATACTTCTTCCCCTCTTCCCTGATTCTGCAGGGATAGGAGCTGTGGTTGATCACCAGCAGGCCGCCGGTAAATTCTGCGCGCCGGATGTTTTTCTGAAAGGATAATGCTGTCCCCGTGGCCTGTTCCAGGATTTCCTGGAGCAGGTTTCGCTTTATCATGGGCAGAGGGTAGAGCTCGTTGTTTTTCTGCTCTCTGGGGACATGGGGGGAGACCTTGGCGGTCAGGCTGAAGCCATAGTCAAAGCCAAGAGAGTAAACACATCCCTTCCCCATTTGCCGTCTGACTGCCGCCGGTGCGCCGTCAGACAGCCAGGCAGCGAGGACAGTCTCACCGGGGCCGTTGGCACGGTAACTGCACCAGCAGGTGCTTTGAACCAGGCAGTTTTCGCCAAGATCTGCCGGAGAGGGAGCGTGGCGGACGGCATCCCGAGTGAAGAGTTTTATGGCCAGCCGGTTTCCCGGGCTGTGGACCAGGGTGCCGCCGCCCTTTACGAAAGAAAGAAGAGCCTGCTCCAGCTGGGCATCCGGTTCCATCGGGTAACAGTCATCCTCAGGAAGGATGATGACCTGGTACTGGCTGATGATTTCCGGCCGGCACAGGGCTTTTCCGTCTGTCACATCTGCTTCCATTCCCAGATCCAGGCATCCCCGGTACCAGCCTAAAAGATCCAGACGGCGCTCTTTATTTCCGGGAGTCTGCATATTCTCGCAGAGGGCCATGGCAGAGGGGAAGAGGATGGCAATCTTCGGCGGCAGGAGGGAGCCGGTCAGGGGAAGGATTTCCTGGAACCATTCATTTGCCCGTTTCAGGGATTCATTAAAACAGGGCTCCATCCGGTGGAGTACGCCGCCGTCATCCAGACCGCACATGCCGTAGGCATTGTATCCCTTTGCGCCGCTGGCAGCGATGGCGGCAACGGTCTCGCAGGGGGTGATCACCTCGTAGAGATGATTGTACAGGAACCGCCCCCAGTAGATGCCGCCCAGGAATTCCCGTCCCCGGTTCATGGCCCGCATCATGCTGTGGTGGCAGGCAGTCACGTAAATATCCGGATCGCCGGCAGGGGTTACGGGAACGGAGAGGAAATTTGCGCAGTCCACGTAATCGGCCAGACGGTAAAGGTCAATGCCGCGCACAGCGGTATCCCACAGATCTGCCATGCCCACGCCGGAAAGCATGGCTCCGTCCACGTTCAGGAAATACCCCCACTGGGCCAGATCCGGGCAGAGCCACAGCCGGGGATCCAGGTGATGGAGCCGTTCCTTCATATCCCGGAAGTAGCTGCAAAGTTCATCTCTCTGCCACATCCGGTTATCGGAAAGTACCCGGAAGGGCGGGGCCATGGCGGAGACTTCTTCCTCCGTAAAGGAAGCGCGGTCCGGCCAGCGCAGAGAAAACCAGTATTCCTCCGGTTTAAGCTGAGCGAAGGAGGAAAGATTCAGTCCGTAGGCTTTATTCAGATCTTCGATGGAGCCGTGCCAGCGTTCCTTAAGCCAGCCGATATACCGCTCTCTTCCCTCATCGTCAAAGCTGGGAGCCACAATGGGATCCCACATGCTGCAGATGGGGAGACGCTCCTGACTGCCAGCCAGGATCTTTGCCTGCCCGCTGCCGTAGAGCTTCATCAGACCCTGCACATGCTGCGCCATAGAGTCTTTGGCTTTTTCGGACCAGTAGCGGTACCATTTTCCGTCGGAGCCGTCTGCATTCACCACGGAATCCCCGTATACAGGGGGGCTGAATCGGATGTGGGGATAGAGGTTGTCGCCGTTTAAGTAAAGGGACAGGAACTCGTAGGACAGATTATGGCGGGTCGCTTCTTCCATCATAAATTCCTGCATGGCCACATAAGGGCTGGCATCTTTTCCCTGGAACCGTTCCTGAAAGTCTTCCCAGGCTTTGGAATCCAGAAGGATGGTGTTAAAGCCAAGATCTTTGATCAGGCCCATAGCCTGGCAGATGAAATCCCGGTCATCGTAGGCGGGACGGTAAAAATTTCCGAACCAGAGGCTTAAGAAAGCCTGTCCGGTATGCTTATCGGTGATCACGTTTTTGCTCCTCCTTTTGTGCGGATGGGTTACGGCTGATTTTCACGGAGCCGTTTCCGGTATTTGCTTGGTTTTTCCCCGTAGGTTTTCTGGAACAGGTCGGAAAACGCCCGGGCATCGGGAAAACCGCAGGCTGCGGCGATGTCATAGGTCATCCGGTCTGTACTCACTAAAAGCGTCATGGCATGACGCAGACGGACGGTTCCCAGATAATCCTTGAAATTAATCCCCATGTTCTTTTTAAAGTAGCTGCTGAAATAATAAGGATTCATATGCACGACCCCTGCCAGGATTTCCAGAGTGAGAGGCTCGGCGTAATGTTCCTCGATATAGTCGGCTGCGATATCGATCTCCCGGCGGCCGCTTGAAAGGGCCTGTTTTTTTACTGCCTGGAACAGTTCCAGAAAAGAAGAACGGAATAATTCTGTCATCTGCTGATAATTTTCCAGTGCAATCCCTTCGGCCAGAAGTCTTGCCTCTTCCGGCCTGGGACAGGAAATCCTGGCCTGGGAGAGACGGTCGGCAAAACGGCCCAGGGTACTTAAAAACTGATAGCAGGCATTTTCCCGGGAGTAAGAGCAGGTACGGCTGATGCATCGGCAGAGACGAAGGTAGGCCTTTTCATACTCTTCCTGTTTCTGGGAGAGGAGAAGCTCTTCCATCTGCCGGCAGAGCCGTTCTTTTTCGTCTGCTTCCTTTTCATCCTGAGGGGCAGGAGAAGAAAGCAGGTCGAAGCAGTAT
>DVKS01000133.1 GCA_018715905.1 Candidatus Caccovicinus merdipullorum | reverse complement strand
CTGTTTTTTGGCGAGCAATTTTCCCCATTTTCATCGTTATGATTCCCTATAATCAGCACTATATATTCATGCAGTTTTGCAGAATATCAATACATTACCGTAAAATCAAGGACGCATTCGCGCCGCTATCGCGGTTGAAATCCTTGATTTTACGGTAATGCATCGATAATGGTAATCAAGGCATGAATGAGTAATTATAATTATCTGACAATGATAATTTTAAGGAGGTGCCGCGCCAATTATGGGGAATTGACCTCGCTCATAAACATTTTCAGGATAAAGCGTGCCCAGCACAGCATTCAGGAAGGGGACTCCTCCGGTTTCCAGCCCCAGTCCCCTCTCCTCTGCCAGGTCCTTCACCCGCATGATCTCACTCAGACAATACATGGAAGCATTGGCCGGCTGCAGATGCGCAGCACCGTGCTCCGCATACTGTACAAAGGTGTGATAGCTCCTCACCGATTCTCCCATGGCCACCGGAACGTTTACCCCGGCCTCTGCAAGCCGGTCGGTTAACCGGCGAAGACCATCCATGTTGTAAGCATGTACAGGCTCCTCAAACCCCTTTCAATCTTAATCTTTTCCGGATACGAAAATCTGTTTTCCATGAACATTCCCCTTTTTGAATCCATATTGCAATTTAAGTATAATCACTGTATGCTGGTTTGAAAAGATAAATCAATGCAACTTTTTTTCTTCCCCTTACGTCTAACAGATAGAAAGGAGAAAAGAGATGATATCAAAAAACCTGCAGGAAACGGAAAACACTCTGTTGAAAAATTATGAAAAATATTATCGATTAGCCTACAGCTATACAAAAAACAAAGAAGACGCCCTGGATGTGGTCCAGGAAAGCGCTTATAAAGCAATACGCGACTGCAGCAAAGTGGAGAATCCCGCATATCTCTCCACCTGGATCTACCGGATCGTTATCAATACAGCCGTCGACCTGCTGAGAAAGCAGCAAAAAGACAGCAGCTGCACAGAAATACCGGAAGAACGCTGTGGACGCGAAGACATATACAGGGATCCTGACCTGGAAAACGCATTAAACAGTCTTAATCAAACAGAAAAGACGATCATCACGCTGCGGTATTTCGAGGACCTCCGACTGGAGGATGTTGCGCGGATCATGAACCTGAACCAAAATACAGTAAAAGCAAAACTGTACCGCGGCCTGAAAAAACTGAGAGCGAAAATGGAATAACCGCACCGCAGACATGTCATGAATCCGGTTCATCAGCCAGAAAGAGCTCAATACTCGAGAAAGGAGAAGCAATGAAAACAAACAATACCCGGCAGGATATTTTAAATTCTTTAAAAGACCAGTATCAGAACATCCCGGTTCCAGAAGAAGCCAAAGCGCGCCTTCTGGAAGGCATCCATCAGGCAAAAGCAGAAATGGAGGGACAGTCAAAACCTGCAGCGGAGAATACTCTCCATCCCGATTCCCTGATCCTCCGTCAGACAAGAAAGGCAAAGGTGAGAATGATGTTAAAAAGAACAGGAGCGGCCGCAGCCGCAGCAGTGGCAGTCATTACAATACTGGCAAATTCAAGCCCCACCGTGGCCATGGCCATGGAAAATATTCCCGTAATCGGAGCCATCGCCCAGGTGGTAACTTTCCGCACCTATGAGTCACAGGAAGGCAAATTTCAGGCAAATGTGGAAATCCCGGAAATCAGCAGCCCGGATGAAAGCAGTGAAACCATTGCCGCAAACCAGGACATCGAAGCATACGCCAGCCAGCTGATTGAACAGTACGAGGCCGAATTAAAAGCCAGCAGCGGCGAAGGCAATTATTCCCTGGAATCCACCTGGGATGTGGTATTTGAAAATGACAAGTACGTAAGTATCCGCATCCGCACCACCCAGATCATGGCAAGCGGCGCTGAATCCGTAAAGATCTTTAATGTAGACAAGAAAACAGGAGAAACCGTATCCCTTAAGAAACTCCTTAACAATGACAGCGGACTCCTGACTGCTGTCAGCGATAATATCAAGGAGCAGATGCGGGCCCAGATGGCTGCTGACGAATCCGTAGTGTACTTCCTGGATTCAGAAATACCAGATTCGGATTTTACCGGTCTGACAGGAGAGGAAAGCTATTACTTTAACCAGGAGGGACAGCTGGTTATCGTATTCGATGAGTACCAGGTAGCCCCCGGATATATGGGAGCAGTGGAATTCACCATTCCGGAAAGTGTTTCCGGGAAACTGGCGGAATAACCAGATATGCTTTAAAATCCTGTTGACTCTCCCCTTAGGTCATGGCGTATACTGAATTCAGATTCGAATCGAAAACACCCACAGGAGGAAAAAAGATGTTTACAGTAGGCGAATTCTCAAGGATATGCCAGGTAAGTATCAAGACACTGCACCACTATGACCGGATCGGCCTTCTTGCCCCGCTGAAAGTCGATCCCTTCAGCGGCTACCGCTATTACGGTCAGCAGCAGGTAGAAAAAATGCTGCTGATTGGACGCATGAAGCGATATGGTTTTTCCCTTGAAGATATTCGGCTGCTTCTCGAATGCGGAGATAACAGAGTACTCTTTTCTAAGCTGTGCCAGCAAAAAGAGAAACTGAAAACACAGAAACAGGAAATGGAACTGATCATCAATGAATTATCAGCCCACCTTCAGGATTTTGAGAGGACAGGTGACATTATGGCATACCAGAAAAATTATGAAATTACAGTAACAACGGCACCGGACCGGATTGTCCTTGCCAGCCGTCAGGTAATGGGGGTAAAGGACTTTGGCACTTACTACAGTTCGCTGTACGAACGTATGGCAAAGGAACATCTGACACCGGACGGCATGCGGGGGGCCGTATATTATGATGACGAATTTAAGCCGGAAAGCACGGATATTGAATTAATTGTAGGAATCCGTGAAAAGGAAAAGGCAGATAAAGTCATGAAAGGCCAGCTGTGTGCCAAAACGGTTCACAAAGGCCCCTACTCTTCTCTGCCGGATGCATATGGAGCGCTGACTGCATGGATCAGCGAAAACGGCTATTCCTGGGCCGGCGCACCTTATGAAATCTATGTAAAAACGCAGTTTGATCATCTTTCGCCTGAGGATTGGGAAACGGAAGTCTATTTCCCTGTAAGCCGGTAATTACATTAAAAATTACGGATCCCCCACCGACTGACAGGCGGTAAGTTTTCAAAGGCAGAAGACATCTCCTTTTTCTTCTGCCCCCAGTTCTTTCCGCATTTTCTTCCGGGCATACGTGTAAGCAGACGCAGCCTGCAGCCGGGATATTCCCGCAGATTCTGCCGCCTCCGGAATCGAAAGTCCATAAAAGATTCCGGCAAATACCATCTGAATCTCAAAGTCTGTCAGCTTTTCTGCGGCATCTCTCACATGCGTCACCATTCGTTCTTTCAGCCACAGGCGCATTTCATTAGCTTTCCAGGCTGCAGGCGCCAGTGAAGCCCCATGGCCCTGCTCCCTGATTCCTTCTTCCCTTTCCCGCATGTAGATTCCTCCTGTTTCCCCGGTGATGCTTTCCGCAGAGTCTGCAGATACCGCTTCTGAAACACTGATTTTTCTCATATTCTCCTCCAGATTTCATATCAGCCGCCATACCGGCGCACCTGGCATTCCGGAATTACTGTATCTGTCCTGTACCGGACTTCTGCGGCAAATCTTCCTGCGCCGGGCTGCTTCATGCTTTTAAGTATTCAGAATATTACGCTGCTTTTTTATATCTCAGCGTATTGCAGCTGAGCTAAATTTAATTGTAACACATTTCATGTAACAAAAGCGGTTTTGTCCTCGAAATGGTATGTTTTTGTCCTTGAATTTTTCTGTGCCTTATTGTGCAAGAGAGAGTTCGGAATTCACACCGCCTATCCGGTAGCAGACTATCAGAATAAGGCATTTCTGGAAAAGAAAAAACAAAGCAAATGCTTTATCATATAAGCTATAGGAGTAATGATTATGAATACAAAAATACAAATATTGAAAAGTCTGCAGTATATAGAGCAGAATCTGGAAAATAACATTACCATATCAGAGATTGCAAACGCAGCTGGATATTCAAAAGCCTATTTTTCCAGATATTTCAGAGCAGAAATGCAGATGTCGGTAATGGAATATGTGAAAAAGCGCAGATTGATTAAAGCCTCTGATTCCATTTTAAATGGAGAGAAAATTATTGACGCCGCCCTGCAGTTTTGCTGGCAGACACCCAGCGGCTTTACCAAAGCATTTAAAAAAGAATTTTCATTTTCCCCTGCGCTTTTGAAGGCAATGATGATGCATATTGAAGATTTAGGAGGTAATTCTATGAGTCATGTATTTATGAAAGCAACAGACTTTCACGCATCCCATGAAGAACTGTTTCTTCGTTTGAAATCTGAACTGGAAAATTCAGGAGCAAAAATTAAAACTGGAGAACTGGAATCAATATATTCCTGCGCCTGCCAGATTTACGCTGGAAAATTGCGATATTCCGGAGACGAATATATAACGCATCCTTTAAATGTTGCTATTCTTCTGGCTGAAATGAATGCAGATATAAATACCGTTTACGCAGGAATGTTCTGCGATGCTCTGAACAAAACAGCCGTAATCCCAGAACAATTACAACAAATATTGCCTGCAAAAGCAGCTGCTATTGCAGAAAAAGCCTCCGAAATCCCCTGCGCTTTCGAAACCGCAGAAGAAGAAGTGATTCTGGTAAAGCTCGCTGAGCGTCTCCATAATATGAGAACATTGAAATTTATGGACAAACAAAAACAAGAGCAAAAAGCCAGAGAAACCCTCGAACAAATCATGCCGCTTGCGCGCAAAATGGGGAACTCCCGGCTGGCCAATGAATTAAATGATCTGGCTCTGAAATATCTGTGCGGAGAATAACTTCCTCATCAAATAATTTTTATCCAAAAAACAGGCGGCCCGAACGCCACCCGTTCAAAGCCGCCTGTTGATTCAAAACTTATTCCATCTCCAGCACCACAAACTGCCACCCGCACATCTGCACCGTGCTGCCTTCTTCTTTCCAGGATTCCAGATTATTGATCAGCACATGTTTCACTGCCCCCGGAAGGCGGACTTCCTGCGCGTCTTTCTGGAAATTCCCTATCACCAGAAGAGTCTGTGTCTCCCCTTTCCGGAAATAGGCCATAAGATTTTTCTGTTCTCTTAAGTACGGCTGCAAAGAACCATACACTACGGTATCCTGGTACCGTTCATCCTTTCTGAGCCGGATCAGGCTTCGGTAAAATTCCAGCACCGAATCCGGCCGTCCCATCTGGTCTTTTACATTAATATCCACATAGTTTGGATTTTCTTTAAGCCACGGCTGGCCTGCAGTGAATCCGGCATGGAGCGTATCGTCCCACTGCATCGGCGTCCTGGCATTGTCCCGGCTGCTTTCCCCCACGGCAGCCAGTGCCTCTTCGGGAGACAGCCCCGCATCCAGAGCAGTCTGATACTCGGCCCTGGTAGAAATATCATCCACCTGATCGATGGAGGAAAACTCCACATTCTCCATGCCGATTTCCTGCCCCTGATAGATAAAGGGCAGACCCCGAAGCATAAAGTACAGACCGGCCAGCATCTTCTTTCCGGCCTCGCATACCTGACCTTTGGGAAGAAAATGGCTGACGCCTCTTGGCTCATCGTGGTTTTCTATCAGTGTGGAATAAAATCCCATATCGCCGATCTTTTCCTGGGCCCCGAAGCAGGCTTCCTTATACTGCTCTGCAGTCACTGCTTTGGCCGCATAAGATCCCCTTGGATCCTGACCGATGAGGTGCTCATTAAAATCAAACATACTGGAAAAATATCCGTCATCTCCGATAAACTGCTCCAGCTCTCCCGGCTTTTCATTAAATACCTCGCCTACGGTAAAAGCATCGTACTTCCGGAATGTTTCGTCCCGCATCTCTTTTAAGAATTCGCCGATCCCCTCTGCGTGAGACAGCATCACATCGGGTGCACACAGGCCATCAGCCCGGTCTGCCGGGTAATCCTGCATGGGAAGAGCCTTCTTTATATTAATAATGGCATCGATGCGGAAACCAGCCAGGCCTTTTTCCAGCCACCAGTTAATATTTTTATAGATTTCCCGGCGCACCCGTGGATTCTCCCAGTTTAAATCCGGCTGCTTTTTGTGGAACATATGAAGATACTGCTTATCCGTTCCAGGCAGGGGCTCCCAGACAGAACCGCCGAAGTAAGAACGCCAGTTGCAGGGACGTCCGTCCTTCTGGTCTGCCAGGTAGAAAAAGTTTCCATACTCTCCTTCCGGGTCAGCCATTGCCTTCTTAAACCATTCATGTTCATCGGAACAATGATTCACCACCAGATCCATAAGAATATACATTCCCCGGCTTTTGGCCTCCTTGATCAGCCGGTCCATATCCTCCATGGTGCCGAACCGGGGATCGATCTGATAGTAATCGGAAATATCGTATCCCTGGTCTGCCAGGGGTGACTGATAGATGGGCGAAAGCCACAGAATATCCACACCCAGATACTTTAAATAATCCAGTTTCTCTATGATTCCCGGCAGGTCTCCGATGCCGTCTCCATTGGAATCATAAAAACTTTTGGGGTAAATCTGATATGCCGTCTTATTCTGCCACCACTGCTTCTTCATGGTATCCTCCTGTTGTCCTGTTCTGTTATCCACCAGGCTGCCTCTGCGGCCGCCGCTCATAATCTGCCTGTCCTTTTATCTGTCTGTCCCTGCGGTGAGAATTTCGGAAATCACGCCCTTAAGTTCCGCAGAAATATTCATGGCATCCAGCTGGGCAAGGACTGCCGGAACCCGTTTTTCCCGAACAATAAGCCCGTAAATCTGGTCTTTAAGCTGGAAATCAATTTCCGCCTGGTTCAGAAAATCAAAACACCGCTGTTCTACATGATTTGCAGAAGATTTCAGGCAGCTCTTCATACACAGCCGCACTTGGGCAGTAACCGGCACTGCCCCCAGGGCCGCCCTCACCGTCTGCTTCTTTTCATCATAAGAAACCGATACCGGAATCTCTTTTCCATCTGCAAAAGCCTTTACCTGTCCATCTTCTGCCGCTTCCCGGGTAAATCCCGCGAAATCCACGGTATACGTCCTGATATGGGGAATCAGAGAAAGCTGGCCCTGAGCCGGGTCCACTGTGAAGGAGACCAGATTCTCATTTTCCTCATAGTACAGATGGGTCCGTACACAAAGGCCTTTCTCATAATCACAGGTTTCATTGTCATCCTCATAAAGGACAAAGCTTCCTTCTTCTCCGGAAAATACCAAAAAACGAAGACTTTCCGGATTCTTCCGGGCCTGGGCCCCGTCTATCTCATCCGTCAGAGGAAGGATGGCTCCGGCCCGGGCAAATACCGGAATGGAATTCAGATCCCGGTACAGATTCAGCATCCGGCCGCCGTCATACATCATTCCCGTGTAAAGATCATACCACCGTCCCTGAGGAAGCCAGGCTGTTGTCTTTGCCACATTCAGGCTGGGAATCCTGGGGGAGGTAATGGGCGCCACCATGAGCTGGCTGCCGAACAGATACTGATTTTTCACTGCATAAGCTTCCTGCTGTTCCGGGTACTCATAATACAAAGGCAGAACCAGCGGCAGACCTTCCTCATAGCTTCTGGCATTCATGGTATACAGATAAGGCATCAGCCGGTGACGTTCGCGCAAAGCCTCTCCCATGGCCATTTCTGCCTCTTTCTTATAGCGCCAGGGCTCCTTGCCATTGAATTCGCTTCTGGAACTGTGGAGACGGGTAATGGGAGAGTAAATTCCATACTGCACCCAGCGGGTTTCCAACTCATCGTTTTTGTAGCCCAGCATATGGCCTCCGATGTCATGGCTCCACCATCCGTATCCGATATTGGAAGCCGTAGAGGTAAAATAGGGCTGAAAATCAAGAGACTCCCAGGTAATCAGCGTATCGCCGGAAAAGCCCACCGGATACCGATGACTTCCCGGGCCGGCATAGCGGGAAAAAATCATAGGGCGCTTCCCATCCCGTCCATTATCCAGAAAATGATAATGATTCAGAATCCAGAGAGGATCCAGACCTTCCACCTTGCAGTTTGTTCCCTGCTGCCAGTCAATCCACCAGAAGTCCACGCCTTCTTTCTCCCTTGGATGGTGAAGAATGGAAAAATAGTTTTCCAGAAATTTCGGATCCGCCGGATCGCAGTTAACCGGATCCTCATGAGCCGCATCCACTCCCATGGCCGCCGCCATCTCCTGGTACATTTCCTCATGAGCCTTCACCCCTTCCGCCGGATGGACATTTAAGGTCACCTTCATTCCTCTGTCATGAAGAGCCTTTAAAAAGCGGGGCGGATCCGGGAACAGCTCCCGGTTCCAGGTATATCCGGTCCATCCGCTTCCGTACTTGGGATCAATATCCATGGGATGCCAGTCCGTGTCAATTACCGCTACCGTAAAGGGCAGATCTTCTTCCTTAAACCGGTCCATCAAAGCCAGATAGATTTCTTCCGAATAAGGGTAAAAACGGCTCCACCAGTTTCCCAGGGCATACCGGGGAATCATGGGCGTTCTGCCGCAGAGCGTGTATAAATCCTTCAGAGCCTCCTTATAATCATGGCCGTACCCAAAGAAATACAGGTCCTGTATTCCCTTCTTTCTGGGTTCAAGCCATCCATCCTCTAAAAGCACCTGAGAGCGGCTGTCATCCAGCAGCGAATAACCGAACCGGGATACTACCCCGTGTTCCAGAGGGATCGCCCCGTCAGCCTCATCCAGAGTCCTGGCCGTACCCTTCAGATCATGAATAGGCTCTCCAAACCGCCAGATGCTGTGATAAGCGCTGAAATTGCCTTTCACCTGAATGCTCAGGCCCCAGGAGGTAAATTCTTTCTCATTATAAATCAGATGCAGACGAGAGGTATGGATCTCAATCCCATCTTCCGTATGGATCACCCGGTAATCCGTTTCCGGGAAATCCCGATAAAAAGCCAGCTGCGTCGCCCTGTCCTCAAACTCTCCCGTCTCGCTGTACTCCAAACGCACCAGACCTTCCGTCAGCATGGTAATCCTGTATTTTTCTCCTGTTACCATATTCTCTTTTCTGGCCTCAGGACGGGTATTTACCTTATAAATCTCCTGCATATCGTCTGCTCCTTTTTAAAAGTCTGTGATAAATTTATCTTACCCCTTTACGGCGGAAGCTGCAATGCCTGCGATAAATCTTCTCTGGAAAAAGAGATAGATAATCAGCACCGGAATGATGGAAATGGTGGTAGCCGCAAACAGGGCGCCGTAATCGGTGGAATACTGACCATTAAACATCTTAAGTCCTACGGCCAGAAGCTGCTTTTCCTGGCTGTTGATCACCAGGTAAGGCCATAAGTAATCCTCCCATGCCCAGAGGAACTGGAAAATGGCAATGCTGGAAATACCGTTTTTGGCCATGGGGAAAATAATTTTATGGAAAATATAAAATTCATTGGCTCCGTCAATCCGGGCCGCCTCGATGATTTCATCCGGAATGGAAGCAATATGCTGCTTCATCATAAAGATTCCAAAGCCACTGAACATGGCAGGGACAATCAGGGCCGCGTAGCTGTCCATCCAGCCAAAGGCCTGAATCATGGAATACTTGGGGATAATGGTCACGCACCAGGGAACCATCATGGTAGACAGCACAAAGCCAAACAGCAGATCTCTCCCTTTAAATTTGTACTTGCTCAGCACGAAGCCGCAGATCGTGCTGGTATAAAGCACCAGAACGGTGATCACAATCGTAATCAGCAAGCTGTTCGCGAAAAACCGGATGAAGTTGAAATGAGCGTTCATATTGATATAGTTCTCAATGATGAACTGCTGCGGCAGCAGGTGCTGCTCCAGCGCCATAATCTCCTTGTTCTGCTTAAAGGATGAGGCCAGCATCCAGACGAAGGGATACACGGTAACCACCCCTAAAATCAGGAGAATCACGTTTAAACCGATGGTACTGATCTTCTTTTTCATGAACCCGCCTCCTTAACTTTCCGATCCGTTTACCCGGAAGGACAGCCATGTTAATACCGCCGTAATCACAAAGAGCACAAAGGACAGGGCAGACGCATAGCCGAAATTGTACTTCACAAACGCCTCATCATAAATGATATAGGAAGCCAGATAGGTAGCCGTTCCGGGGCCGCCCTCGGTCATAATCAAAATCTGCACATAAGCCTGAATGTAGGAAATAATCGAAGTAATCACCACAAACAGGGTCATGGGTTTAAGAAGAGGCAGCGTGATATGGCGGAAATTCTGCCAGCTGCTGGCTCCGTCTACCTTGGCCGCTTCCATCACATCCATGGGAAGGGAATACAGGCCAGCCATATACATCACTACCGCATACCCGAAATCTTTCCAGATTGTCATCACAATAACTGCGGGAAGCGCCAGATTGGGATCCTTCAGCCAGTTAATACTGGTTCCCAGCATTTGGTTAACCACGCCGATCTGCGGATTATACATAAACTTCCACACAAAGGCAACGGCCACCATAGGCGTTACCACCGGCATATAATACACTGCCCGGAAAAAGCTCTTATGCTTAATCAGCGCTGAGTTAATGGCACAGGCAATCCCCAGGCCCAGCCCTACGCGGAAAATAATCACCACCACCGAGAAGATTACCGTGTTGATCATGGACATGCCGAACAGCTGGCTGGTAAATACATTTTTATAGTTCTCAATTCCCAGGAAGCGGTAAGTTCCGCTTAAGGGATTCCATTCATGGAAGCTTCCCGCAAGGGCAATAATAATCGGGGCAATCAGAAATACGGTGAAGAACACCACCATAACCGCCACCACAATATTGCGCAGGAGAATTTCACTTCTGCTCTGGAGAGGATAGGACTTTTTAAACATCACAGTTCCCCCTTTCTTGACGTTTTCCGGTAAAAGTCCTGCCGCGCCCGCCGGCCTCTCAATCCGGCTGACCGCCGGGCGCGTGAACGTTACTGCGCGTACTTATACAGATTTTCCACAGAGGTAAAGGTGCTGCTCTGCATATCCCGGATAATGTTGTCCTGCGCCTCCTGCAGCGCCGTATCAATATCCACGCCGTTATAGAAAATATCTTCTCCGGCCTTCTTTAACGAAGTTTCCATAGTAGAGGGCATCGGGCCCGGCCAGATATAGCGGTCAATATGCTCTGCCAGCACGCTTAAGGAAGGATTCGTCATAATTTCTTCATTGTCCGCCAGAGACTTCTTTGCAGGGAAGGTACTCATAGCCAGGTTGAAGGCAATCTGCGCATCATCATTGGCCAGGAAATATTTTACGAAATCCTGAGCCACTGCCTGCTGGTCAGCGGGTGCGTTCTTGTTGATGCCGAAGGTAGACTCGCCGTTGTAGCGGTTGTAGGCGTATGGCTCGCCGTCAAAGGTAGGAATCTCAAATACGCCGAAATTAATATCGGTCCAGGTAGTATTCAAGGTATTATAATAGTGCCCCCACTGGATAACCATGGCGCTCTGGCCCTGGCCGAAGCTGTCCGGCGCCTTCTCACCAAAGTCAGCGGATCCTACTCCATCCACCTCATACATGTCCACCAGCATCTGCATTACCTGCTTCATGGCATCCGAGGTTACATTCGGCGTTTTTCCATCCTCCAGGAACAAATTCTCTCCCAGCTGGTAATTCAGCCCCAGCAGGTAGTTCTGATGGAAGTCATCGTTAAAGTTAAGTCCTGCCTGAATCAGCTGATCCCCTTCCCGAATGGTCAGCTTCTTGGCCACCTCCCGCATTTCGTCCCAGGTTTTGGGGATATCCGCCTCTGTCAGTCCGGCAGCCTCCCACATATCCTTATTGTAATATACAGATCCGGTCATCATGCCGTAATCAATGTAGTATACTTCTCCGTCAATCACATGGGCCTCCACACCGGTGAAATCCGCTTCCAGATCTTCCAGAGGGATCTCCAGAGGAGCCATGTAGTTAATCAGGTTTTCATGATAGCTGTTATGTACGTTAAAGATCGCCGGTCCGTTCTCGCCGTCCAAAGCCAGCGGAAGCTTCGTCCAGTAATCCTCCCAGGGATTGTTTACCAGGTTAATAGTTACATTCGGATGAATCGCCGTGTAGCCGTCAATGATCTGCTGAAACAGCTCGTCACTTCCCCACTCCCAGAGTTCTACGGTAATGTCCTCTCCATTATTAATCGGCACAGAGGGATCATACTTAATGGTATCGCCGAATGGTTCTGTAGGAACCTCCACCGGCGCTGCGGTTTCCGTAGTTCCGCCGCTTCCGCATCCCCATAATCCTGCTGCCATGGATACTGCCAGCGTTAATGCTGCTGCTCTTTTTTTCATCATAATGCCTCTCCTTTCATTTCCCTTCTCCAATCATCCCGGTTGCCATCGTATCTTCACTCATTTAGTTTAGCGCTAAATCTATAATAAAAC
>DVKS01000132.1 GCA_018715905.1 Candidatus Caccovicinus merdipullorum | reverse complement strand
TGCCCAGGCGGAAGGCTTCCTGGATACGGGAAACCGGCTTCGGGATCCGGTGTCCGGACGGCCGGTTCATGTGGCGGATCGGAAGCTCCTGGAGGAGCTTTGTCCCGGCACGGACCGGGTGACGATGATTCCCTACCGGACCATTGACGGCGGAGGTTCTGTGCTGGGAGCCGTGACCTTGGACAGGATGGAAGCCGTTCAGGGAACGCGTTCTCTGGTTTATGAGCGTCCCCTGGTAGCTGCCAGTCCAGCCAGTTTAAAGATGCGCAACGGCTGCCGCATCCTGCTGCATACCTGACCTTCTATCTTAAGAAAACAGAGACCGATTGCAGGGACAAAAGGAGGAGTTCCATGATATTAAAAGTTTCGATACCAGGAAGGATGCAGTTTAAGACAAGACCGGGTTTCTACACCTTGTTTATGCAGAAAGAGGGGGAAATCCATTACATTGGAGGAGCCGACATCCTGCCGGCGCCTTTGGAGGCAAAGCAGGAACAGGAGATGATCGGAAGGCTGGGGGGCCCGGATGAGAAGGAGGCCAGATCCAAGCTTATCGAGCACAATCTGCGTCTGGTGGTGTATATCGCAAAGAAATTTGACAATACGGCAGTTGGTGTGGAAGACCTGATTTCCATCGGCACCATTGGACTGATCAAGGCCATCAACACCTTTAATCCGGAGAAGAATATCAAGCTTGCCACCTATGCTTCCCGGTGTATTGAAAATGAGATCCTTATGTATCTGCGCCGGAACAGCAAAACAAGGCTGGAAGTGTCCATTGATGAACCGTTAAATGTGGACTGGGACGGAAATGAACTGCTTCTTTCTGATATCCTGGGGACAGATGAAGATGTGATTTACCGGGACCTGGAAACGGAGACGGAAAAGAGTCTGTTAAATGCAGCGATCAGCCGTCTGAACCCCAGGGAGAAAAAGATTGTGGAACTGCGTTTCGGGCTGACCAGCGAGGATGGGGAAGAGATGACACAGAAGGAAGTGGCAGATCTTCTGGGAATTTCCCAGTCTTACATATCGCGTCTGGAAAAGAAGATTATGAAGCGCCTGAAAAAAGAGATCGTCCGATTTGAGTAAACCATCATGCGCCGGCAAGCGGCGGGAAATAGGAGCAGGGGAATTCCCCGGGTGCGGCAGAGAGAAAGGGCTGCCGGCATCCGGGGCTATTTGCTGTCTGCAGGAACCATCATGCGCCGGCGGCAGAACTTTCAAGGTAAACCTTCATGCGCCGGCGGGCGGCGTTCCAGCCATCCCATGAAAGTGTGGCGGCGCATTTGGCATCCCTGAATTGAGGCCGCCTATTCGGCGGCAGAACTTTCAAGGTAATAAAAGAAAAAGATAGCAGGGGTAATTTTTATAATTTGCAGTTATATCTTTGATTCCAAACTTGTATATCGTCAGGGAAAAAATTCGGCAGCTTTTGTTGAATTTTCTGTTCAAATACGATATTATGGATAGAAATACATCCGTTTTTACTGAAAACTGAAGAAATGAATAGAAAGACGGATTGCTATAAATATAAGTTATAAAAGTAAGGGAGAGGAACAACATGCATTGTAATATAACTTTGATTCCGGGGGATGGCATCGGGCCGGAGATTGTCAGAGAAGCCTGCAAAGTACTGGATCAGGTGGGAGAGGTATTCGGCCATAAATTTCAGTATACAAAGGTTCTGATGGGCGGCTGCTCCATTGATGCTTACGGCGTGCCGCTTACAGAGGAAGCGCTGAATACGGCAAAGAACAGCGACGCGGTGCTTCTGGGAGCAGTAGGCGGAGATGTGGGAAATTCCCGGTGGTACGATGTGGCTCCCAACCTTCGGCCGGAGGCAGGACTTCTGGCCATCCGCAAGGGCCTGAACCTGTTTGCCAATATCCGTCCTGCTTACCTCTATGAAGAACTTGCCGGCGCATGCCCCTTAAAGAAAGAGATCATCGGGGACGGTTTTGATATGGTGATCATGCGGGAGCTGACCGGCGGACTTTATTTCGGAGAACGGTACACGAAAGAAATCGATGGTGTGATGACGGCGGTAGATACGCTGACTTACAGCGAGAAGGAGATCCGGAGAATCGCGGTGAAGGCATTTGACATTGCCATGAAGCGGAAAAAGCACGTGACCAGCGTAGATAAGGCCAATGTACTGGATTCCTCACGGCTCTGGAGAAAAGTGGTGGAGGAAGTGGCGAAGGATTACCCGGAGGTAACTTTAACTCATATGCTGGTGGACAACTGTGCCATGCAGCTGGTGATGAATCCCGGCCAGTTCGATGTGATCCTGACCGAGAACATGTTTGGAGACATCCTTTCTGACGAAGCCAGCATGATCACCGGATCCATCGGCATGCTGTCTTCGGCAAGTATGAATGAGAGCAAGTTTGGCCTTTATGAGCCGAGTCACGGCTCTGCACCGGATATTGCAGGAAAAGATGTGGCAAATCCGATTGCCACCATTTTGTCGGCGGCTATGATGCTGCGGTATTCCTTTGATCTGGACCAGGAAGCAGATGCCGTGGAGAGAGCCGTAAAGCAGGTATTGACAGAAGGCTTCCGCACCGGCGACATTTACAGTGAAGGCTGCGAAAAAGTAAGCTGCAGCCGGATGGGCGATCGGATCGCAGAGCGGATTTTAAAATAATCGACAGTTACAGGAGGAAAAGCAGATGAGAAGTGATAATGTCAGATGCGGGATGCAGCAGGCGCCCCACCGTTCCCTGTTCCATGCACTGGGAATGACGGAAGAAGAGATGAAAAAGCCTCTGGTAGGCATTGTAAGCTCGTATAATGAAATCGTGCCGGGCCATATGAACCTGGATAAGATCGTGGAAGCCGTAAAGCTTGGAGTAGCCATGGCAGGAGGAACGCCGGTGGTATTTCCGGCCATTGCCGTGTGCGATGGCATTGCCATGGGACATGTAGGAATGAAGTATTCTTTGGTGACCCGGGATCTGATTGCCGATTCCACTGAATGCATGGCCATGGCTCATCAGTTTGATGCTCTGGTTATGGTTCCCAACTGTGATAAGAACGTGCCGGGCCTTCTGATGGCTGCGGCCCGCATCAATATTCCCACGGTGTTTGTCAGCGGCGGTCCCATGCTGGCAGGTCACGTAAAGGGAAAGAAGAGAAGCCTTTCCAGCATGTTTGAGGCCGTAGGCGCCTATGCTGCCGGCACCATGACAGAGGAAGAGGTTACCGACTTTGAAAACAACGTATGTCCCACCTGCGGCTCCTGTTCCGGCATGTATACGGCCAACAGCATGAACTGTCTGACGGAGGTCCTTGGTATGGGACTTAGGGGAAACGGAACCATTCCCGCTGTATATTCTGAGCGCATCAAGCTGGCAAAGCATGCCGGCATGGCAGTTATGGATATGTACCGGAAGGGAATCTGCCCCAGAGACATTATGACGGAAGCTGCTTTCCGCAACGCGCTGACCATGGATATGGCGTTAGGCTGCTCTACCAACAGCATGCTCCATCTGCCGGCCATCGCTCATGAGGCAGGGGTGGAGCTGAATCTGGATATTGCCAATGAGATCAGCGCAAAGACCCCGAACTTGTGCCATCTGGCTCCGGCCGGTCCCACCTATATGGAGGACTTAAATGAAGCCGGCGGCATTTACGCCGTGATGAAGGAGATCAGCAAGAAGGGTCTGTTAAATCTGGACTGCATGACCGTTACCGGAAAGACCGTAGGCGAGAATATTGCCGATGCGGTAAACCGGAACCCGGAAGTGATCCGGCCCATCGACAATCCCTACAGCCAGACCGGCGGCATTGCTGTATTAAGAGGCAATCTGGCTCCGGACAGTGCTGTGGTAAAGCGTTCTGCAGTAGCGCCGGAGATGTTAAAGCATGAAGGCCCTGCAAGAGTATTTGACTGTGAGGAAGATGCCATCGCTGCCATCAAGGGCGGAAAGATCGTGGAAGGCGATGTGGTGGTGATCCGCTATGAGGGACCCAAGGGCGGCCCCGGCATGCGGGAGATGTTAAATCCCACCTCAGCCATCGCCGGAATGGGTCTGGGCTCTACGGTGGCGCTGATTACCGACGGTCGGTTCTCTGGTGCTTCCAGGGGCGCGTCAATCGGCCACTGCTCACCGGAGGCGGCTTTGGGCGGCCCCATTGCCCTGGTGCAGGAGGGAGACATCATTTCCATCGATATTGATGCGAACAAGCTGGAATTAAAGGTTTCCGATGAGGAACTGGCCAGAAGAAAGGCAGAATGGAAGCCAAGGGAACCCAAGGTAACCACCGGTTATCTGGCACGTTATGCGTCCCTGGTGACTTCTGCCGACAAGGGAGCGGTGCTTAAGGTTCCCGGAAAGGAGCAGGGGTTATGAGCAGTTTAACAGGAGCTGAAATTGTAATTGAATGTTTAAAGGAGCAGGGAGTTGACACCGTCTTTGGCTATCCCGGCGGATCGATCTTAAATATTTACGATGCGCTGTACAAACATCAGGACGAGATTACCCATATCCTGACTTCTCATGAGCAGGGAGCTTCCCATGCGGCGGACGGTTATGCCAGAGCTACAGGGAAGGTAGGCGTGTGCCTGGCCACCTCGGGCCCCGGCGCTACGAATCTGGTAACGGGTATTGCTACGGCATTTATGGACTCCGTTCCGGTAGTTGCCATCACCTGTAATGTAGGAATCAGCCTTCTGGGTAAGGACAGCTTCCAGGAGATCGATATTACCGGCGTGACCATGCCGATTACAAAATATAATTTTATCGTAAAAGATGTAACCAAGCTGGCCGGGGTGATCCGCCGTGCCTTTGCCATTGCCCAGACCGGCCGTCCCGGTCCTGTACTGGTGGACATTACAAAGAATGTAACAGAGGCCCGCTGCGAGTACGAGTATCAGGCTCCGGCTCCCATTGAGCGGGTTACGGATACCATTACCGAGGAGGCCATGGACCGGGCGGTGGAGATGATCCGGAAAGCCAGAAAGCCTTTCATCCTGGTAGGCGGCGGTGCGGTGATCTCCAATGCGTCCGATGAGCTGCGTGCCTTTGCAAAGAAGATCCAGGCGCCGGTGGCGGACAGCCTGATGGGGAAGGGCGCTTATGACGGCACAGATGAATTGTACACCGGAATGGTGGGCATGCACGGAACAAAGACCTCCAATTTCGGCATTACCGAGTGCGATCTGCTGATCGTGGCCGGCGCCCGTTTCAGCGATCGGGTAATCGGGAACGCCTCCAAGTTTGCAAAGAATGCCAAAATCCTGCAGATCGATGTGGATCCGGCGGAGATCAACAAGAATGTAAAGGTGGATGCCTGCATTATCGGCGATGTGAAGGTGGTGCTCAGAAAGCTGAATGCCCGCCTGGATCCCATGAACCATGAAGAGTGGGTGGCACACATTGAGCGGATGAAGGATATGTATCCCCTCCGCTATGATAAGAGCGTTCTCACAGGCCCCTATGTGATCGAACAGATCTATGAGGCCACCAAGGATAAGGACAGCATCATTGTCACTGATGTAGGCCAGCATCAGATGTGGGCGGCACAGTACTACAAGTATAAAAACCCCAGGACTCTTCTGACCTCCGGCGGTCTGGGAACTATGGGATACGGTCTGGGAGCCGCTATCGGAGCCAAGATGGGCTGCAAGGATAAGATTGTCATCAATGTGGCAGGCGATGGATGTTTCCGGATGAATATGAACGAGATTGCCACGGCTACCCGGTATAATATTCCCATTATTGAGGTAATCATCAATAACCATGTGCTGGGTATGGTGCGCCAGTGGCAGACTCTCTTCTATGGGAAGCGTTATTCCCAGACCATATTAAATGATGCCGTGGATTTTGTGAAGATTTCAGAGGGCATGGGAGCCAAGGCATACCGGGTGACGAAAAAGGAAGAATTCCTTCCGGTGCTTCAGGAGGCCATTTCCTTAAATATCCCCTGTGTTATTGACTGCCAGATCAACTGTGATGACAAGGTATTCCCCATGGTGCCGGCAGGGGCGCCGATTGAAGATGCCTTTGACGATACGGACTTAAAGATCATGTAATAAAAGGGTTCTTTGTATCTTGAAAATACCGCGGAATCAGCTTTGAAAACGGCTGTGTTCCGCGGTGTTTTCTATCAAAGCCGATGATCATATCAGTAGTATATTGATAAAATAATAAAAAACAGTAGTGCTATTTTCTGAAAAAAGTGATAAACTAATAAAAATAACCTAAAAACCAAGGAGGGGAATTCGAATGAGCAGAGTATATAATTTTTCGGCAGGACCGGCAGTACTGCCGGAGGAAGTGCTTAAGGAAGCAGCAGAGGAGATGCTGGATTACCGGGGAACGGGAATGTCCGTGATGGAGATGAGCCACCGTTCCAAAGCATTCCAGGGCATCATCGATGAGGCGGAGAAGGATCTGCGGGAACTGATGAATATTCCGGATAATTATAAGGTCCTGTTTCTCCAGGGCGGCGCCTCCCAGCAGTTTGCCATGATCCCGATGAATCTGTTCAAGAACCGGGTGGGAGATTACATCATCACCGGCCAGTGGGCCAAGAAGGCCTGGAAGGAAGCGAAGCTTTATGGAAAGGCCAATGCCATTGCTTCCAGCGAGGACAAAACCTTTTCCTACATACCGGATTGTTCCGATCTTCCTATAGATGAAGATGCAGATTACGTTTACATCTGCCAGAACAATACCATCTATGGAACGGTTTTCCATGAACTTCCCAATACCAAGGGAAAGACCCTGGTGGCAGATGTGTCTTCCTGCTTCTTATCGGAGCCTATTGATGTAACGAAATACGGCGTGATCTACGGCGGTGTGCAGAAGAACATCGGACCGGCCGGCGTGGTGATCGTGATCATCCGTGAGGATCTGATTACGGAAGATGTGCTTCCCGGAACACCTACTATGCTCCGTTATAAGACCCATGCAGACGCAGGTTCTCTTTACAATACCCCTCCCTGTTACGGAATTTATATCTGCGGCAAGGTATTTAAGTGGCTGAAGGCCAGAGGCGGCCTGGCGGCTATGAAGGAGTATAACGAGAAGAAGGCAAAGATCCTTTACGATTTCCTGGATTCCAGCAAGCTGTTTAAGGGAACTGTGGAGAAGAAGGACCGCTCTCTGATGAATGTGCCCTTTGTTACCGGCGATGAGGAGCTGGATGCTCTGTTCGTAAAAGAGGCGAAGGCGGCAGGCCTGGAGAATTTAAAGGGACACCGCACCGTCGGCGGCATGCGTGCCAGCATCTATAATGCCATGCCCATCGAAGGTGTGGAGAAGCTGGTTGCCTTTATGAAAGATTTTGAGGAGAAGCACACCAAATAGATCAGGGGGAGGATGGTTATTTATGAAATTACATTGCTTAAATCCAATTTCCAAATATGGAATCGAGCTTCTGACGGATGCTTATGAGATGACCGATGATGCGGCCCAGGCAGAAGGAATCCTGGTGCGCAGCGCTTCCATGCATGAGATGGAACTGCCGGATGGGCTTCTGGCAGTGGCAAGAGCCGGAGCCGGAGTCAATAACATTCCGCTGGATGTCTGCGCAGAGAAGGGCATCGTAGTATTCAATACACCGGGAGCCAATGCAAACGGCGTCAAAGAGCTGGTGATTGCCGCGCTTCTGTTAGGCTCCAGAGATATTGTGGACGGTGTAGCCTGGTGCCGGGAGAATGCTGCAGACCCCAATATTGCAAAGACCGTAGAAAAGAGCAAGAAGGCCTTTGCAGGGCATGAGATCAAGGGAAAGAAGCTGGGCGTTATTGGTCTGGGTGCTATTGGAGCTGAAGTGGCCAACGCGGCTGCGGCCCTGGGCATGGATGTGTACGGTTATGATCCCTTTATTTCCGTAAACGGAGCCTGGATGCTTTCCAGGGATGTAAAGCACATCATGTCTGTGGATACCATTTATCAGGAATGTGATTATATTACTGTTCATGTGCCGTTAATGGATTCCACCAAGAAGATGATCAATAAAGACACCATTGCATCTATGAAGGACGGCGTGGTGGTGCTGAACTTCTCCAGAGATCTTCTGGTGGATGATGATGCCATGGCGGAGGCGCTGGAATCGGGCAAGGTACACCGCTATATTACCGATTTCCCCAATCCCAAATCCGTAAATATGAAAAATGTTATTGCTATTCCTCATCTGGGGGCTTCTACGGAAGAGTCGGAAGACAACTGTGCAGTGATGGCAGTGAAGGAGATGATGGATTATCTGGAAAACGGAAACATCCGGAATTCGGTGAATTATCCGGCCTGTGATATGGGCGTCTGCCGGACGGCCAGCCGGATCGCCGTTATGCATAAGAACATTCCCAATATGATCGGTCAGATTACAGGAGCACTGGCAGAGCAGGATGTGAACATTTCGGATATGACAAATAAGAGCCGGGATCAGTATGCGTATACCCTTCTGGATCTGGAAAGCCGGCCTAAGGAGGCGACTATCGAAAAACTGAAAGGAATCAAAGGCGTACTTCGTGTTCGTACAGTAAAATAAGAAGTGCCGGGAATGCCGGCGACATCGGGCTGCCCCGGAGGCTGCCTGGCCGGGGGTCCGGCAGACAGATTTCCGGGGCAGTCCTGTGCTGTCAGAGTAATCAATGAAAGGAGGCCAGAAGATGGCAGAAGTAAGACCTTTTTGTGCGGTGCGGCCGGCAGGGGAACTGGCGGCTCAGGTAGCGGCGCTGCCTTATGATGTATATAACAGGAAGGAGGCGTCTCTTGCAGTAAGGGAGAATCCGCTGTCCTTTTTAAATATTGATCGGGCGGAGACGCAGTTTCCCGATGAGGTAGATGCCTATGAGGAATGTGTTTATGAGAAAGCCAGGGAGCTGTTTGAGGCGCGGATGGCAGATGGCACGTTCCTTCAGGACGATGTGCCCTGCTATTACATTTACCGGCTGACCATGGACGGGAGGAGCCAGACCGGCATTGTGGCTTTAAGCAGCGTGGACGATTATCTGAATCAGGTGGTAAAAAAGCATGAAAACACCAGAGAAGATAAGGAGATTGACCGGATCCGTCATGTGGATACGGTAAATGCCCATACAGGACCGATCTTTCTGGCTTACCGGAAGCAGGAGGAGATCGATCGGATCGTAAGACAGGTATGTACGGGAACGCCCCTTTATGACTTTGTATCTGAGGACGGCGTAGGACATACGGTATGGAAGATTGCGGCCCCGGGACTGGTATCCCGGATCCGGAAAGCCTTTGGAACAGTGCCGGCTACCTACATAGCAGACGGCCACCACAGAGCGGCGTCTGCAGTAAAGGTGGGATTAAAGCGGCGTCAGGAGAATCCAGGATGGACGGGAGAGGAACCCTTTAATTATTTCCTTTCTGTTTTGTTTCCCGACGAGCAGCTTCGGATCCTGCCTTACAACCGGGTCGTAAAGGATTTAAACGGCCTGACAAAAGAAGAATTCCTGCAGCGTATTTCGAAAGACTTTGAGGTCCGGGAAATTGGAGAAAAGGCGTACGCTCCGGCCGGCAAGGGAGAGTTCGGCATGTATCTGGAGGGAACCTGGTATCAGCTTACGGCAGGTGAGGCTGTCCGCAGCCAGGATCCGGTAAAAGGGCTGGATGTGTCCATTCTCCAGGATGCGCTTTTGGGGCCGGTTCTTGGAATTGGAGATCCCAGGACGGATAAGCGGATTGATTTTATCGGAGGGATTCGCGGATTGAAGGAACTGGAGCGCCGGGTAAATGAGGATATGGCGGTGGCCTTTTCCATGTATCCCACCTCCATCCAGGAGCTTCTGGATGTGGCGGATGCCGGTCTTCTTATGCCGCCCAAATCCACATGGTTTGAGCCGAAGCTTCGCAGCGGACTTTTTATTCATACTCTGGATGGAAAATAACATCGGAAAGATAAGGCGCCGTTAAGGCGCCGGAGAGAAACGAAGCAGGAGATAAGGGGAAGCGGCGGGGATGAGAAACAGGACAGAAAGAAGAGGAACGAAAGAATATGTATGAATACCGATGGTATCAATGGCTGCTTTTTTTCTATATTTACTGCTTTGCAGGGTGGATTTTTGAATCTGCATATGTTTCGATTAAGGAAAGGCGCCTGGTGAACCGGGGATTCCTGCGCCTGCCCCTTCTTCCCCTTTACGGAACCGGGGCAGTGATGATGCTTTTGGTATCTCTTCCGATTCAGGATCATTTGGTGCTGGTTTATATTGCCGGCGTAGGGGCTGCCACTTTGCTGGAGTACGTAACGGGCTGGGCCATGGAAGGTCTGTTTAAGGTCCGCTACTGGGATTACAGCAATCAGCGCTTTAATGTAAACGGCTACATTTGTCTGAGTTCTTCCATTGTATGGGGATTTCTTACAATCCTGCTGACGGAAGTAATTCACAAGCCGGTGGAGCGGCTGGTGCTGGGACTTTCGATGGGAACAGCCATAGGACTGGCTGCGGCGATCAGCATTTTGTTTGCAGCAGATGCAGTAGAATCTTTCCGGGCAGCTTTGGATCTTGGACGGGCTCTGGAAGCAGTTACCAGGATGAAGGGAGATCTGGAGGAACTGCAGCTGCAGCTTGCGCTGTTAAAAGGGCAGCTGCGTGACCAGACTTCTGAGAAGGTTCAGATGGCTCAGGAAGAGACACTGCTGCGGGCAGCGGAACTTAAGGCCAGCGTGGCGGCCCGTATGAACGGAATGCGCGGCGCAGCGCCTCTCCGCGCTGTGGAGGCTACGGCGGCTGTGATTGGCGAACTGAAGGATGAGGCAGCAGCCAGGCTGGAAGAACTTCGCAGCGGGAAGGCAGGGCTTCTGGGACTTGGCGATTTAAAAGAAGCTGCGGCAGAGCGGCAGCAGGCTCTTCTTGATAAACTGGATGCTCTGAAAAGGCGCACAGAGGAACTGGGCATTCGCCATGATGAACTGCGGAAAGGAATTTCTCCTTTTAAGCGGTTCTACCTTCGCGGAATCCTCCGCGGAAATCCTACGGCAGTTTCCAGAAAATACAAAGAGGCGCTGGAGGAGATCCAGCGGGATATTCGGAATACCAGAAGAAGGAAAACGGACGGCACAGAAGACAGCCGGGACAGGAAGCATTGAGTTAAATGGAATATAAATTTAAGAAGGCATCAGCTGCATGGCTGATGCCTTCTTTTGGGAATGGTAGGTATAAATAAGAAAATGTTTAGGGGGGGACCGGATGGCCCGGAAGCCATCCGGTATGAGTATGAAAAAGCTCTTTTGAGCCGTTGCCCTTTCGAGCAACTGTCATTAGTATATAAGGAAAATGTGTATGGAATGTGTCCTCAAAATATAAAATTCATAAATTTGATAAAGAAAATCTTTCGAAAATGAGAAGCCGGCATATATTGCTGGATGCTTTACAGCACAAAAACGCACCGGTCTGCCGCCGGTGCGTTTTTTGGGAATGGTAGGTATAAATAAGAAAATGTTTAGGGGCCGAATGGCCTGGCCGCCATTCGGTATGAGTATGAAAAAGCTTTGTTAAGCAGTTGCATCTTAAGCAACTGTCATTAGTATAGCGGGTAAATATGTCTTAAATATGGCGGCAGAATTTAAAATTTATAAAATCTCTAAAGAAATTCTTATTAAAGTTGGAATTATTGCAGTTCCCAGTAGCGGCGGCACAGATCCAGAAAAGCTTTTTCTGCTGTACTTAAGTAAGCATCTTTCCGGCAGCACATGGTGATCTCCCAGGCGGGATGCTGCTTTAGGCGGAAAAAGACGGCATTTTCATTGGGAACAGCAAAAACCGCAGGAAGCAGAGCGCAGCCGATGCCTGCCAGAACCATGCGGTATTTGCTCACATTGCTGACGGTATAAAAAAGGACATGGGGAGCAAAGCCCGCTTCCTCAAAAAGCCGTTCCGAAAGCTGATACATAGTGGAACTCTGAGAAATCTGGATGAAGGAATCGCCGGAGAAGTTTCCAAGGTCGATATCGGGTGCATCGGCAGCATTGGGGCTTCCAAGAAAAGCCAGGGGATGGATAGAGGGAACTGCAAGAAAGATCTCCTCATCTGCCATATGCAGGTAAGTGTTTTCATCTTTTTGCTCTTCGGTCAGTGTGATCAGACCTAAATCCAGCTGCCCTTTTGTAATGGATTTCTGCATGGTGCGGACATTACATTCCTGGGGTTCCAGGATCACATGAGGGAAGCGGCGGTGAAATTCCGGATAAATGGCGGTAAACATATCCACACCCCGCTCCGGGATCAGTCCTACGGAGAACGTACGGCGGGATGTGTCTGCCATATCCTGGATCCGGCTGCAGGCATCCTTTTTTATGTTCAGGATATTTTTGGCAGCTTCGATACAGACCTGCCCGGCCGGTGTCGGCTTCCAGTCGGATCGGGTCCGGATAAAAAGAGGTGTGCCGAGTTCCTCTTCCAGCTTCTGCAGCTGCTGATTTAGGGCGGACTGGGTGAGAAAAAGTCTCTCAGCAGCCCGTGTAATGCTTTTTTCTTCCTGTATCATCAGGATATATTCCATCTGGCGCAGTTCCATAATTAATTTCCTCCCTGGAATAATATAGCTGTGCTGAAACGAAATAGTTAGAAATGCTAACATAAATGTTAATTAATTAAATTTGACTAATGTTTATCCTATATATACAATAAAATCAGATGAAAAACAAGTCCGTTTCTGTGCGAACTGCTGCAAAAACAGCAGAATCACAGAAAGAAAAGAAATGTACGCTGCAGAGGATGCGGCAAAGAGACACGGGAGGAATGCAGAATATGGAACAGTGGGATGTGATCGTTATCGGAGCCGGCGTGGTAGGTGCGGCGGCGGCCAGGGAGCTGGCCCGCTTCCGCTTAAAGATCGGCGTTCTGGAAAAGGAACTGGATGTGGCCTGCGGAAACAGCAGCCGGAATACGGGAATGCTGCATGCGGGTTTTACTTACAAGCCGGGATCTTTGAAAGCAGAATGCGCTGTGGAGGGCAATCAGGAATTTGACCAGGTGGCAGAGGAGCTGGGAGTTCCCTTTAAACGTACGGGCAAGCTGGTGGTGGGATTTACCGACCATGACATGGAAAACATCTTAAAGTATAAGGGAATCGGAGAACAGAATGGCGTAAAAGGGATGCGGATCATTGATAAGGAAGAGATCCGGCGCATCGATCCAAATGCCGGCGGTGAGTTTGCCATGTATGTTCCGTCTTCCGGAATTCTGGATCCCATGGCCTACACCATAGCGCTGGCGGAAAATGCCTGCCAGAACGGCGTCCGCTTTTTCTTTGGACGGGAGGTGACGGACATCCGGCGTCTGGAAGATGAGGACTGCTACCTTTTAGAAACGCCGAAGGGAGATTTTAAGACCCGCTGGGTAGTAAATTGCGCAGGCATGTTTGCATCAAAAATTTCGGCCATGCTGGGCTATCCCGATTATCCGGTAAAAGGCTTTAAGGGAGAGTACTACGTTCTGGATAAAAAGGCGGGAGCATTCCTGTCGATTCCCGTTTATCCGGCTCCCAATGACAACGGAGGTTTTGCCACCCACGCCACACCCACCATTGACGGAAACGTTTTAGTGGGACCGGATTCTTATGTGACGGAGGATTGGGAAGACTATAAAGTGACAAAGGAGCATATGGACGGACTTTTTGCAGACGGCAGAAAGATGTTTAAGCAGATGAAGCGGGATTATTTTATCCGGAATTTTGCAGGGATCCGCTGGAAACGGTATGATCCGGAGACGGGAGCCATACTGGATTTTAAGCTGGAAGCAGATGCATCTCATCCCCATACGGTGAATCTGGTGGGAATCGAGTCCCCCGGCGTTACCTGCGCTCTTCCTTTGGCCAGACGGGCTGCGGCCCTTCTTGCGGCTCAGGAGCATCCTGCTGCTAACCAGGATTTTAACCCGGTAAGGCCGGTGGAGAAACGTTTTTATGAGATGACCAGAGAGGAAAAGGCCAGGGCCATCGAAAAAGATCCGGAGTACGGAGAAATCGTGTGCCGCTGCGAGACCGTGACCAGAGCAGAGATACGAAAGGCCATTCACAATCCCTTAGGTGTCTGTACTGTGACCGGGATCAAGAACCGCACCCGCGCCACCATGGGACGGTGTCAGGGCGGCTACTGTGAAACCAGAATCACAGAGATGATTGAGGAAGAGATGGGAATCCGTCCGGAGGATGTGCGCTATTCACGGGAAAATTCCTATATGTTTACGGGACCGGTGCGCAGCCGGGAGAAAGATCATTTCGGAGAAATGGGAGGTGCGGCGCAATGAGACAGGTGGATGCGGTGATTATCGGAGGCGGTCCGGCAGGGCTTGCGGCAGCCATTGAACTGAAAAAGAAAGGCGTAGAGGATATCCTGATTCTGGAACGGGAGAAAAAGCCGGGAGGAATCCTGCGCCAGTGCATTCATGACGGGTTTGGCCTGACCCGGTTCGGGGAGACATTAAGCGGGCCGGAGTATGCGTCCCGCTTCGTAAAACAGGCAGAGGAGCTTTCCATTCCCTGCATGACAGATACCACAGTACTGGAAATAACGCCGGACCGAAAAGTGTACGCATCTTCTTCGGAAGGATTCCTGGAAATCCAGGCCAGGGCAGTGATTCTGGCCATGGGATGCAGGGAGCGGACCAGAGGTGCCATCAGTATTCCGGGAACCCGCCCGGCCGGCGTGTACACGGCCGGTGTGGCTCAGGCTTATATTAATTTAAAAAATAAAATGGTAGGCAGAAACGTGGTCATCTTAGGTTCCGGGGATATCGGCATGATCATGGCCAGAAGGATGACTCTGGAAGGGGCTAAGGTGCTTGGGGTATTTGAGATTCAGCCTTATCCAAGCGGCCTGCCAAGAAATGTAGAGCAGTGTCTCAATGATTATCACATTCCGCTGTATTTAAGTCATTCGGTTACCGATATCCGGGGCCGGGACCGGCTGGAGAGCGTGGTGGTTTCCCAGGTGGATGAGAATCTTGCGCCCATACCGGGAACGGAAAAGGAGTATCCGTGTGATACGCTGATTCTTTCTGTGGGGCTGATTCCGGAAAATGAACTGACCTGGATGGCCGGTGCAGAGGCGGATGAAGGAACGAAGGGGCCGGCGGTAGATGAAAATTATCAGACTACCGTTCCTGGAATCTTTGCTGCGGGAAATGTGCTTCACGTTCATGATCTGGTGGATTTCGTTTCTCTGGAAGCAGAGGCCCTGGCAGAGGGAGCCGCGCGTTTGATTCAGGAAGGCTCTCTTCCTGGGTGTCATCTGAACGTAAAAGGGGATCCGCTGGTGGGACAGCTTGTGCCGGCAAGGATCAGCGGACAGAATGATGTGACGGTTTCCTTCCGGGTGCGCAGACCCTTAAAGGACTGTACCATAGAGATCTGCCAGGGAGAAAATGTGATAAAACGGCTGAAAAAGCCTAAGGCGCTTCCGGCAGAGATGATTCAGATTTCCATTCAGGCGGAAAAGCTCAATACAGCCGATGATCTGGAGGTGAAGATGATATGCTGAGAGAGTTTACCTGCATTATGTGTCCCCAGGGATGTGACATCCAGGTAAAACTGGAAGAAGAAACCATTGCGGAGGTGTCGGGGAACCGCTGCCCGCGGGGAAGAGAGTATGTGACACAGGAAATTGAAAATCCCATGCGGAATATTGCCACCTCCGTGCTGGTGGAAGGCGGAGAACTTCCGCTGGCAAGCGTCCGCCTGACCAGTCCCGTTCCCAAGGCCAGAATTTTTGATGTGATGGCGGAGATAAAAAAAGCAGTCCTTAAGGCCCCTGTCTGTGAAGGAGATGTGGTGATCAGCAGGGTGCTTGGTCTGGATAGCGATGTGATCGTGACAAAATCTGTGGATAAAGTTTCCTAATGATGGGATGGGAGACCGGAATGGACGCTGCCTAGTCCGGCGAAAAAATCAAAAAGAAAATGAAAAAAAGAAAAGACTGCCGAAAAGCAGTCTTTTTGTTATATGGAAATCAAAAATATGAAAATTATTAAAGGGGGGGACCGGACAGCTTTTGGGGCTGCCCGGTATGAGTATGAAAAAGCTTTGTGATTTCAAGTATACACTTGAAACAAAGGCCGTTATCCTTTCGGATAACAAGGTAAAGTATACCGGCAAAATGTGTCGGAAATATGTCCATCAAATAAAAAAATCATAAACAAAATAAAAAAGATAAAAAACCATTTGAAAAGTCTGGAAGTTCGTATATAATAGAATAGATATAGTGGCGGTTCATGAGCCTTCGATTGCGAAGTATCCGGTTTGGCGTGCCAGCGGCGCGCTCTGCCGGTTTTTCACAGGTTCTGATAGATTGATACAGATTGTTTCCGGCTGAAAGGATGTCTGTTTTCGCAGAAAACGGACAGGCCGGAGAATGCCAGACAGGAGGAAAAAGGGATTATGTTTACGATGATGTCCAATGACATTGGAATCGATCTGGGCACAGCCAGTATTCTGGTTTACATTAAGGGCAAAGGTGTGGTGTTAAAGGAGCCGTCGGTTGTAGCCATCGACCGGGACACCAATAAGATCATGGCCATCGGCGAGGCGGCCCGCCTGATGATCGGACGTACGCCTGGAAACATTGTGGCGGTTCGTCCTCTGCGGCAGGGTGTGATCTCTGATTATACGGTAACAGAGAAGATGATGAAGTATTTCATTGAAAAGGCAGTAGGAAAGAAGACGCTGCGCAAGCCGAGGATCAGCGTTTGTATCCCAAGCGGTGCTACCGAGGTGGAAAAGAAGGCGGTAGAGGATGCGACTTACCAGGCCGGGGCCAGAGAAGTTACCATCATTGAAGAGCCGGTAGCTGCAGCCATCGGCGCAGGCATTGATATTTCCAAGGCCTGCGGAAATATGATCGTAGATATCGGAGGCGGTACGGCGGATATCGCCGTGATCTCTCTGGGCGGTACGGTAGTAAGCACATCTATTAAGACGGCAGGCGATGATTTTGACGAGGCTCTGGTCCGCTACATGAGAAAGAAGCACAATCTTCTGATCGGTGAGAGAACAGCCGAGGAAATCAAGATCAACATCGGTGCGGCGTCCCGCAGACCGGAAGTTCTTACCATGGAAGTGAGAGGCCGGAACCTGGTGACCGGTCTGCCTAAGACCATTGTAGTTACCTCTGATGAGACCCTGGAAGCTCTTCGTGAGCCGGCTATGCAGATCGTGGATGCGGTACACAATGTTTTAGAGCGCACTCCGCCGGAGCTGGCTGCAGATATCTTTGACCGGGGCATTGTTTTAACCGGCGGCGGCTCGCTTTTAAGCGGACTGGATACGCTGATCGAGGAAAAGACCGGTATTACCACTATGATTGCGGAGGATCCGCTGACGGCAGTTGCCATCGGAACGGGCAAGTTCATTGAGTTCACCCACGGCGACGGGAAGTCGGAATTTAATTAAGACAGATCAGATTCCCGGAACGGTAAGGTGGTGCTATGGCGACAGTAACAGGATTTGTAGAACGAATTAAATATCGGAACGAAGAAAACGGCTACACCGTTTTAAGCCTTAACGCAGACGGAGAAGAGTATATCCTGGTGGGGACTTTTCATTATATCAGCGAAGGTGAGATGGTGGAGGCCGTGGGAAGCATGATCGAGCACCCCGTCTATGGCCAGCAGCTGCAGGTGGAAAGCTACGAGATCAAGACGCCCCAGGACACCCTTTCCGTAGAACGCTATTTAGGCTCCGGTGCCATTAAAGGCATCGGAGCTGCTTTAGCATCCAGGATCGTGCGCCGGTTTAAGGCAGATACCTTTCGGATCATGGAGGAGGAGCCGGAGCGGCTTTCCGAGGTAAAGGGCATCAGTGAAAAGATGGCCATGGATATCAGCCGGCAGGTGGAAGAGAAAAAGGAGATGCGTCAGGCCATGATGTTTCTTCAGGATTATGGGATTTCCATGAATCTGGCGGTGAAAATCTACCAGCAGTATGGGGCGAGATTGTATTCCGTTATAAAGGAAAATCCTTACCAGCTGGCAGATGATATCCCCGGCGTGGGATTTAAGCTGGCAGATGAGATTGCAGGGAAGGCAGGGATCCTGACGGATTCCGATTTCCGGATCAAGTGCGGCATTCTCTATACGCTTCTTCAGGGAGTGGGAAACGGCCACACTTATCTGCCGAAGGAAGTGCTTCTTAGGCAGGCATCGGAGCTTTTGAAGGTGGAGCCGGAGCGGATGGAGAAGCATCTGATGGATATGCAGATGGAAAAGCGGATCGTTATCAAGGCAGGCGGCGGGGAGGCGGCCGTGTATGCGGCCCAGTATTATTATCTGGAACTGAACTCCGCCAGGATGCTCCATGATTTGAATATCCGGGGAGACATTCCGGAGGGACAGATTGAGGCGAAGATCCTTAAGATCCAGCAGGAAGAGGAACTTCTTCTGGATGAACTGCAGAAAGAGGCAGTGCGCCGGGCGGTAAACTGCGGACTTTTGATTATCACCGGCGGACCGGGAACGGGAAAGACCACCACCATCAATACCATCATCCGCTTTTTTGAGCAGGAAGGGATGGAGATCCTTCTGGCGGCGCCCACGGGAAGAGCGGCCAAACGGATGACGGAGGCTACCGGCTGCGAGGCAAGAACGATCCATCGGATGCTGGAACTGACCGGAGGCGGCATAGGAGAGAAGGAAGGCACCTTAAGCGGCATGCATTTTGACCGGAATGAAGAAAATCCCCTGGACGCGGATGTGGTGATCATCGATGAGATGTCTATGGTGGATATTCATCTGCTTCATTCCCTTCTGCGTGCAGTGACGGTAGGAACCCGGCTGATCCTGGTGGGAGATGTGAATCAGCTTCCCAGTGTGGGGCCGGGAAATGTGCTGCGGGATATCATTAACAGCGGGGTATTTCCGGTGGTGCAGCTGACAAAGATCTTCCGGCAGGCGGCAGAAAGCGATATTGTCATGAACGCCCACCGGATTCACCACGGGGAGCCGGTAGATCTGGCCAGACGGAGCCGGGATTTTCTTTTTATCCGGAGGGAGTCGCCGGATGCAATCATCAGCGCCATGCTGACGCTGGTGCAGAAAAAGCTTCCCGGTTACGTTCAGGCGGACCCTTATGACATTCAGGTGATGACGCCTATGCGCAAGGGCGCTCTGGGGGTGGAGCGGCTGAACAGCATCCTGCAGAATTTTCTCAATCCGCCGGCTCCGGAAAAGACCGAGCGGACCGTGGGACAGACGGTGTACCGGGTGGGAGACAAGGTCATGCAGATCAAAAACAATTATCAGATCGAGTGGGAAGTCCGGAACCGGTACGGCATTCCTGTGGATAAAGG
>DVKS01000131.1 GCA_018715905.1 Candidatus Caccovicinus merdipullorum | reverse complement strand
TTCTCCAGGCTTTCCACACTGTCATAATCGTTGGCTACACTGACATCCAGAGACTGATCTCCTTCGTCCACACTTCCTGCGGGAACGGTAAAGTCCGCAGCGCCTACCAGCTGTGCCACCTGATTCATGGTAAGATGGTACTGCTCCAGCTTATCTGCCATCAATTCCACCCGCACATAGTCCTGCTGGCCTCCGGCCAGAGACACTTCGCCTACGGCGCTGAGCCGTTCCAGTTCCGGAACAATCTGATTTTCCACATAGGTGTAAAGATTCGTTCCCACATTGCCGCTGACGGACAGCATGATGGATGGCATGGCGTTAATGTCCATCTCCAAAATATTGGGATCGCCTGCATCTTCCGGCATCTGGCTCTGAATACCGTCCATGGCCTTTTTCAGGTTGATGTATGCCGTATCCATGTTGGTCCCGTATTCATACTGAATCATGACCACGGATACATTTTCCATGGAGTAGGACTGAACTGTATCGATACCACTTAAGGTAGATACCGCATCTTCCTGTTTGGAAGTAATCAATTCTTCCACATCATCAGGGCTGGCACCGGCATAAACCGTGCTGATCAGAAGCATGGGCAATTCCATCTCCGGAATCAGTTCCATCCTGGCCCCCATCAGGGACTGGAATCCAAAGTAAACAATGGTCACCAGGCAGAGGATAATGGTGACCGGTCTTTTTAAGGCAAGCTTCGTCAGTCTGATCATTCGGTCTCACCTGCTTCCTTCACCAGCACCTGTGCGCCGTCTACCAGTTCATTGCTCCAGGAGGTAATAACCTGACTGTTCGCCTCCAATCCGCCCAGAATTTCAATCTTATCCTGATCATGGATGCCTGCCTGAATATCTGTTCTCACAGCAGTTCCGTCCTGGTAACAGTAAACGTAAGGATTTCCATTATCATAATTTACTGCAGAAAGGGGGATGAGCATGGCGTCTTCTGCTTTATCCCGAACCACCGACAGCTTCACTCTGGTTCCTGTGGTCATATCTGCCTGGCTATCCATGGCGGCTTTTACATCGTAGAGTCCCGTAGACGCATTGATCATGGAGCCGATCTCGCTGATCTGTGCCTCGTATGTATTTCCGCCTTTTTCCACGGTAATCGTATCGCCGGCGGCAATATTTCCATGGGTTTTCTCGGTAACTCCAAATTCGATCTGCAGCTGGCCGTCAGAAGAAATGGTGCAGATCGATGCGCCTGTACTTACAAAATCATGGACGTCCACATTTCTGGATTCCACAGTTCCGCTGATAGGAGCTGTCACCGCAGTATATTCCAGCTGCAGATCATACTGATTCTTCGCCGCTTCGTAAGCGATGCGGGCGCTTTCTGTACTGTTCTGGATCTGCTCTAATTCCTGCTGGGAAACAGCGCCTGCCGCATACAGAGTCTGCAGTCTGGCCAGATTCCTCTGGGCCTCTGCCAGAGTAACCGATGCGGCATCCATATTCAGCTTAAGAGAGGTCAGCGCGTCCGAATCAATGCGGCATAAAACCTGACCAGCCTCTACGTAATCTCCTGCCTGGAAGTTTACTTCCAGAACCTCACCTGCCATCTTGGGAATCACATCTGCTTTGGACATGGGTTCTACGGTTCCGATCAGTTCCGTATAAAGTACAATGTCTCCCGTTGCCGGCTGTTCGGCAGAAACCGTAGGGCGGCTTTCGTAGGTTGATACGGTTTCCTCTCTATTTAAGAAACGAAACAGCACAAACAAAGCCGCCAAAATAATGATAATTCCTCCAATTATTTTTTTCTTCGTCATCTTCCTTTTCCTTTCTGTTACCACTGTTCTTCTTTACGGCTTTTATTTCTCCGGTTAAGACTGTCCCCGGCGGCGGACCGCCCCGTAGCGGATATAGTCCAGACGCTTTTCAAACAGTCGTTTTGCTTCCTCTTCATCTTTTCCTTTTTTATAAACATCAGCAATCGCTGCCAGCATCGTATGAATTCCAATGGAAAACAGCTGCTGAAAATCTTCCGGTCCATCTACTCTCAGGTTTTCACAATTGGTACGCTCATAAAGCTCCTGTATGGCAAATTCTTCCGCGCACATCCCATCATGGCCGCTGTCTCTGTTCCCCATGAATTTAATCAGAACTTCATGGCCGGAGGCCGTCTGTGCCAGGACAAACATGCGCTTTTCCCGGCACACCTGAAGCAGATATTCCATCATTCCGGATAAGAGCGCCCAGAAATCTCCATTGTTGTTATCAAGACACTGGCGGCAGAAATCCTTTACCTGGTTTACGAATTCCTCAAATATGTATCCCAGAAGATCTTCCTTATCCTCAAAATATGTGTAAAAGCTTCCCCTGGAAATGTCTGCATTCTGCACGATCTTATTGATCGACACCTTCTCTATAGGCACTCTGCTGAATTCTTTAATCGCAGCTTCTCGGATCAATGCTTTTTTCGACTCCGACAAATGCAAAAAACGTTCTGTCGGCATTTTCTACCATCTCCTTTTTCTAATTTTCCATAAAAATGTCCAGAACGGCAGTCAAAAGAAATACCGTGCTGAACTGGAATGCATAAAATGCAAAGTGACAACCTGTCACTATAATAATGCCAGCCTGTCACTTTGTCAATGGGTTTCATATTTTTTTAATAATCTTTATTTCTCCGTAACGGGTTTAAAATCTATCCCTTCCCGTTTTTTTCTGACTGTCCAGAATCATCTTCAGCGCGTCATCGCTGACATCAATCCAGACATCCTCTTCTTCCTCATCCAGTCCCAGAAATTTCGCAAGAGTCCTGGGATCATCGCTGTTGTTCCATTCCTCAATGTACCGGTCAATCTCCTCAAAGGGAATCTCACCGGCCAGATACCGCTCTTTAAAATTCATCACGATCTCTCCTTAATATTCCGTGAAACGGTCAGCTGCTGATTATCGATATGCTCCCGCATGGCCCGTTTGGCCTCCGCGATATTATGACTCTTTACCGCACGGATGATATGCTCATGCTCCACCACAAGGATCTGCCGTTTATCCGCATCTTTAATATATTCCAGGCGGTAGCGGTACATCTGTTCCCGAAGATTATTAAGGATCTGGACAAGGCGGCCGTTTCCTGTGGCCTGATAGATCACATCATGATAGCTTTCATCGCTTTCTGCAATAGTCATGGGATCTCCCTTCTGAACTGCTTCCGCAAAGACAGCTTCCGCAGCTTCCAGTTCCTGGATCTGCTCTTGCGTAATCTTCTGGCAGGCAAGTTCAATGGCCAGTTCTTCCAGAGAACGGCGCACTTCCAGCACCTCCCGCAGGCTCTTTTCCGATATGCTCGCTACCTCCGCACCTTTCCTGGGAACCATTAACACCAGGCCTTCCAGCTCCAGTTTCCGGATGGCCTCACGGATGGGAGTACGGCTTACTCCCAGCCGCTCCGCCAGCTGGATTTCCATCAGGCGCTCTCCCGGCTCCAGTTCTCCCTTTAAAATCGCCTGGCGCAGCGTATTAAACACCACATCTCGAAGAGGCAGATATTCGTTCATCGTTACTTTAAAGTCTTTTGCCATGGAAGGTTCCTCCTTTATCACCTGGTAGGCTTGCTGTTGTTGAAAAAATTAGTCAGGTATACCTGTTTGGCCAGAGACGCATACCGTCCGTAGCGCAGCGCCTCATAGGCATTCCGGGCCGCTTTGGGACTTGCATAAAGGCCGAAAACCGTGGGGCCGCTGCCGCTCATCAATGCATTCAGGGCGCCGGTCTCCTTCATAGCCTGTTTCAGTTCTCCGATCACCGGATATTTGCTCTCTGTTACCAGTTCCAGAACATTTCCAAAACGGCCGGCTACCTGATAAAGATCCCGGCTGCGGATGGCCTCCACCATGCCGTCGATATCCGGATGCTGCTCCTGGCGCAGTTCATTGGCATGCAGATTCTCATAAACATAGCGGGTGGAAACACTGATCCCTGGCTTTGCAATGACCACCTGACACTGGGGCATAGGCGGCAGCGGTGTCAGCTTCTCTCCGATCCCTTCCGAAAGGGCCGTTCCCCGAAGCAGACAATAAGGCACATCTGCCCCGATCTTCACTCCCCGCTCCATCAGCGCCTCTTTGGAAAGTCCCAGACCGAACATCTTGTTTACTCCGTAAAGAACTGCAGCCGCATCGCTGCTTCCCCCTGCCATGCCGGCTGCCACCGGAAGGAATTTTTTTAACTGGATATGCAGTCCTTCTTTTACCTGGAATTCCTCCATCAAAAGCCTGGCCGCCTGGTAAACCAGATTGTTTTCATTTACCGGAAGATAGCTTAAATTCGTCTCAACGGTAATGCCCGGCTCTTCCTTCCTGCGCAGGTCCACCTGGTCATAGATGCCTACGGTCTGCATGATCATCCTTACATCATGATATCCATCTTCCCGCTTTCTCAGTACATCCAGAGCCAGATTTATTTTTCCGTAGGCCCTTAATTTTAAAGTTGTAATCATTGCCACCAATCCTTTTTGGAATTTCTGTTTAGAAAATACATTATTTTGTATACAATATCCATTCGGTAGAAGTATATCGCTCTTTTTCAGAAATAGCAAGTCCTTTTCCTTTAAAAAGCAAATTTTCTCGTATTTTCAGGAAGACTATGGTATAATGTCTGCAGAGCAGACATTATACCAGCGCCGGTTCGCGTTGAGCAAAGCGAGACAAATACCGCTGCGAACCGTGCGCATCCCACGGAGGGATAGCATGACTTCGGAGAAGTCATGCTATACTGAAAACACAATGATATTATGCAGTTACGGAAGGGAGCTGTTTGTATGAAAAAACTGGAAATTATTATTAAACCGGAAAAACTGGAACAGCTGAAAAATATTCTCACCGACAGCCATGCTACCGGCGTGATGATCAGCAATGTTATGGGATACGGAAACCAGAACGGCTATAAGCAGATGTACCGAGGAACGGAATATACAGTCAATCTCCTGCCCAAATTAAAAGTAGAAACGGTTGTGGCGGAAGATGCTGCCGACAGCATTGTAGAAAGAATTGTGGCAGAAATCACTACCGGTACCCACGGAGACGGAAAAATCTTTATCTATGATGTGCAGGATGCCGTCCGTATACGGACGGGAGAACGGGGTGAAGAAGCACTGTAAAAGAGATTATGAAAAGGGCATGGCTTTTGCGCCATGCCCTTTTCGTCTGTTTTATTTTTTGTCTGAGCTTTATTCTTCTGTTTTCTTGTCTGCAGACACCTGAGGATCCTCCTGCAGGCTCCCGGCTTCCTGGAACCGGGGTTCCGGCGTCTCCACATGTGCTTCTGCTTTCGGATCTGCCGTGTGTCCATCAGGAGCAGCTTCCGGATTAGCCCCGGGCTCGGGACGCGATAATTTCACATCCTCCAGGATGGGACGCAGCTCACCATCATCGTTCCGATCATCTTCCGGAATGTAATTCTTAAAGATCCGGTCAAAGAAATAGGAGTTTACAAACGCAATCAGCGGAAAGCCGAACATAAATCCCAAGGCAGAAAACTGCGGCGCATAATATAAAGAAAGGTATCCGGCCAGGAGAAGCAATACATCCAGCACCAGCATAGCGATGGTCTGAAAGCAGTGGCGGATAGACATAAAGAAGGCATTATAAATCGTCTTTTTTATGGGATTGTAAAAACGGCTCTGCACCGGGAAAAGGTACCACACGACAAAAAGCCAGATTATGATCATGGCGCCGATCACCGCCGTTAAAACCGTACGGAATGCGGAATCCCCAGTCATTATCTGAAGGAAAAAGTACATGTCAAATCCCAGCACAATTCCGGTCAGAAGAATCAGAAGCCACAGCACCGTAGCCTGCCTGAAATTCTCCTTGAAGGACCGGAAAAAGCAGCGGATCGTCTGCCCGTCCTCGTCCCGCACCAGGCGCAGCGTCACATAGTAAACTGCCGTAGTGGAAGCACCTATGGTAAAAATCGGAATGCTGCAGATAATCCACAGAACATTCAAAAGAATTAAATCACCCAGTTTTCCGATAAACCGCCACACCGGATTATCGTAATTAAATAAACTTTGAAACATACTTTCAGTCCCCTTTTTCTGTAATCCGTCAACCTTTCTTATCTTTTCGTTTCAGGTCTTTTCTCAGTATAGCGAATTTTAATGAAAAAAGCAAATTTTCTTCCATAATTCATGAAATTTTTACAATCGCCTGTGAAAAATCATGGTATAATGTCTGCAGACATTATACCAGCGCCGGTTCGCGTTGAGCAAAGCGAGACAAACACCGCTGCGAACCGTGCGCATCCCCCGGAGGGATACCATGGCTTCGGAGAAGTCATGGTATAATGGCGTAAGGCGCTGTGCCGTGCCGGCAAAACTCTCCTGCCGGTTCCCGGATGCCGCCAATTATGAATCAAAATGAGGTGCACGAACCATGTCTTTAAAAGATACCATTAAGAAAAACGGAAAAGAAGAGGGACAAAAACTGAAAAACATGTCCTGGAAGGACCGTTTCTGGTATATCTGGGAGTACTACAAGGTCCACTTTCTCGGTCTGATTATTTTTTGCCTGGTGATTTATCTGATCGGAACCATTCTTTATAATCAGACATTTGAAGACCGGCTTTATTA
>DVKS01000130.1 GCA_018715905.1 Candidatus Caccovicinus merdipullorum | reverse complement strand
GAAATGTTCGGCGCAGAGACCATTCTCATGAACCGCTGCGAGACGCCGGAACTTTTTGATAAGACCGTAAACCTGATCAATGATTTTAAGAACTACTTTAAGAGTCATAACCAGACGATTTATGAGAATCCGTCCCCTGGAAATAAAAAAGGCGGCATCTCCACACTGGAGGACAAGTCCTTAGGATGCACGCAGAAGTCGGGAAGTTCTCCGGTAAAGGGCGTCCTTTCCTATGCGGAGCCGGTAAAAGTAAAGGGACTGAATCTGTTAAGTGCTCCTGGAAACGACCTGGTAGCAGCCACCGCGCTGGCCATGTCCGGCGCCCAGATTGTGCTGTTTACCACGGGACGGGGAACGCCTTTTGCATCGCCGGTTCCCACAGTTAAGATCTCCAGCAACTCCAAGCTGGCAGCTCATAAGAAGAACTGGATCGATTTTAATGCCGGACGTATGGTTGAAGATGCCACTAAGGAAGATCTGGCAGCTGCACTGTTCCAGTATGTGCTGGATGTGGCTTCCGGAAAGCCGGTTAAGGCCGAAGAGGCCGGCTTCCATGACTGGGCGATCTTTAAGCAGGGCGTGACCTTATAGAGATTCCGGGGCGCTCCGGCGAAGCATTTGGCATTCCTGAATTGATGCCGCTTATCAGACGGCGGATTTTCAAAAGCAGCAATCCATGAAAAGAGGTAACGCATGAAGCTTAACAGAACGACCCTCAGAAGCGTTGAAATCTTAAAACTGGTTTCCAAATGCCCGGAAGGAATCACCCTGGACCGGATTTGTGATACCCTGAACCTCCCCAAGACAAGTGCCTATGATATTATCACAACTTTGGCGGAGACGGGCATGGTGAATGTTGCCCGAGGGCAGAAGCAGGTATATACCATCGGACTGACTGCTTACCGGATCGGAGTAAGCTATACGAACCATATGGATGTACTGGGGACCATTGAGCCGGAACTTAAGGCCTTTGCCCGCGAAATCGGAAAAACTGTTTTTTACGGCGTTCTTACCGGACATGAAGTGGTATATCTGTGCAAGTTTGAACCGGAGAACCCGATTATAACAACAGCCACAGTAGGTACAAAGAATCCTGTCTACTGCACCTCCCTTGGAAAGGCTATTTTAGCTTATACGGATGAGGAGACCAGGCGTCAGGTGGTAGGAAGGATCCATTTCCGGAAGAAAACGCCCAGAACCATCCTTTCGGAGGAGGCGTTCCTGGCAGAACTTGAAAAGGTTCGCCGGATGGGATATGCTCTGGATGCCAGGGAGGTGGAAGAGCATATGGAGTGTGTAGGTGCTCCTGTTTACGACAGAGAGGGCCGTGTGCTGGGCGCCATCAGTGCCTCCAGCCTTTTCAAACCTACGGAAGATTATCACGCTCTGGGACTGGCGGTAAAGCAGAAAGCCGGAGAAATTTCGCGGCTTCTGGGATACCTGGGAAAATAAGAAAAAATAAGCGCCTTACCCGTTGACAAAATCACCGGTAGCGATTAAAATTTAACCATAAAATTGCATTTGCGATAGTTGTTCGTATATGCGAATGAAAAGAAAGAAGGAGAAAAAAATGAAGAAAGAACAGGTTTTAGCAAGACTGAAGGAAGACTGCCTGGTAGCCGTAGTTCGTGCGAAGAACTTAGAGCAGGGCGAGAAGGTCGTGGACGCCATCATCGCAGGCGGCATCAATTTCATTGAGATTACCATGACCATGGACGAGGGCAATCCCGTAGAGTTTATTGCAGCTATGGCAAAGAAATATAAGGACAACGACAAGGTTGTTATCGGCGCCGGAACCGTTCTGGATCCTGAGACTGCCCGCCAGGTAATTTTAGCAGGCGCAAACTATGTAGTAAGCCCTGGCTTAAACGTAGAAACCATTAAACTGTGCAATCGTTACCGTGTGCCCATGCTGCCCGGCGTTATGACCCCAACTGAGGCCATTACCGCTATGGAAGCTGGATGCGACGTAATCAAGATCTTCCCGGGCAACATCGTAGGACCTGCTGCGATCAGCTCCTTCAAGGGACCCCTTCCCCAGGGTGAGTTCATGCCCTCCGGCGGCGTAGATGTAGACAATGTAGACAAGTGGTTAAAGGCCGGCGCATACGCAGTAGGAACCGGAAGCAGCCTGACCAAGGGCGCTAAGACCGGTGACTTCGCAGCCGTAACTGCAAAGGCTCAGGAGTTCGTAGCAGCTGTAGCAGCAGCACGCGCATAAATTTCGTTGATCCACAGTGTTTAAGATGCGGGAGCTGAAAGCATCTGCTCCCGCATCATAATTAAAGATTTTAAGGAGAATGAGAAAAATGGCAAAGATTGTAACCATGGGCGAGATCATGTTAAGATTATCCACCCCGAATAATGAGAAGTTCATCCAGGCAGACGAGTTTGATATCAACTACGGCGGCGGCGAGGCTAACGTAGCCGTATCTCTGGCTAACTATGGCCATGAGGCTGAGTTCGTAACCGCTGTTCCGGCTAACCCCATCGGCGAGTGCGCTGTTGCTGCATTAAGAAAGTACAATGTAGGAACCAAGCACATCGCAAGAAGCGGCGAGCGTCTGGGCATCTACTACCTGGAGACTGGTTCTGCCATGAGAGCATCCAACGTAGTTTATGACCGTGCACACAGCTCCATTTCTACTGCTACTCCGGATCAGTTCAACTTTGATGAGATCTTCGAGGGCGCTGACTGGTTCCACTTTACCGGAATTACCCCGGCTGTTTCCGATTCCGCTATCGAGTTAACCGAGGCTGCTTTAAAGGCTGCAAAGGCTCACGGCGTAACTGTATCCGTAGACTTAAACTTCCGTAAGAAATTATGGTCTTCCGAGAAGGCACAGAAGGTTATGACCAACCTGATGCAGTATGTAGATGTGTGCATCGGAAACGAAGAGGATGCTGAGAAGGTTCTGGGCTTCAAGCCGGGCAACACGGATGTAACCTCCGGTGAGCTTGAGTTAGCTGGCTATGTAGACATCTTCAATCAGATGGCTGACAAGTTCGGCTTCAAGTATATCATCAGCTCCTTACGTGAGAGCTTCTCTGCTTCCAACAACGGCTGGTCCGCATGCATCATGGATGGAAAGACCCGTGAGTTCTATCACTCCAGAAAGTACTCCATCACCCCCATCGTAGACCGTGTAGGCGGCGGCGATTCCTTCGCAGCTGGTCTGATCTGCGGCCTGGTTGATGGAAAGGATATGAAGGCAGCTCTTGAATTCGCTGTAGCAGCTTCCGCATTAAAGCACACCATTCCTGGCGACTTCAACCTGGTTACCCGTGCAGACGTGGACAACCTGGCTGGCGGCGACGGCTCCGGACGTGTTCAGAGATAATTCTGCTTTCCATTAAAAACCGTATCATCGGTCAGTGTAAGAAAGCATGAGAGGGCGCTGCAGAACCTGCGAGGGGAATGCGGCGTCCTTTTTGTATTATAAAATACCCGAAACGCGCTTGTGACGCGTTTTATGGGATCATGAAGTATCCTTCACATCATACCTGACAGCAGGGAGGAAAAGAAATGGAAGAGAAACAGGTAAAAAACGAAAATCCGGTGATCCGGTCGCTGTTTGAGAGGAAATCGGTGCGGGCATTTACCGGTCAGCCGATACCCGAGGAAGAAAAGCAGCTGATTCTGAAAGCCGCCTGTCAGGCGCCTTCTGCCGGAAATCAGCAGCTTTACACGATTATTGATGTGACGGATCAGAAGCTTAAGGATACTCTTGCAGAGACCTGTGACCACCAGCCTTTTATCGCGAAGGCGGACATGGTGCTTATTTTCTGCGCCGATGTTCAGAAATGGCAGGATGCTTATGAGGAGGCTGGACTTTCTCCCAGAAAACCAGGGCCGGGAGATCTTTTCCTGGCTATGGAGGACAGCCTGATCGCGGCGCAGAATGCGGTGACAGCAGCCCAGAGTCTGGGAATCGGATCCTGTTATATTGGCGATATTCTGGAAAACTGCAGCCGCCACAGGGAGCTTTTGAAGCTTCCGGAATATGTGGTTCCGGCGGTTATGGTAGTATTCGGATATCCCACGAAACAGCAGCAAAACCGGAAAAAACCACGTCGGGCCGAACTTTCCCATATTGTGCATTCCGATGGATACCGCCGGATGCCCGCCGAAGAGCTGGAAGAGATGCTGAAGCCCCAGGCAGGAAAAACACCTTACGGGGAATGGCTGGATGCGTTCTGTAAGCGGAAATATATGTCGGATTTTTCACTTGAGATGAGCCGATCGGTCCGGGAGTATCTGCAGCCGTTTCTGATGGAGGCACTGGAAAGCGGCAAAGAGCGGAATGAAGTGGTTGATCAAACATATAAAATAAGAAAACAGGAGGAGCACGGTATGGAACATTTTAATCCCTTATTGCAGGACAATGAAAGTCCGAAGAAATTTTTTACCATCGGTGAGATCATGCTTCGTCTGACCCCGCCAAACTACGAGAAGATCCGTATGGCCAGCAATTTTGAAGCCAGTTACGGAGGAAGTGAAGCGAATATCGCCCTGGCTCTGGCCAACCTGGGTGTGGACAGCACGTTCTTCAGCGTAGTTCCCAACAACAGCCTGGGAAAGAGCGCGGTGAGAATGCTGCGAAGCAATGACGTACACTGCACTCCTATGATTCTGAGTACGCCCAGCGAGACGCCTACCCACCGTCTGGGAACCTATTACCTGGAGACCGGATACGGAATCCGTGCCAGCAAGGTAACTTACGACAGAAAGCACAGTGCCTTTACGGAGTATGATTACAGCAAGGTAGATCTGCGGGCTATGATGGAAGGATTCGACTGGCTTCACTTAAGCGGCATTACGCCGGCTCTGGGACCCAACTGCCGGGATCTGATTATGAACAGCCTGAAGGCGGCCAAGGATCTGGGAATGACCGTAAGTTTCGACGGAAACTTCCGCAGCGCACTGTGGACCTGGGAGCAGGCGAGAGATTTCTGTACGGAATGTCTGCCCTATGTAGATGTGCTTCTGGGAATTGAGCCTTACCATCTGTGGAAGGATGACGAGGATCATTCCAAGGGAGATTACAAGGACGGTGTGCCGCTGCAGCCTTCCTACGAGCAGCAGGATGAGATCTTCCAGGCATTTGTACGCCGTTATCCCAACTTAAAGTGCATCGCCCGCCATGTGCGTTACGCTCACAGCGGAAGCGAGAACAGCTTAAAGGCCTTTATGTGGTATGAGGGACACACCTTTGAGAGCCGGCTGTTTACGTTCAACATCCTGGATCGTGTAGGCGGCGGCGATGCATTCGCCAGCGGACTGATTTATGCCATGATCCACAACTACCGTCCTATGGATATGATCAACTTTGCAGTGGCCAGCAGCGCCATCAAGCATACGATCCACGGTGATGCCAATATCACCGATGATGTACAAAGCATCAGAAACCTGATGAACATGAATTACGATATTAAGCGGTAATAAAAAAGGCAGCAGAAGGAAGAGAAAGACTTTCCTCTGCTGTCTTTTTATGGGAGAAATTATCTGGAAATCCGGATTTATCTGGGTGTCAGGATCTGAATTCCTTTCAGCATGATCTCCTCACAGATCCTGGCCAGTTCTTCGGGGCTTTCTTTCATGTCATTTTCCAGCCAGTAGGTTACCAGTCCCAGGCTGCCGGAGACAATAAAAGCACAGTAAGCATCGAACCCCCGGGAATCTCGAAGCTGGAACAGCTCCAGCCAGTCTTTAAGGCATTTTTCACGAACCAGTTCTTTTACCTGATTTACAAAATTCAGATCACCGTTTTCACCAAGGAGGATCTGCACCATGTCTGCGTTGTCTTTTGCGTATTGAAAGACATCGGCAAATACCAGAGAAGGTTTTTTCTGAAGCTCGGCAGCCTGGTATTTCTGCAGAGCGGCCTCCAGACCGGCCAACAGTTCTTTTTCAATCTGATCCAGAAGGTCGAATACGTCTTTATAGTGGAGATAAAAAGTTCCTCGGTTTAAGTCAGCCATTTCTGTGATTTCTCTTACGGTAATGTCCTGAATCTTCTTTTCCTTCAGCAGAGCGGCCAGACAGCGCCGCAGCTGCATCCTGGTCTTCCGGACACGGCGGTCCAGGATTTTTTCTTTCATAAATTTACCTCCGGTTTCATTTGTTAAAAATAGATAAAAACCTGTAAAAATAAAACAATAATGTTTATTAATCAACATAGAGAGCAAAAAATGATTATTGCATCCGTGCTATATCATTAGTATAATCCATTGTAGTTTATAAGTCAACAAAAGTTGATTAATAATCAATGCGTATTTTGAGGAGTGGACCCATTATGGATTTTCTGAAAAAGAGGGCCAGGAGCGGAACTGGGATGTTTCAAGCCGTAAGAAATCGAAAAGGGAAGAGGATGGAAGATGACAGTCCCGGCGAGAAGAAGGCAGCGGGTCTGGTCCTGGCCGGATGGATCGCGGAAAACAGCCGCCGGATCGAGAAGTTTTTTATTATCGCACTGATATTATCGGCCATATGCGTCCCTTTTGTGAATGTCAATTATGATCTGACGGAGTACCTTCCGGACTATGTGGACTCCAAGCAGGGAATTGATCGGATGGAGCAGACCTTCGGGTATCCGGGAACAGCGCGGATCATGCTGGAAGATGTGTCCCTTTATGAGGCGAAACAGTACAAGGATAAACTGGCGGCAGTGGACGGGGTGGATCAGATCCTGTGGTGTGACAGCCAGATCGATGTGTACGCGCCGGAATCCTTCATCGATTATGATGCCATTACGGATTATTACAAGGATGGATACGCGGTCATGGATGTAACCTTCGTTGAAGGGGATTCCAGTGAAAGAACATCC
>DVKS01000129.1 GCA_018715905.1 Candidatus Caccovicinus merdipullorum | reverse complement strand
GAATTAAGATATAGCGGCGAGGTGGAAGCTGCCGGTGAATGTGAGATTACGCAGGAAGAGAATGGCTGGTATGTGGACGCCAGGATCCAGCCGAAAAACAGAAGCAGCCGGTATGAACTGGAGATTACGCTGGAAATCGCTGATGAGGTAATAAAAAACAGGGAGTCCATGGAGGTGATCTGATGGCAATTCAGATTGAGCAGGTGAAGCTGAGCAAAAATCCCGTGCATACAGGAGAGAGTCTGGTCATCTCTGTAACCATTGTACATCATGGCTATTTGTCAAAATCCACCCACCTGCAGCTGTCGGATTACACCCATGGAGAACTGAAAGAACGAGGAATGACGGATCAAGGAGGCGTGACATGACAAGTGAAGCAATGGTGAACCGAATTAAAGAAAACCTTCAGCTGAAGACGGAAGACCATGATCTGCAGATTGTTGATACCGTGATGTTGATTTGCGATTACTGCAACATAGATCCGGCCTGCATTCCGGATATTCTGGAACCGATTATACGGAGAAAGATCAAAGGCATTCTGGACTACGAGGCAGCAAATGGAACCGGCTATCAGCCGGAGATAGCCAGCATCAAGGAAGGTGATGGCACTATTACCTGGGCGCAGACGGAAGGCAACACGAAGGCGACTATTTACGGGCTGTCTGACAGTGATAAGGCAGCCCTGCGCAGGCACAGGAGGTTAAGAGGATATGTATAATCCCTATGCAGTTATGTATGACGCAAAGATGACGGTGAAGCGCTGGCAGGATATTGAGACCGATGGCTATACGAAGCAGCAGGCTGTGGAGGTGGCCAGAGACCGGCCCTGCCGGTACAGCTCTTCTGGCCAGGTGTCTGTAGGAGCGCCGAATCCTGCCATTCAGAACAGCCATACGCTCTTCTGCGGGCTGGATGAGGATGTACGGGAGGGCGATTTGGTTGAAATTACCCTGCGGACCGGAAAAACGGTAGAAGTGACGCTGGGAGAGTGTCATCCGTACAGCTTCCAGTGGCAGTGTGAGGTAAAGAGAGAGGATAATGCATGAGCAGCAGTAATTACCGCAGAAATAAAGCGGCCATAGATCAGTTTCGTAAGGAACTGATGGCTATGGTGGACGATATCCGGGAGATTGATCAACGGATTCTTAACCGGGCGGTGAATGCCGGTGTCAAATATGCTAAGAATAATTCTCCAGTCATTACGGGATTTTATCGTAAAAACTGGCGGTCCGCGCCGGCGGTAAAGGCGAAAGCAGGGGGCGTGACGAAGCACCTGGTAAACAGTGCGGATTATGCGTCCTACGTAAACTATGGGCACCGGACCGTTGATAAAGACGGAAATACCACCGGATATATAAAGAGCAAGAAAGGGGATCATCTTCTGGAACGCACGGTGAACTATGCTGGGAAGCAGCTGGAAAAAGAATTTAAGAAAGAAGTGGAGGCGGTGCAGAATCGACACAATTAATGAATTGTACAAGAGCATTGCTGCCGGCCTGAAGGCGGTTAAAAGCTGCGCTGTTTACCGGGAGGATGTACCTCAGAATTTTAAGACCCCCAGCTTTATGGTTACTATTTATGACCAGAATCCTTCCCGGGGGATCAATGGACGCCTGAAGAATGAAGTCAGCCTGGATGTTCTGTACTTTCCGGAAAATAAAGGCAGGGCAGAGCTTCAGGAAGAATGCTGGAGCGTGGGTCAGGCACTGACGAGAGAATTTGCGGCGCCTGGTTTTAAGATCAAAAACAGAAACTTGAAGATTGAGGACAATGTGCTGCATTTTAAGTTTAATGTGGATTACCGGGAATACAACGATATCCCAGGAGTTAAGATGCGCACACAGACAATAGATGAACGAATAAAGGAGGAATAGCAGATGGCTGGAACATGGGAATCCCAGAATAAGGAACTGGCTGGTGTTTATCTGAATATCCAGACAAATGAGCCTCTTTCTATCACCCCGGGAGACCGGGGAACGGTTGCAATCCTGCAGGAATTAAGTACAGGTACGGACAAGACCATATACACGATCACTGCGACGGATGCGGCCTATCCGGAAGAGGCTACGGCAGAGGATAAGCGCCTGGCCACGGAAGCATTAAAGGGCGCTAAGACTGTGCTGCTTTATAAGCTTCCGGAGGGACATGTATCCGATGATGTTCAGGAAGCACTTAGCATATTTGAGACTGTGGATGTCAATACCATTGCATATCCATATGACGGGGCAAATGAAACAGAGGAAAGCAACTATGAGGTGGCCAAAACGGTGATCATGAACTGGGTGCAGGCGATGAATGACGATGAAGGCATCCCGATCCAGGCGGTGATGGCAAACGTAGATGCAGACAGTGATCGTGTTATCAATGTTGTGCAGGGAGTTATATTATCCGACGGCACTACATTAACCGCAGCACAGACAACCGCATGGGTAGCCGGTGTTACTGCCGGCGCCAGCATGACGACTTCAAATACGGGAAAGAAATATGTGGGAGCCATTGATGTGGTGCCCCGTATGAAAAGATCCGCAATGGAGACGGCCTCGAAGGCGGGAAAGTTCTTGTTAAAGGTGGACAGTTCGCAGAATGTAACGATTGCTTATGACATTAATTCCCTGGTGTCCTATACGATAAAAAAGGGTAAAGTCTTCCGGAAAAATCGGGTGGTAAGGACCGTTGATAATATCAAGAAGGATCTTGGAATTATCTATGAAGGGGAATATGTCGGAAAATTTGACAATGAACCGGATGGTCAGGATCTTCTGAAAGGTGCGTATTGCGATTATTTCAGCGAACTGAACCGGAAGAAGGCCATTAAGAATTTTGAAACGGACGATGTGACAGTTACCGATGGTGTGGAGGCAGATTCGGTGTATGTGGTTGTGAATGTTCAGCCCGTGGACAGTATTGATAAAATTTACGTTGACGTAAATCTTTCCTAAGGAGGTGAAGAAATGGCGGAACGGAATTATACAAAAATTGCAGATCTGGTGACTGGAACGGAGGGCTGTGCCTATATCACGATAGACGGCCAGAATCGGTACTTTTTCGAGCTGTCGAAAATTGATGCAAACATTGAATTTACGGTATCAGCCAGGCGGCTTTTAGGGCACCGGATGAAGCAGCATAAGGTCACCGCTGCGGAAGGAAAAGGAACAGTGACAATCTACAATGTCAGCCCTGCTGCATCGGCTATCTATCAGGAGTACATTAAAAACGGGAAAACACCTGCCATCAGTATTCAGACTACCAACGAGGACACCAGCTCTACTATCGGCCGCCGTGTGGTGGTGATGCGGAATGTGATCCTGGCAAAGTTGCCGGTAGCATATCTGGATGATTCCAGTGAGGATCTGAATACCATGGACTGTGACTTTACCTTTGATGATGTGGACGATCTGGAAAGCTATACGCTTCCAGAGAATATGAGATAGAGATTGTACCCTTCCTCTTCTTGCGATATAATATTTTTATCTTGCAAGAGGAGGAAAATGATATGGGGTTGTTTTCAAAGAACGGGATTTGTAGTATTTGTGGGAGCACTAATGGAGATAAGAAAATCGCAGATGGATTTGTATGTAAGAATTGTAGAGCAAAAAGCGGTTTGATTGTCTTGAACTGGAAAGAAGTTACATCAGACAGAATTAGAAAGTGTATAAAGGCTACAGAAGAATCAGAAAATCGCATTAAAATATTTTTGCCAGATCGAAAAGTAGAAAAATATTTATACATTGATTATCCACATCGTTTATGGCAGATTCCGGCATATAGAACAGTCTTCTCATTTGATGATTTAGTATCATATGAGGTTATTGAAAACGGCGATACAGTCAGTAAAGGGGGACTTGGAAGTGCTATTGTAGGAGGTGCTTTGTTTGGCGGAGTAGGAGCTGTTGTTGGTGGGATTACAGGGGGAAAGAAAAGTAAAAGTATTATAAAGGATTTGAGGATAAAATTTATTACTCAGAATCCTATTTATCCTGAAGTATATATTAACATAATAATCAATGGAAATGTAAAATCCGGAAGCATGATGTATTCGGTTTATTATGGATTCTTGCAGAAAATACTAACAGAATTGACTTTGATTCAAAATGAACAGAAGAAAGAATGCAGATTAGAAAATACGTCAGAGGTTGATGAAATCTTAAAGTTTAAAAAGCTATTGGATGGCGGAATTATTACGCAGGAAGAATTTGAAGCAAAAAAGAAACAAATATTAGGTTTATAAAAAAGCTAACAAGGTGTGTTTAGAAAAGGTTCAGCGAAAGGCTGGGCCTTTTTGATTTCACGAGGTAGGTGTTGATTGTCAAGAAAATTTGACCCGCTTTTTCGTTGAATCTTGACCCACCTTAGCAGCCGATAAAGCGGAGTACTAAGGTGAGTCAATTTTATCTGTCAATCCTGATTTTTACACTGTGAATTGACCCA
>DVKS01000128.1 GCA_018715905.1 Candidatus Caccovicinus merdipullorum | reverse complement strand
AAACTCAGACAGCAGCAGCGACAAAGTCCTTATGTGTTATGAGATTGGTGTCGAAAACCTGGCGCAGATTTTTTCCAGCATGAACCTGTATGACATCGGATGTCTGGCGGCCTTTGATCAAACCGGCGCTCCTATGTTCACGCTTTCAGACACGGAATCTGTCCTGGATTTCCAGCTTTTGAGCAGTCTTGATTACGATAACTCCATCGCCCATCTGGCTGCGGAAGAAACCGGCGAAAAGATGCTGGTCACATCCATTGCTTCTTCTTATAATGGATGGCAGTATTATCTGGTACAACCGGAAGAAGATGCCTACTATTCTGTTGCCTCCTACCAGCGGCTGTTCACACTGATTACCGTGACCGCCCTGGCCGTCGGCGGCATTATTGCTGCAGTTTCTTTTATCCTTGGAAACCGGAATTTCGCCAGACTGACAAATGAACTGTCTGAATCCGAGTCCATGAACACATCCTTAAATCTTCTGGTGGAAAAACAGAAGCCTATGGTGATCGAATCCTATATGCGCCGGATCATGGAAGGCAGCATTACTACAAATGATGAAATGCAGTATATCATCCAGGAACTTTCCCTGGACCGCCCGGACACAAAATTTCATGTATTATATACGGAAGTTTCTCCCTCGGAAGGGCATGATATCCGCTCCAGCGACATGGAACTCTGCATTCAAAATTATGACATGCTGGTCAGAGAGGCGCTCCGGCGATATTATCCCGATACCGGATATATTTACAAACCCTCCGACCGGGCTTTTGCCATACTCATCGCATCCGATAAATCCATGCCTTTTGAACAGGTAATAAATCGGGATCGGGAAATTTTCATTGCTCTTCACAAGGAGCTTCTGGTAAATTACGGGATCTGGATCCGCGGGGGCTTGGGTGAGAGGAACGGCCTGATTTCCTACACATGGAAATCCTACCAGCAGGCGAAAGATGCAAAGTCCATAACCAGCGCAGAGAAATACATTCTAAGCAGCGTGGATTTTGCTCATTCCACAGATGTTTACTACTTCCCGGAAAGTTTATCTGTTCAGCTTGGAGGCTTTATTTCCACCGGCAATAAAGACCAGGTAAACGAACTTTTTAAGCTGATCCGCAATGAAAATACAATAAAGCGCAGCCTTTCTTATACCCAGCAGCGATGGCTTATATCAGACGTCCGCAGTACACTGTTTAAAAAGCGGCATTCCATTGCAGCGGCCGAGCTGGATGCAGAACGGCTGAAAATTCTGGACCTCATTGACCGGCAGTTTGAGGGAGAAATGAGCCTCAGCAGCCTGAATACCATCGCCATAGAACTCTGCAGCGTATGCGGCGATTCTTCAGACGGAAATGAACTGATCCTGAAAATTCAGGAATACATCATTAATAATTATCACGATCCGAATCTTGGTCTCACAAAAATTTCCGATGAATTCGGTATTTCAGAAAATTATTTCAGCTATCTGTTTAAAAAAGAGGTCTCCGAGAATTTTTCCACTTATCTGGAACGCCTCCGGATGGCAAAAGCAAAGGAAATGATCCTGGATTCGAATACAAGCCTGTCGACACTATATCAATATCTGGGTTATAATAATGCTGCTTCTTTCCGAAGAGCATTTAAGAAAAATTTCGGTGTTTCACCGAAGGAAATGAGGGATAATATCAATGCAAAATAATCATGCTGCAGCACTTACTCCGGCTATGGATGAACTCTGGAGCGCATTTTCAAAAAGCGGACTTCCCGTTCACAGCCTTCTGGCCGACTGCGGAGGCCAAAAAATTCAGGAGAAATATGCCGCGCCCTACGGCCCGCAGGATCTCCATCGGATGTTTTCCATAACAAAAAGCTTCTGCTCTCTGGCTGTGGGTTTTCTTCTGGAAGAGGGAAAGCTTACCCTGGATGACCATATTGTTGATTACTTTCCGGAATACTGCCAGAATCCGGCTTCTCCTGTTCACCCCTGGCTGAAAGATATGACCATCCGCCATATGCTGTCCATGGAAACCTGCTACTCTTCTACTACCTATAAAGTAGACATGAAAAGCAACTGGGTGGAAAGTTTCTTTATCACACCGCCTTCCCACCGGAGCGGTCAGATCTTCATGTATGACACTTCTTCCAGCCACACCCTGGCAGCACTGATAAAAAAGCTGTCCGGAAAAGGTGTGCTGGACTATCTGCGTGAAAAACGGCTGGATTCCCTGGGTTTTTCCAAGGAAGCTTATATTGTTTCCGATCCCTTTGGCTCGGAAATGGGCGGATCCGGCCTGATGGCTCTGCCTCTGGACCTTCTTAAAACCGGACGATTCTGTATGGACACCATAAATAACGGGACCGGTGTTTTTGCCGACTATCTGCGGGAAGCGGTTTCGTGCCTGGTTCCTACTGTACATTTCGGACAGACTCCTGATGAACAGCAAGGATACGGCTACCAGTTCTGGCGGATCCGCGATGGTTTTGCCATGTATGGAATGGGCGGCCAGTATGTACTCTTTTATCCTCAGCTTGATCTGGTTCTGGTCATCACTGCGGACACACAAAATTACAAAGGCGGCTATCAGAAGCTCCTGGAGCTGACCCACGAATGTCTGTCGCCCTTCCTGGCAGCTGTTTCCTCTCCTGCACCGACGGCAGCTGCATCTCCGGTATGGTATCCAGCCTTTTCTGCATCCTACGCTTTTGCAGACAATCCGAAAGGATTTCGGAAAATGTCCCTTTCTTATCAGGGCGAAGAGGGCATCCTGACCCTGGAGAACCAGGAACAGACTTTCACCGTCCCCTTCTCCTTCCGCCTCCCGGCAGTAAGCCGTCTGGAGGGATACCGGCAGCGAATCGCCGTACAAGCACGCTTCCTTGACAAAAATTCTCTCTATCTTCCTGTCCAGATTGTGGATGAATGTGTAGGTTCCATCCATATCCTGATTCACCTGGACAAAGACATGGCAACCGTTTATATGCGCAAGATCGAAGAAACGTACTTTAGTGAGTTCCAGGGATTTTTTGAGTTGAAGAAACTTTCAGATCTCTGACAGCATAATTCCGTAAAATTATAAATAAAAAGGCCTCCGGATCCCGCCAGTCTCTCACTGCCGGCATATCCGGAGGCCTTTTCTGTCACTGAACCTCTCTCACCATACAATACTGTTTAAAATGAAAGTGCTTTTCAACGATCCCGAACAGCTTAAATCCAAAATGCTGATAAAAGGAAACATTCTTCTCATTGTGAGTTTCCAGGGAGATCATCAGCCGGTGCTTTTCGGCATAAGCAATCACCTCATTCAGCAGAACAGCAGATATTCCGTGATGCTGCATGCCGGGCCGTACAGCCAGATAGATCACATGGAGCCGTTTCGTCTGATGAAGCTGATCCGTCCATCGGGAATTCAGATAATCTCTTCCCTGGATAAAATTCCAGAAGGTTTTTAACGAGGGGTCCTCCTTAATCAGATAGCTGTCCGTCTTTAAAGACGCCATGGCTTCTGTCAGATAATAGTGAATGGGATTATAAGGTTCCGACTCATCGTCCACCACAATCACGCCGTTGATCTGGGAGCTGTCCCCATAGATCTCACAGGTCTCAAAAAATTCTTCCATGTCGCACTGAAACAGCTCCGGCATAAGCCGGTTTCTGGTATCTTCATCCGGAATCAGATTGCAGTATAATGGATCCTTTGCAAAACATTCTGTCAGAAGCTCCTTTAATTTTCCTACATCTTCTTTCCCTACCCGGTACAATCGGTCGCTTTCCATGATTATTTATCCTCTTCTATTTTCATTAAAATTTGCATCACTTTTTCCGTTCCGTGAATCATATAGGAGATGTCATCAACGTAGCAGGCATTCTGGGATGCCTCCACCTTCCGCAGTGCGGCCAGTTCCGGCGAGAAATCCCGGCAGCCCTCTTCCGCCTTTTTCTTCAGGGAAGAAACCAGGGCAAAAAGATTTTCATGGTGCATGATCCTTCCTGCCCCCCACTGCAGCCGGTCCGGCTCCTGGTTCATTACGTAATCCGTAAAATGATCGAAAACCTCCCGGTCAAACTCAAAGGCATAACGATTATTATCGATCTCATACAGGCATTCCAGAGCCCGTTCCCCGCTCCCCTCTTCCAGACAGGCAATGGCCTTTTCCAGATGGCACAGATTCTGCCTCACAGCCTGATGAGGAAACAGTACCTGGTCATGCCAGTCCAGCCGGACAAAACAATCCTGTGCTTTCCGAAAAGCCTCCAGCAAAAGGCGCTCTCTTCCCTTCCACATATTCCTGAGCTGCAGAGCCTCCTCTTCCCTTCCTTCATCTAAAAGCGCACAGTAACAGCGATTTGCCTCCTTTACCCTGCGGTAAATTCTCTTTCCCAGCTCCATCGCTTCCCCGGTCTTCTGCCAGAGCAGCTCGCCCGGCGCATTTTTGGATGCAGAAAATTCCAGATCAGCGCAGTCCCGTATGGCCTGAAACACCCGTCCTAAATCCAAAGGTGCCGCCGCCAGCCGGTCAAAGGCCATCACCAGCCTCCCATACATCCGGTGATGGAAAGCAAACACATCCGCATCATAAAAATCGTCATTGTCAAACTGGGAATGGTAATGGGTTTCCATAAACTGTCCGGAAGTAAAGTCGTTTACCATAGAGGGAATCCCGCTGATCGCCATGGAAAAATCATCGGACATGGTTTCCACCGGACAGAGTACCCGAATCCCCTCCGGATATACCGCCGGCACATCATCGATCTCCTTTACGAATGCCTTCATAAAGTCCTCATATTCATAAACGGTCCGCACGCCGTCCGCATCGCCGTGGGCATGGGCCGGCAGCTCGAAATTCAAATCCGCAGTCACCTTTCCCTGCCATTCCGGATGAATTTTGGCTGCCTGCTGCCAGGCTCCGGTGGACCAGTCGTATTTCGAATCGGTAATTCCCCACTCCTCTGCCGCCATCGCACAGAAAACCAGCGTTTTTCGCGGGCGATATCCTGATTTTACCAGGGCTCTTCCGATTCCCAGCATCAGTGCCACAGCCGTATTATCGTCCTGAAATCCAGAAAAATACGAATCGTAATGGGCAGACAGCAGAATCATGGAATCCTCTTCCCTTCCGGGAATCTCTCCCACAATATTATAAGATACGCTGTCCTTTTTTACGGAAGAGCAGGCAGACAGTTCCACCTGAACCTGTCCCTCCTGCAAAAGCCGCTCCTTTAACGGTTCCGCATCCGCCCTGGACAGAGAAAATGCCGGGGCATATTCCGGGCCGCCGATATCCTGTGCATTAAGGGCACTATCGTCAATCTCCCCGAATCCGCCTTCCTGAACAGCGATCAGGGCTGCCGCTCCCCGCACATATGCCTGATAGACCGGATAACTGATCCACCATTCATCCCGCTGGTTAATTTGGGCAATGACCAGCTTTCCTGATACATCCAGCCCCTCATATTCCCTTGCCGTTCCCTTTCCCACATAAACTGCAGAAAAGGTCTGCCAGCCGTCTGTATGGAAATTCGTCTGGTATGCGCCCATCTGACACTCATGCACATTCCCTTCCCGGTCCTGATAGCGCAGGATCGCATGATGAAAATCCCAGGAGTCCAGGCGCAGCTGATCTTTCCGCACATTCCGCAGGCCGATTCTTTCCATCTCCTCTGCCAGCATATCCCCCGTAAGGAGTTCCGCCGCAGACCCGGCTGTACGGTATCCCAGATACGGATTCGTCTTATACTGCTCCAGCTTCTTTGCCAGTCTGTAGGAATACTCCACATCCAGGCATTCTGCAAATCGCTTTTCTTCTTCTCTCACACTATACGCCTTCTTTTTGTCTATTTCAGAAGAATTTTAGCACAATGCATCTGATATGACAACTGTATAAGTAAAAAAAGGAACTGCCGCCGGCTTTCCGTTTTTGCAAACAGACTGTGCCGCCATGGCAGTTCCTTTTCTCTTATCGGTTTTCTCTTACCTGTACAATATTATCTGCCGTTCTTTCCTGTGTTCTCATTATTTTCCGGCATTAATACACATAATCCGGCGCCAGAATTGACATTAGCTCCTGGTCATGATGATAGACCAGCTGCGACTCCGTATCTAACAGCATCGTGGCGCCGCTCTCTCTGGTATAAGGCTCCCATTCCGGGATCCCGTCTGCGGAAGGCACATCGTTTCTGGCAAGCATCCGTCAGCTCCTCTGTCTCCTCAATGGGCTCCGCTTCAAAATATCCGCTCCACTCATTCAGATTGTTTCCGATCAGGAGCGGAATATCCGCCCCCAAGGGCCGCCGGAAGCTGAAGCTCCTCACCGGTCTGAACAAGGGCCTGTGCGGAAGCTTCTTCCAGCTCTTCCACCGGCACATCCTGAATATCCTCAATATTTTCTTCCTCCTCCTGGGTGTTTTCCGTGGGCGCCGCAGTCTGTACCGCAGTCCCGGACTCCTGACTACAGGCGCTGAGGGCAAACGTCATGACTCCCAGCGCAATGCCGTACCGAAAATATTTTCTTATTCTCATAGCAAATCCGTCTCCTTTCGCTTCTCTGATCTGGTTAGAAAATTATCTTTTCTGCCTTAGATTGTAGCGCAGGATAACCGGAAACAGAAGTTTCAAATCGTTTTTTCGTTCTAACCTTATGGTTTGAACCCCTCTTTTCCTGATGGGCTGCACGCCAGGCTTATAGCGCAAAGAAAAAAAGCCGACACCCTAAGGCATCGACTTTTCTGACTTCTTATGTTTTTTCAAGACAAAAACGCTTTTACAACTGCAGATTTCCGAAAAGATTAGTCCTCAACCTTAACGATCTCTCTCTTGTTGTAGCTTCCGCAAGCCTTGCATACTCTGTGGGGCATCATCAGCGCGCCGCACTTGGAGCACTTTACCAGGTTGGGAGCGCTCATCTTCCAGTTCGCTCTGCGGCTATCTCTTCTAGCCTTAGAGGATTTATTCTTTGGGCAGATAGACATGGTTCACACCTCCTTAAACTGTTTGAAAATATCCTGGATCACGGACATCCTTGGGTCCGGTACGCTGTCGTCACAGCCGCAGGCACCCTCATTCAGGTTTTTCCCGCACTTACGGCAAATGCCTTTGCAGTCCTCTCTGCAGAGAACCTTCATGGGCAGGTTCACCATAAGCTCGCTGGCGATCAGCCGGTCTACATCCAGACTATAACCGCTTACATAGGGTTGTTCGTCCAACGCTTCTACCCGTTCCTCATCGCTCTGGTTCATATCCAGCTCTTCCTCTATCGATAAACGGAATGGAACCTTTACCGGATCGAGACACCGGTCGCAGGGCATAAGCAAAGTAAGCTTCGCCTCTCCCTGGATTTCCAGTTTCTTCTCTCCTGTATGGGTGATGGTCAAAACCACCGGCTCCTTCTCAACAATCTCATACATTCCATTCGGACCATGAAACTGCTCCATCTCAAGATTCTGGGTATAGGTTTTCACTTTTCCCTGGCAGGAAAACAACTCTGTTAAGTTAATCAGCATATTATATACTCCTAATACGCACCTTAAATATTATACATATGCAGACCCTCTTTGTCAATCAAATTTTCATGGAATTTCAAAAAAATCCGAAAAAAAGAAGCGACCATGTGAACTGCTTTGTACCAGTGCGCAGTATTATCTATAATGATAACGGAATATACATTTGATTTCAAGTATAATTTTCTGCTTAATGTATGGAAACCACAGTGTATCCTGCACTTTCCACAGTTCTTTTTAAAACCCCATCGTCAACGGCACGGTCATAAGAAACCACGGCGCACTTCTTTTTTAAATTTACCTTTGCAGATACACCATTCAGCCGGTTCAATGCAGCAGTTACATTGTCACAGCAGTGTTCACAATGCATCCCCTCAATCTGAATGATCTTTTCCCCGATTTTCGGGTTTGTCAGCTTCTTATCTTCTTTTACAGTCAAAGAGCCCGAACCGCCTCCGCAGCATGGGCCCTCCCCCTTAAAATGCTTAATAGTGCCTTTTACAGCAAAGATCATGATCACCAGCACGATCAGCAGAATAATTGCATCAATCATAGATATCCTTACCTTCTCTCTTCCAGTTTTTTCTTAATAAATTTAACCAGCTGATAGACTCCGACACCCGCAAAATACAACGCCAAAAAGATAAGGAAAAAATAAAGCATTGATGTAGTAGAATTTCCCATCATTTCTTATGACTCCCCTTCGAAACTGGCTGACGGGCGGATGCACATCCGGCACACCCGCCGCTGCAGCCTGTACATCCGCAGCATCCGGCGCCCGGATTATTCCGGTTCCGGTAACGGCGGACAATAACGAAACCGCAGTACAGAAGGATCGCTGCTAAAATAATAATATCTGCCAGCATATCACATTTTCCTTTCAAAACCATCCTATGCCGGCAGCAGAACTTTCGTACGAATTTTTACATGCCGGCAGCAAATATCGCAAAACACCTGTGGCGGCAGAGCAAAATGCGCTGCCGTCACAAAAAATCCTATAAAATTACTTAGCCACCTGAATCGACCTTCTGCTGTAAACCTTCTGATCTTTGTAAGGATCCGGACGGAACAGCATGTAAAGCATAACAAGCAGTACGATAACTGCAGCAATCGTTCCCACCGTAATGCCGCCGCCCATGGCAAACATACCGATCTGATAGATGCACAGGCAAACCAGGTAAGCAAAAACATTCTGGAAAAGAATTGCAAACCAGAACCACTTTCTGGACTGCATCTGCTGAGCCATGGTAGCAATTGCGGCCAGGCAGGGAGAATCCAGAAGGTTAAATACCAGGAAGGAAAACGCAGCCAGAACGTTAGGGAACCACATCTGCACACCGGCAGCTACCGTTACCGCATCTTCCACATCACCCTGCACATTGGCCAGGACGCCCATAGTAGACACGATTGCTTCCTTGGCTGTGAATCCGGATAAAGCGGCTGCCACCGGCTGCCACTGGCCGAATCCAAGAGGTGCAAAGAGGGGAGCGATAATTCCGCCGATAAAAGCCAGAAGACTCTGATTGCTGTCCTCCACCATTCCAAAACCGGCATCGCCGAAACCGAATCCACTTAAGAACCACATTACTACGCAGGCCAGGAACAGGATGGTACCTGCCTTGATCAGAAAGCCTTTCAGTCTCTCCCACACATGCAGCAATACCGTCTTTGCAGAAGGCATATGGTACTGGGGAAGCTCCATAACGAAAGGCGCCGGCTCACCGGAGAACGGTTTTGTCTTCTTTAACATAATAGCAGAGATCAGAACAGCCGCAATGCCCATCAGATACATAAGAGGGGCGATAATTCCGCCGGCCTCATAGCTTCCTGTTGTATAGCTTACCATAACGCCGCCCATTAATGCAATAACCGGAAGCTTCGCACCGCAGGGAACGAAAGTAGCAGTCATAATGGTAAGGCGTCGGTCATTATCATTTTCAATGGTCTTGGAGGCCATAATTCCGGGAATTCCGCAGCCAGAAGAAATCAGAAGCGGAATAAAGCTCTTTCCGGAAAGTCCGAAGTGACGGAACACACGGTCCATAACAAATGCGATACGAACCATATAACCGCAATCCTCCAGAATCGATAAAAACAGAAACAGGATGGCCATCTGCGGCGCAAAGCCCAGTACAGCGCCTACACCGCCGATGATGCCGTCTACCACAAGGCTGACCACCAGATCGCCGGCGCCAATGGCTCCCAGAAATCCGCTTACCGCATCCTGAACGGCAACAACAAATACATCATTGGTCCAGTCAGTCACCCAGGTTCCCACCGTAGTTACTGATATGTAGTATACCACAAACATCACTGCAATGAAAATCGGAATACCCAGAATCCGGTTGGTAACAACCTGGTCGATCTTATCGGAAAGGGTCATCTTGGCTCCGGACTTCTTAACGGTAGTCGAAACTAACTTCTGGATATATTTATAACGTTCATCGGTGACAATGCTCTCCATGTCATCATCATGCTTCTTTTCAATCGCCCTGGCCGACTCCTGAATGTCCTTAAGAGCTGCAGAATTGATATTTAATCCCGCCATTGCCTTCTCATCGCTTTCCAGAAGCTTGATGGCATACCAGCGGCTCCTGCTGTCATCTACGGCGCCTTCCAGATGTCTCTGTGCGTCAGAAATGGCATTTTCCAGCTCGCTGCCAAACATGGCGCCAGGAAGCTTAACCTCGCGCTTCTTTGCGAAACGAACTGCCTCGTCCACAACTTCCCTTAAGCCATTGCCTTTCAGCGCAGAAGTTTTTACAACAGGACAGCCTAACAGCATCCCCAGACGCTCTGTATCGATCTTAATCTGATTCTTTTCCATCAGGTCCGCCATATTCAGAGCAATTACCACCGGAATACCGGTCTCAATCAGCTGGGTAGTCAGATAAAGGTTTCTCTCAATATTCGTGGCATCCACCAGGTTGATAATAACATCCGGATTTTCTTTCAAAAGATAATCCCGGCTGACCACTTCTTCCAAGGTATAGGGAGAAAGCGAATAGATGCCCGGAAGGTCCGTAACAATGATTTCTTCCTGTCCTTTCCTTCCTTTGATTTTTCCTTCCTTTTTCTCTACCGTTACTCCAGGCCAGTTGCCCACATATTGATTTGCGCCTGTCAGCGCATTGAACATAGTGGTCTTACCGCAGTTGGGGTTTCCGGCAAGTGCAATTTTAATTGCCATTTTCCACATCCTCCTCTGGGTTAGTTTAACATAACTTTACATCAAAAAAATAAATATTATTTTTCCGAAACCTGAACGCACTGGGCATCCTGCTTTCTTAAAGACAGTTCGTACCCTCTTATGGTAATTTCTACCGGATCACCAAGGGGGGCTACCTTGCGGATATAAATTTCACATCCTTTTGTAATGCCCATGTCCATGATGCGGCGTTTGTATGCGCCTTCCCCTTCTATCTTGCTGACTATGACTGTAGTACCTACTTTCGCGTCCCGAAGTGTCATCACCATTCTCCTTCCTTTCTTCCAGACGGGCGGCAGCCTACACAAAAATGTGTCTGGCCATTTCCTCATTAATGGCAACTCTGGAATCCTTGATATTCACGATCAGGTTCCCGCCGATTCGGGAAATGATTCGAATCTGAGCATCTTCCACAAATCCCAGGGACGCAAGAAAACGGCGTACTTCCCCGGAACCGCTCACCCGGCGGATCACTCCTTCGTCTCCATTCTGCAAAAACACCAACGGCTCCATTAAAAAACCTCCATCTGTCATCTTTTTGAGAACATCTTACGAACTTAGTCCTCACTAACTCCATTAGTTAGGATACGCTAATTTCCTCTGGTTGTCAATATTTTTTTAATATTTTTTATAAATTTTACATTTTTTGAAAAACATCGCTGCCAGACAGCCCCTGCCGGCGTGTCAGCTCGTCTCGCCGCCGCAAAAATCCGACAAGACGCGTCACCGGCGCGTCTTGCTGGATACTTCGCAATAAAACTGCCGGAAAGAAACCGACTGAAAATCGTTTCTTCCCGGCATGTTTTTACCGTAATTTTCTTTTTAATACTTTACAGCAGTGCAAGGGTATCTCTTGCAATAGCCAGCTCTTCATTGGTAGGAAGCAGCATAACCTTAACTTTGGAATCTGCAGCAGAAATGATCCGTCTCTCACCTCTTACATCATTGGCCTCTTCATCCAGCTTTACTCCCATAAAGGAAAGGTTTTCGCAGATCCGTCTGCGGGCGTTCTTATCATTCTCGCCCACACCGGCAGTAAAGGCAATAGCATCTACACCGTTCATAGCAGCCGCATAAGCGCCCACATACTTGGTAACGCGGTAAATAAAGGCATCAAGAGCCACTTCTGCCAGATGATTTCCGTCATGAGCAGCCTTCTCAATATCGCGGAAGTCGCTGGATACACCGCCGGACATTCCCAGTACACCGGACTTTTTATTTAAGATCGTCAGCATCTCGTTGATATCGATACCCTCTTTATTCATGATGAACTGAAGAACGGCAGGATCGATATCACCGCTTCTGGTACCCATGATCAGACCTTCCAATGGGGTCAGACCCATGGAGGTATCTACACATTTGCCGCCGATGGATGCAGATATGCTGGCGCCGTTGCCTAAGTGACAAACGATAACCTTTGCATTTTCCGGATCCAGATTTCCGAACTTAATGGCCTCGCCGGATACAAACATATGGCTGGTGCCATGGAAGCCGTAGCGACGAATGCTGTACTTCTCAAAATATTCTTCCGGAATTGCATATTTATATGCCTTCTCCGGCATGGACATTCCAAAAGCAGTATCAAATACCGCCACATTGGGCTTGCCCGGCATAGCCGCTTCGCAGGCTTCAATACCCATAAGGTTTGCAGGATTATGCAGCGGGCCTAAATCAAAGCACTCCCGGATAACCTGTTTTACCTCTTCTGTTACAACAGTAGACTTATAGAACTTCATGCCGCCGTGGAGAACACGATGTCCAATAGCGGAAATCTCATCGGTGCTCTTGATTACACCGTGATCCGGATCCTGCAGAGCCTCCATAACCAGCTCGATGGCTACCTTATGATTCGGCATGTCTTTTTCTACTACAACCTTATCCTTTCCGGAGGGGCTGTGGGTAAGCTTAGAGCCAGGGATACCGATTCTCTCGCAAAGGCCCTTGGCGATAACGGATTCGTCATCCATATCGATTAACTGATACTTCAGGGAAGAACTTCCGCAGTTGATTACTAAAATTTTCATTTCTTATATTCTCCTTCGGGACTGATTACTTAACGATTTCGCCGTACTGCTCTCTGCCGCAGCCTGCTGCATTGGACTCATCGGTATCGATATGCATAGCCAGTGCATAGCTGTCGCTTACACGAACAACCACATCGCCGAATACCAGGCTTCTTCCATCGGTATCTACCTTTACAGATACGATATCACCGTTCTTAACGCCTAACTGCTCTGCGTCAGCAGGAGTTGCATGGATATGGCGTTTTGCAGCAATCACGCCCTCAGTAAGTTCAACCTCACCTGCAGGTCCGATCAGTTTGCATCCTGCGCTGCCGGCAACATCGCCGGACTCACGTACCGGAGCTGCAACACCGATGGAACGTGCATCTGTCAGAGATAACTCAACCTGCGTAGCCTTGCGGACCGGTCCTAAGATGGATACGCCCTTCAGCTCCTTCTTGGGGCCTACAACCGTTACTCTCTCTTCACAGGCATACTGTCCCGGCTGAGAAAGGTCTTTCTTCTTCGTCAGTTCATAGCCCTTTCCAAATAAAATCTCCAGATGCTCCTGCGTAACATGTACATGACGTGCAGACGTCTCAACCAAAAACTTCATAACTATCACTCTCTCCTATTCTTTAATAGATCCAGCCAACCTTCGTTGGATTCTTCTTATATTTTAGGTGCTTTCTGATAATTTTTCAACCCTTGTCTCATGAGAAATTTGCATTTTTTACAAAACATAATCATATTTTTTTCGAAACCGGTACTTTACGGATGGTTTATCAGCGATTATAATAGAAAAAGTTTCATTCTGTCTTAAAATTGTGAAATTTATATCAAAATAAAAGCTTTATTTTGGGAGTACTTACATGTTCAAAACAGCCGGCATTATTGCCGAATACAATCCTTTCCATCTGGGCCACCGGTACCAGATGGAAGAAACCAGAAAGCGGACCGGTGCTGATTTTATTCTTGTGGTTATGAGCGGGAACTTCGTCCAGCGCGGCGAACCGGCTATCTTTGAAAAATCCCAGCGTGCCCGGATGGCTCTTTTATGCGGAGCCGATCTGGTCATAGAACTTCCCGTTTCTTATGCTGCGGGAAGTGCAGAAGACTTCGCCTGCGGTGCTGTATCTCTGTTAAGCGGCTTTAACTGCGTAGATTATCTTTCTTTTGGAAGTGAAGAAGGGGATCTTGAGCCTCTTAAGGAAGCAGCTTCCATGCTCTCGGAAGAGTCTCCCCGTTTTTCTTCCATCCTCCAGGAAAAACTCCGCCAGGGACTTTCCTTCCCCCGCGCCAGAAGCCTGGCCCTGGAAGAAAGCGGCCTTTCCCCACGTTCTCTGTCAGCGGCCTCCTCTTCCAACAATCTGCTTGGCATCGAATATCTGAAAGCTCTTGAGCGTTTTTCAAGTTCCGTTCAGCCAGTCACAATCCAGCGCAAAGGATCCGGGTATCATGACAACTCCATGCCGGAGGATGATGCCTCCTATGCGTCCGCATCTGCCATCCGCCAAACAGCCGCCGCCCTTTGTAAGCATCCGGCGGAAAAAGAAACAGGCTCTCTGGGAACCAGCATTCTTTCGGAAAAGGCGCTGTCTCAGATCCCAGAACCACTGCACGATATGTACCGTTCCAGTTCCCTGCTTCCCGTCTTTCCCGATGACTGCTCTGCGCTTCTCCATTACAAACTTCTTTCCTGCCTGCTGGAAGAGACGGCATTATCTGCATTCTCTGACTTTTCGCCGGAACTGGCTCAACGCCTTAAGAAAAACGCATTGAAAGCCTGCTCCTTTTCAGAACGTGCGGCATATTTAAAAACACGCCAGTACACCTATACCCGTGCCAGTCGGTGCCTGATCCACCTTCTTTTAAATATAAGGACACAAGACATGCAGAAGCTCCGGCAGGACTCCTTCCCATCTTACGCAAGGATCCTGGGATTTAAAAAAAGCGCCGCGCCTCTTTTAAAACAGATAAAAGAAAAGACCTCCATCCCTGTCATTTCCAGGGCAGCGAAAGCCCCGGAACAGCTTTCCGGAGATCTCTTGCGTCTTTGGAATCAG
>DVKS01000021.1 GCA_018715905.1 Candidatus Caccovicinus merdipullorum | reverse complement strand
GCTGAAAATGGATCAGGTGATCCACACCTGCCCGCTCTGCATTCTGTCTGGCAGCCCGGATAATTTCACCGTCAATATCATACCCCTGGATATCCGTCTCCACCTCTGTATTTACCAGGTCATTGGCCTCGTCCATGGCTTCATACCAGAGTTTTTTTGGAATCAGTCCGTTCCAGTCCTCTGACAGAAAGGACCGGTTCATTCCCGGGGCCATATTAGCGGCTATCATGGCAGCTTCGATGGGGAAGGTGCCGCTTCCGCAGAAGGGATCCACCAGAATCCTGTCTGCCTTCCAGGGAGTAAGCATGATCAGTGCCGCCGCCAGCGTCTCGGTAATGGGAGCCTTGCTGGTCAGCGTCCGGTATCCTCTCTTATGAAGCGATTCTCCTGTGGTGTCGATTCCCACCGTAACCATATCCTTATATAAGAATACCCGTATAGGAAAGGCCGCGCCGGTTTCCGGAAACCAGCTGACCCCGTAATGGCTCTTCATCCGCTCCACCATGGCTTTCTTCATGATGGACTGGATATCCGACGGACTGAAAAGCCGGCTTTTAATGGAGGATGCTTTAGCCACCCAGAATTTCCCGTCCTTTGGGATGTACTCCTCCCAGGGAATGCTTTTGGTACCCTGGAACAGCTCCTCAAAAGTACCTGCCGGGAAGCTTCCCACCTTTAACAGTACCCGCTCTGCCGTCCGCAGGAATACATTGGCCCGGCAGATGGCCTCATCATCTCCCAGGAAAGTCACCCTTCCGTCTTCTACCTGAGAAATCTCATAGCCCAGGTCCAGTATCTCTTTTTTCAGCACCGCTTCCAGTCCGAAATGACATGGAGCCAGCAGTTCGTATATTTTTTTCATTATTTCCTCGTTCTCTTCCTAAGGGTTTCGTTTAAAGCGCAGTTTCCTTTACAGTCTCTCCCTCAAAGGTCAGGATCCGGAACATTCCATCCTCCAGAATGGCATAGGTAGGCGGATTCCCCTCTTTGGGAATGGATGTGGAACCGGGATTTAAGATGGTGATCTCCCCGATTCCCTCTGCCTGGATGCGATCTGCTCTCAGCACATGGGTATGGCCATGAATCAGGATATCCCCTGCCTGCATGGGCGGAAGGTGATCCTGGTTAAATACATGGCCGTGGGTGGCATAAAAAGTCTTTCCTTCCAGGACAAACAGTCCGTAGTCTGCCAGAATGGGGAAGTTCAGCACCATCTGGTCCACTTCCGTGTCACAGTTTCCCCGCACCGCATAAATCTGGTTCTTCATGGGATTTAACATGGCAATCACTTCCTTGGGCGCATACTCTCTGGGAAGGTCATTTCTGGGCCCATGGTAAAGGATATCTCCTAAAAGGACCAGGCGCTCTGCACCGGAAGCCTCATAGGCATCCAGCATCTTCCGGCAGTAATAGGCAGATCCGTGTATATCTGATGCAAACATGATTTTCATTGTACAAATCTCCTTTGTATTCATTATCACTATATTATAGCGTTCTCCGGCCATCTGTCAATCAGGTTTTCTCGTGGGAATCCCGCATCCCAAGCTGGCTGTACGGAATCCCCGGCGGTTTAAGTCCCTTGCTGCGCGCATACTTTTCCCCCCGTGTTCACAGCCAAATACCAGCAGACTGCCGCGGTAGGGCATCAGGCGTTCCTGGTTTAACAGCTGATACGGAATATTGACCGCTCCCGGAAAATGGAACGCTTCATACTCCCCGGCCCTCCGCAGATCGATAAAAACCAGATCTTCCCCCGCCTTAATCATCCGTTCCAGTTCATTGATGGAAATGACAGAAAACATGGCTCTACCTGTCCTTTTTCCTTCTTAGTATAAGCTATGCAGAATTTTTTCAGAAGGAAACATGCCGTAAAAGATCCCTGGTACAGCAAAAGGGCCGTATCCAGGCATACGCCTGGAACACGGCCCTTTCTGCAGCAGATGGATTCTGCTCTGTCTTTAGTCATTCTGGCTGTTGCGGGAGCTGTTTCTGGATGTTCCCTGAGAACTGTTGCGGGAACTGTCCTGTCCATTGTTCCGTGAGCAGTTTCTGGAACTGTTGCGGGAGCTTCCCTGAGACTCATTCTCATATTCATTTCTGCTGCTGCGTGAAGAAGTGTTCTCCATATCGTTGTAGTTATTCTTTGCCATAATCCATACCTCCTGAATTTCGGCCGTTTTTTCCGGCCTTTCTGGTTACGGGAATAGTATGGTTAATTTTGTTTAACTTATTCATGAAGCCAAAATTTTTATCCTGGCAGAGAGAATCTTATCCCACCTTAAACCGGTAGCCGGCGCCCCAGACCGTCTGAATGTAGGAAACCGGCACCGGACCGCTCTCCAGCTTCTCACGCAGGCGGTTGATGTGTACGGTAACGGTAGCCGTATTTCCCACCGCGTCCAGTCCCCAGATACGCTCAAAAAGCGTATCCTTGGAAAACACAATATTGGGGTTTTCCGCCAGGAACAAAAGCAGGTCAAATTCTTTGTTGGAGAGGAATTTCTCCTCATCTGCCACAAACACGCGGCGTTCCCTGGGAAGGATCTTTAAGGGGCCGATTTCCATCCCTTTATCTGCCTCCTTCCGCTTCTGCTCCAGAAGCATGGAATGGATCTGGATATGGGATTTTACCCGCGCCACCAGTTCTGCAGGACTGAAAGGCTTGATCATATAGTCGTCGGCTCCAAGTCCCAGGCCGCGGATCTTATCGATGTCTTCTTTCTTGGCCGTAACCATAAGAATCGGGATATTCCACTCTTTCCTGGCCTCCCTGCAGATATCAAACCCGCTTTTCCCCGGAAGCATCACATCCAGAATCAGCGCGCCGTACTCTTCCTTTCTCAGCTCCTCTAAAACGCCGCTTCCCTCTGTCATAATCTGAGCCTCAAAGCCGGCTGCTTCCAGGTAATCCCTCTCCAGTTCGGCAATCAGCCTGTCATCCTCAACAATCAGTATTTTCTCCATCCTGTTTCTCCTTTGCCAATGGCAGTTTCATTACAAACATCAGTCCCTTCCGGTTCATGGCCCGTATAGTCCCTCCGTGGCCCCGGATAATTTCCATCACCACGGCAAGTCCCATTCCGCTTCCCTCATTGGACCGGGTCCGTGATGCATCCACCCGATAAAAACTTTCAAAAATTCGTTCCAGACTGTCCTCCGGCACGCCTGGTCCGTCATCGGAAAAGACCAGTTCCGCCATCTCCTCCTGTTCTAACTTTCTCAGACGGATCTCCACAGAAGAAGTATCCTTCACCCGGTAGCGGACAGTATTGGTCATCAGGTTGTCTAAAACCCGCTTCAGCTCGTTTTCGTCCATAAGAACCGGACAGTCTTCTCTGCACCAGAAGGTCACCTTAACCCGGTTTTTCACCATCTCGCCCCGCAAAGCTTCCAGATACTGCTCCACAAAATTCTTAAGGCTTCCCCTTACAAAATTATAGCGGAAACCGCCGCTCTCCAGCTTATTGTATTCGGAAAGGCTTCCCACCAGGCGCTGAAGATCCTGGGTACGGATCTTAATGGCATTCAGATACCGGTTCTGCATCTCCGGCGTAGAGGCAATTCCCTCCATCAGACCATCCAGATATCCGCTTATGGAAGTAAGGGGCGTCCGCAGGTCATGGGAAATTCCGGAGATCAACTCCTTCCTCCTGTTTTCATACTCCAGGCGCTGTTCCACCGACTGCTTTAAGTACCGGCACATCTCATTAAAATCACCGCATACCCGGCCAAACTCATCCGGTCTGTCATATTGGATCACCGCATCCAGATTTCCATCCCGAATCTCCTTCGCCCCGGCACTTAGCTTCTTAAGAGGTTCCAGAACGCTGGCGGAAATCCAGTAGGAAAGAACCACATTGACAAAGAGTACCATTCCAAAGAAAAGAAGGGCAAAAAATATCACATACTTCAGAATGTAGGTCTGAAAGTAGGATCTGGCCTGGTCTGCCGAGTGGGCATTGTTGACAGCAATAATAGAGCATGCGTCATTATCCCGATAAAAAGTGTATTTGATCACCGATACATCTCCCTTGCTGGCAGTCAGCATCTTTGCCGTAGAAAGAGCACCTCCGGCTACCGCCACAGCTGCATCCATATCCTCTGGGGAAATATTGGAATACACTTCTTCGCCGTTCATGCGGACCTGGATATAATATCCCATATCCGCCAGCTGCTTTTCCAGATTGTTCATATTCTCATTCCAGTCAAAAACCGCCGCCTCCCAGTCGGTCTCCCACAATTCTTTCTTATAAGTGTAAATCAGGCTCTGGGCCGACTGCAGGTTGTTTTCATCCTTATACATGGTCTCCAGCGTATGCCAGTAACTTCCCATGGAAGTTTTCATACACAGAAACACTGCCGCCGCGGTGATCAGAACCGGGATTAAAACCATTAAAATATTTGATAATATGATCTTTTTCCGCAATGTCATAGTCTGCTCCCTGTTTATTCCGTATTTCTTTCTACTATAACATTGGGAAGCCCCGAGGGCAAGTCTGAAGAGCCGCCTCATGCCCGTAAAATTCCGGCGGCCGCCGGGCGTTTCACTGGTCTCTGCACCCGGTCAAGAATCTCTTCCAGCACATAGTCCGTACTTATGCCCTCCCTGGAAATTGTAAAAGCCAGGCGAAGGAAAGCACTTTGTTCCTTCCAGCCCCCATCCTTCCAGCCGGATACATCCAGATAAAAGGAAATGCCGCTTTCCCCTTCTTCCATATAGCGTCTGGAAAGCAGTTCGTCATTCTTTGAGCTCAGCTTCCAGTGTATATCCCGCATAGAATCGCCGGGCTGGTATGTCCGGATTCCTTCATAACTGCCGGCCCCGGCTCTTTTCTCCCATATTCTTTCTCCTTCCTTACCTCCCGGCCTTTTTTCAATTTCCGCGATCTCTGCAGGCGGTTTTAAAGGCTGCGGCAGGACTGTCAGAAAAGTACCGGCATTAAGGGGCCGCTTCCTAAAAAAGAGCCGCAAAGGATCGCAGACCGCCGCCCGTACTGCGCAGATCTCCACAATCCCGCAGGAATTCTCTTCTATGGAAAATCCGAGGCGGACCTTCCGCCCCTCCGTAACTGCCCCGGACAGCTCCTGCCACACTTCTTCCCGGGACAGATGGTTCCGACACATTAAAAGTACACGGCAGTATGGAATAAAAACGTGCCGTTTAAACCGAAGCTTCACCTGCCCGTTTCCCCTTTCTCCCTCCAATATCCGTCCCCGCTCCGTCAGGATCTCCGTCTCCACATTTCCTGTTCCCCATCGGGACAGAAGAAAAAACAGAAGGAAAAGCATCCCTTCCGCCAGAAAAAGGATCATAAAAATCTCCGACTGATATACACCTGCCAGAAAAAAAACAGCTGCCGCCAGCAGCAGGTAAATCAGTTTACGCATCCGGATGCTCGCCTCCTTTTTGCCGAATCCGTCTTATCTTTGTCTGCGTGGCTATTATAGACGGTTCCGCTAACAGGAAACTAACAAAATAATAAATTTTTTCTAACAGAATGCAGTAAGTTTCCGCAATCCTGTTGATTTTTCAGAATTCATATTATATAATTAGGATGCGGAAGAATCGTTTCCCTTAAAATGATTTTTCCTACCCTTATTAATTATTTATACTCCCCTCAAAAAAGCCGGACAGCTCCCCTGTCCGGCTTTTTTCCGCCGTATTTTCCCTATGGAACGTTTTTTATTCTGTTTTTTGTCTTAAAGAATGGCGTTTCCCGTGATAAAAAGCAGCGGCCGGTCCCTAATCGTTCTGCCGGGACCGGCCGCTGCTTTTTATCCTTTATCCTTTTTACAAATACAGGTCTTTATCCAAGAACATTTACAATTTTTGTGGGAGTCCGGTAGTTCCAGTTCGAAACCTTAATCCCCGTGCTGTATGTAGAAGCATGTACAATTTTTCCTGCTCCAATGTACAGGGCCACGTGATTGATTCCGCCGCTTCCCCCGTAAAAGATCAGATCACCGGGCTGCATCTGCTCCGCGCTGATAGAAACACCTTCATTAGCCTGACTCTTGGAAGAACGGGACAGCTGCACGCCTGCAGCATTGCTCATCACATAACGGGTAAATCCGGAACAGTCCACTCCCGTACGGGGATCGCTTCCGCCGTAGCGGTAAGGACCTCCCACAAAGCTAAGAGCGTAATTCACCACCTGCTGCCGGAGACTTGTCTCAGCCTGAGCCTGGGCTTGTGCTGCTGCCTGTGCTGCCGCCGCCGCTGCCTGTGCCTCAGCTTCTGCCTTCGCCTTTGCTTCTTTCGCCGCCTCTTCGGAAGCGATGGTTTCTGCAGTCCGGTCATAAACCTTAGCCTGAATGATTCCTCCGGAAGTCTCATTTTCCTGAGGCTCTGCTTCCAGTTCCATGTACTCCGCCCCCGCAGACTCCTTAGCCTCTACAAGCTGAACCTGGTCAAAGTTGTCCGCATATGAGGTGATGGACAAACCTGCCATGATTCCGCAGCAGCAAAGAATTCCGACTGCCTTTTTCCAGCAATGATGCATAATGATGTTCTCCTAACTTTGCGTCACAAAATCTATGACTTTTTTGCTATAATTATTTCAAAATTGTTAACTAATGTTACGTTTGTATTATACTCATTTTACTAACCTGCGTCAAGTCCTTTTTTGCAGACAGGCTTTTTCCCATCTCCTCCGCGTCTTGTCGGATACTTCGTAAAAAATCCGCAGCCTACTGCGGGGTTTTTGACTTCAGATAGCGATCAAAAAACTCCACCACAATTTTTTTCGTCTCCGGCTGGAAAAATTCCGGTGTGCCGTGGCCGGCATGCTTTAAGAGATACAAATCTGCACGTTCTTCCAGTCCGGCGTCGCAGATCTGCTGGTAAAATTCCTCGCTGATGGAGGTGGGAACCAGAGGATCCGCGTCACCGTGCATGATCAGGATGGGGGCCATTTTAGGAGAAATGTAGTATTTTACACAGGCTGCTTTTGCCCGTTCTTTCATGGTGGCCGGATCGCCGCCCATAATGGCTCCGGCGTGGGTGTCCTCAACGGTTTTCCAGCGATGGTTGGGATCCTTCATGGCGATTTCATCCGCTTCCATCAGCTCCACAAAGTCCACCGGCCCGAACATATCATAGGCTGCCTGTACGTCCGAGGAAAATCCGGCCCATTCTTCCGTATCAAAGCCTTCCGCGTTCATGCCGGCCATGGCGCTTAAATGGCCCCCGGCAGACCTTCCCATAACGCCGATGCGGTCAGGGTCGATCTCATATTTTTCCGCGTTGGCGCGGAGAAAACGAATGGCAGTCTTCACATCCTTGATCTGCTCCGGCCATTTGGCCTGGGCGCTGCTGCGGTAATATATGGAAGCAACCACATATCCTTCTTCCACCAGATATTCGCATTCAGCGGTCATCAGATTTTTGTCGGCGCCCCGGTATCCGCCTCCGGGAACCCAGAGAATGGCGGGCTTTAAGTACTTTTTCCGGTCCTCCCCTTCGCAGCCGGCGGCCATCCGCATTTCACTGTTTCCGTTCTGCAGCATAATGGACATTTCCAGATCCAGCATATTGCCCTCCAGATCCGGCCTTCTGGAATAGACAATGCTGTCAATAAAGTTTACGCTCGGGCGCTTTCTGCCCGGATCAATGGTGTATCTCATCACGTTTCCTCCTTATACAATGGGATAAAAGATATTGGCGCTGATAATCAGGCTGACCACAAGGATCGCGATCAGCGGCAGGCCTTAAGCCAGCAATTAAAAAACCTGGAATCCGAGCTGGATACCAGGCTTTATGTCCCGCCGAAGCATACTTCTGATGTATTTTCTTTATCTGCGCGGTCCCTTTATCAGCCAGTAGATCATCCAGATCACCAGAATCGGCAGAAGCACCGGACCAAGAAGCATAAAGATTCCGCCAATGATCGTTCCTACCAGCCAGATCAGCGCAAAAAAGATCAGCAAAGCAATCAGCGTGAACCAGAATCCGTTAAAATGAAATGTGTGGAAGCTGCGGTGACTCTCTTCCTGGAAATACGGTTCCTGCTCCTCCTGCTCATACCGCGTCTCCTCTCCGCTGTCGCTGTCTTCATAAACGCCGGCCATCTCATTGCCGCCGCCGTTGGCTTCAATAATGGACCGGGCAATCAGCCTCGGATCCCCCAGTTCTTCCAGAACCTGACTTACCGTCTTTCCCCTGCGCATCTCATCGGAAATGTACTGGTCATAATAGGCAATGTTCTCCTCAATCACCCTTCTGGATACCTGCCCGGCAAGGGCCATGGCAAGCTTTTCCAAAAATTCTTTTTTATCCATCTGTTACAGTATCCTTTCTTTCAGAACGCCCTCGCGGTAAGCATTTACCAGTTCCTTCAGATCCTCGATCCGCTCCGTAAGTTCTTCTCCTTTATCCGTATCTCCTACCATGATTCGTCTTGGCATCTTCTCTACAATGGAAACCCTGGGCGTATTCTCCCTGGTAGGATCAAAAGGCTTGTGCTCTGCCAGAGCCAGGTGGTGGGAATTATAGATCAGGGTATATCCGGCAATTCCGGTCTTAGACTGGTAGGCCTTGGACAGGCCGCCGTCAATAACATACAGCTTTCCCTCTGCCTTTACCGGCGTCTCTCCGTCTTTGATCTTAACCGGCACATGACCGTTGATAATATGAGAACCTTCCGTGGGAAGACCGAATTCCTCCAGGATCCGGTCGCAGTACTCCACCTGCTGGCTCAGCTTATAGTACGGATTCATCGTCTCCTTGTGGGTCGTCTTATCTTCTATAAAATAATTTTCAAAAGTGGCCATCCTGTCCTTTCCGAACACCGGCGACTTGGCCCCGCACCAGAGATACCACATGAAATCCCGGCATTTTTCCTTGTCCGGGTCGGAATCCGGAAGGAAATACGCCTTCCGCACCCTCTGGTCGATAAAGTCCAGCAGCGCCTTCCCGGAATACCCTTCTCCATCGATCACCATCTCCTCAAAGCTTCCATCTTTCTTCATGGGGATGCAGCCATGGTAAAGAAGGTTGGAATTATAGCATTTGTACATGCTTCCATGGGAATACAGAAAACGAATATGCCTGTGGAGAAGCTCACTGTGCTTAAAGGAGAGAGCCAGGGTATGAAGGAGCTCCTCCTCCTGAGACGTAAGCTTCAGCGGATTCTTAGGATCAATGGTGGGGAAATTGGTATCCAGCATGGGGTATTCCTTATCACCGATCTTTATCACGCCCCTGGCATAATCGATATTTTCCAGCATCAGACGGTCTTCCATCCGATAATCCGGATGCCGCTTTATGATCTGTTCCTGCACCTTAAACTGCATAACAGCTATGGCCTTGTGCATCTTTGCCGCCAGACCGGGATCCACGGCGTCATAAATATTTTCATCCAGGATCCTGGGCTGGAAGCGCTCACAGGGATCGTCCCGGTAAACATTTGCCGCAAACATGGACAGCGGGCGAAGGTTAATGCCGTATCCATCCTCCAGCACATCAAAACTGTTATAACTGATGGCAATCCGCAGCACCACACAGATACAGGCCAAATTCCCGGTGGCCGCTCCCATCCAGGAAATATCATGATTTCCCCACTGAATATCCACATCGTGAAACTGCATCAGTTCATTCATGATAATATCAGCCCGGGGGCCCCGGTCAAAAATATCCCCGATGATATGCAGACTGTCAATAGTCAGATTCTGAATCAGTTTGCAGAGAGCAATGATGAATTTATCAGCAATCTCAACATCCAGTATGGTCTGAATGATCTCGCTGTAATAAACTTTTTTGTTTTCGTCATTATAATCCACATGAAGCAGCTCGTCAATGGCATAGGCAAATTCCTGGGGCATCTTTTTTCTCACCTTGGAACGGCTGTACTTCGAAGAAACCTCCTTGCAGATCCGCACCAGACGGTATATGGTCACCCGCTGCCAGTCCTCCGTATTATGCCCCTCCAGCGTCATCTTGGCCAGAGCCCTCTCCGGATAATAGATCAGATTGGCCAGTTCCACCTGGGCCTCCTCCGGTATGATATAGCCGAAAGTCTCCCGGATCTTTTCACGAATAATACCGGAAGCACTTTTCAGAAGATGAATAAATGCTTCATATTCTCCGTGAAGGTCGCTGAAAAAATATTCTGTCCCCTTGGGCAGGCCCATGATGGCCCGGAGATTGATGATCTCGCTGCAGGCAGAACGGACCGTAGGGTATTCCCTGGATAAAAGCCGTAAATAATCGTAATCCCGCATAATTCCTCCCTCATACGAAACGCCCCAAATCCCTTTTTCCCGCCGTTCCATTGTCTTTTCTTTCATTTTGTAGTACCATAGGTCTGCAGGATAAGTGCTCTGGGCGAAGTCTTATTCTTCGCGCCGGGAAACTGCCCGCGCGCTGCTCTGCAGCTATTATAACATTGGTTTTCTTAAATTGGAAGCAATCGGAGGTTTTCTTTATGGAACAGCTTTATGTATTCGGAACCGGAAATGCGGCGGTTTCCCGCTGCTACAATACCTGTTTTGCCATCCGGGAGGATGATGAATATTTTATGGTGGATGCCGGCGGCGGAAACGGTATTTTAGGCATTCTGGAACGGATGGAAGTGCCCCTTAGTTCGATCCACCACCTTTTTGTCACCCACGAGCATACCGATCATATCCTGGGAGTGGTCTGGATGATCCGGATGATCGGTCAGAAAATCCTGGCCGGCAAATATGAGGGAACCCTTTCCATCTACTGCCACCCGGACCTGACAAACACCATCACCACCCTCTGCAGCCTCACTACCCAGAAAAAGATCCAGAAGCTGATCGGCGGCCCCATTCAGCTGATTCCCGTTGAAGACGGCCAGACTCTGTCCATCTTAGGATGCCGCGTAACCTTCTTTGATATTCATTCTACCAAGGCAAAGCAGTTCGGATTCACCATGGATCTGAAGAACGGAAAGAAGCTTACCTGTACCGGCGACGAGCCTTATAATCCGCTCTGCGAAAAATACGTATCCGGCAGCCAGTGGCTCCTCTGCGAGGCCTTCTGCCTCTATGAAGACCGTGACCTCTTCTCTCCTTACGAGAAGCACCACAGCACCGTAAAAGAAGCCTGTCAGCTGGCAGAACGCCTGCAGATCCCCAATCTGATCCTGTGGCACACGGAAGATTCCAATCTGGCAGAACGGAAAAAACGCTACACCGAAGAGGGCCGCACCTTTTATTCCGGCAATCTCCTGGTTCCGGATGACGGTGAAATTCTTGCCCTGTAATCCTTCCCTTTCTTTATAAACGGAATATTCCCCCGGGCTCCTTCATATAATGGCTCCAGCAAGCCATGAAAGGAGCCCTTTTATGTTTTCTTTTCGCCATTTTTCTTCCCCCGACACAGACTCTGACAGCACAGAAGAAAATACATCCGGCTCCTTGGGGCTCATTATTTATGTGGAAGCGGTCCTTCTTGCGATCCTCAGCCTTTCTTTCCTGTCCAATTATCTGGAACACGCACCGCTTTTTTCCGGCACCAAAAATACACTTTATACCTCTGCCGGCCAGGGCAATGAAGAGCGCACCTTCATCAAATGGGTAGACTTTTCCGTAACCAGCGAAGCTATGACCCAGGCTTTCCGCCTGGATGTGGACACCTGTCAGTCGGACATCCATTTAGACTGGATCCAGCTTCTGGCATATCTGGGTGCGCGCTACGGCGGCGACTTTTCCCGTTATCAGTCTTCTGATCTCACCGGACTTTCAGAAAAGCTTCTTGCCGGCGCCTCCATGGAAGAACTTACAGAAAACATGAAATATTATGATTATTATCTGGAAGCTTACGGTGCAGTTCTCGGCGGCCTTGTGGGCATCTACGAAGAAGAAATTCCCGCCAGCCAGGCCCCGCCCCAGGACTGGCTTTCTGAGTCAGTGCCTGCGACTGCCAAAGAGACAGATCCGGAAACCGTATGGGTCACCAAATACGGCCTGAAGGGCTTCTCCCCCATCGCCAAAGGTTTCCCCTACTCCGATTACGATGACTTCGGCGCTGCAAGAGACTATGGCTACCGCCGCCTTCATCTGGGCCATGATATGATGGGGCAGGTAGGAACACCTATTATTGCAGTGGAATCCGGCACTGTAGAGGCACTGGGCTGGAACCAGTACGGCGGCTGGCGCATCGGCATCCGTTCTTTCGATAAAAAGCGATATTACTACTATGCGCATCTGCGCAAAAACTATCCCTACCAGTCCACCCTTGCCGTGGGCTCCACCGTCCGCGCCGGCGATGTGATCGGATATCTGGGCCGCACAGGCTACAGCACCCAGGAAAATACCAACAACATCAAGGAACCCCACCTTCACTTCGGACTGCAGCTGATCTTTGATGAGTCCCAGAAGGAGGGAAACAATGAAATCTGGATAAGCTGTTATGAACTGGTAAAATTTCTGCGGCAGAATCAATGTCTTACCGAAAAAACACCCGGCACCAAAGAATGGCACCGGGTGTATGAAACCCGCGATTTTTAAGGAAACTTTTAATAAAGTTTCTCCGACACCGCGATGCTGACCTTCTGATTATTCTGGCTGCAGTGTTCAAAAAATCTGCGGTAGTATTCGGTATAAATCACATCTACCAGGAAAAGCTGGCTGATCTCCGCCGATGTAGAGCCGCCTTGAAGCGGCCCCTCATTGGCGCCGCACAAAAGCGTCACATCGGAACAGGCACTTAACGGGGATTTTGCAGACCGGGTAATGCAGATGATCCCCGCCCCCGCTTTTTTGGCCACCTGGGCCACATAGATGGTATCCTTTGTCTCCCCGGAATAAGAAAACAGCACCGCCACATCTTTATGAGACATGGAAGCCGCAGCCATCACCTGCATATGGCTGTCCTGAATGCAGAACATCTTGCTCTCGATCCGCATGAATTTGTTCATGGCCTTCATGGCCGTCAGCATGCTGGCTCCCACGCCAAAAAAATATACCCTTTCTGCCTCGTGGATCATGGAAACTGTCCTCTCCACATCATCCTCATTAAGAAGGGAACCGGTCTCTTCGATGGCGTTGATGTTGGTCCGCAGTACCTTTTTCACCAGATCGCCAAAGGAATCCTCCAGAGAAAGATTGCTCCCTGTAAACTGCTCCAGCCGGTCGGCTCCTTCATGAAGACTCAGCGAAAGCATCATCTTAAATTCCTGATACCCCTTCGCACCCATGGTTTTGCAGAACCGGAAAACACTGGTCTCCCCTACGCTGCAGGCCTCTGCCAGTTCTGTAATTGACAAAAACAGCATTCCCCTGGGATCCCTGAGAATATAATCCGCCACCTTCTTCTCTGCTTTCGTCATCTGATTATAGGTTGCTCTGATTTTTATGATAAATTCTCCCTGCATCGCATTTCCTCCTCCGCAGCCTCACTTATTTTCTCCTTTTCCCACATTATAAAAAATTTTTCATTTCTTGTACAGTCACTTTCCTTTCGCTGCTGTTTTGTCTTTGTAAGAAATTCTTCACATAATTTTCAAATTTTTCCGGTAAGGTATATGTTATACTGAATTTAAGTGAACATTTGTCACAGCATCTGGTATGACAGGAGTATCTTTCATGAAATTTTACAGCAAAAGTCCGCCGCCGGACAGGCGGCATATCCCGTTTTGCAGACAGATGACTGCCGTTGTCCTGGCATTTTCCATGGCTGCGGCATGCCCATTTGCCGCTGCAGCTGCAGAACAGTCCGTCTTCACCGCATCCATCCCGCAGTTAAGGACCCAGTCCATTGGTCCTGGTATGGATAACCTGTCTTTAGGAGACAGCTATGCCACCTACCAGTGGGGCCTGAAAAATGACGGCGAGTTTCAGCTGGTTCAGATGACAGCCAGTTTTCGTTCTCTGGATTCCGTGTACGGCGCAAGAAAAGGCCGTTCTGCTTCCATCTCCCTTCCGGATCTTGGTCCCGGTATGATCGAATACCAGTCTACCGTTATCCAGGCAGAATCCGGCGTGGATATTAATATTCTTCCTGCCTGGAAGCAGTATGATGCCGATACCGAAAGTTCCAGAAGACAGGTAACGGTAGCTATTATTGACACCGGCATTGATTACAGCCACCCGGAACTTCAGGATGCCATGTGGACGAACCCTGGCGAGATTCCCGGCGACGGCATCGACAATGACGGAAACGGCTATATCGATGACATACACGGCTGGAATTTTTATACAGGAAGCGCCACACTCTACAGCGGTACAGAAGACAGCCACGGCACCCATACAGCCGGCACCATTGCAGCATCTCGCGGCAGCGGAGGTGTGGCCGGCATCACCGATAACCAATACGTAAAGCTGATGAGCGTAAAAGCACTGGGCGGTCCTTTAGGAATCGGTTCTCCCGAATCCGTCATCCAGGCCATCCGATACGCAGAAGCAAACGGCGCATCCATCTGCAATTTAAGTCTGGGAACTTCTGCTTATAACGAAGAGCTGGCTGCAGCCATCCGTGATTCCGGCATGCTTTTTGTCATTGCATGCGGAAACGGCGATGCCAGGGGACAGGGCTATGATACCGATGCCTCCCCCATTTATCCTGCGTCTCTGCCCTATGACAATGTGATTTCCGTTGCCAGCCTGATGTTTGACGGAGAGCTGGCTGCCAGTTCCAATTACGGAGCCGGGACGGTAGATATTGCAGCTCCGGGATCTTATATTTTAAGCACAGCCCCCGGAGGCGGGTACGCTTTCATGAGCGGCACATCCATGGCAGCCCCAATGGTCACCGGTACTGCTGCCATGATTTATTCCTTCCGCACGGATTTGTCCCTGGCTGATGTTAAAACGGCAATCTTATCATCGGCAAAGCCCATGGAAAGTCTTGCAGGAAAAACAGTATCCGGCGGAATGCTGGATGCATATGCCGCCTTAAATTATACAAAATGATGTCTGGGACACCGATTATGTTTCCGGCATCCACAAAGAATATCCAGACAGATGGGAGGACTGTTATGAAAATGAAACTGCTGAAAGCCGTCATTCTCTGTTTTCTGATGTCTGCCTTCACCGTTTCCGCCCTGGCTGATACGCGGATTGATACGGTTTCCGTTACGGTAACCGATGCCGGCACGCTGGAAGCGGGAGAAAGCATCGGCGATGTAACCGTAACCAGCAGCGGTGAAGGTTATTATGTAGAGAATGCCTACTTTTTAAATGACCATGACATCTGGCAGAAAAACGAACGTCCCAGAATCCGCATCGAGCTGTATGCCGATGAAGGATACCGTTTTTCTTATACCAGCGAAAGTCACTTCTCTCTAAGCGGCTTTGGAGCCACGTACTCTGATGCAAATATTATGGATGACGGCTCTTATATGGAGCTTGATATCTACCTGGACCGTGTCACTGGAGAGGGAACCTCTTCCAGCGAAGATTATAATCTGGCCTGGGATGATTACACCGCTACCTGGAACATGGTGTATTCCACAGACTATTACGAAATCCGCCTGTACCGCTGGAACAGCAGCGGCACCAGCACCTCCATCGTAACTACCAAGCGGAGTGATGACGGAGAATATGATTTCACCAGCTATCTGACCAGAAGCGGAAACTACAGCTTCCGGGTCCGGCCGGTGGATGCCGACTTCGATACCGGTCAGCTCTGGTCTGACCACTCCCCTAAGCTTTACATCGACAGCGATGAGGCCAGCGACAACCGGGGATATACCGATGACAGCGGTTCCGGAAATTCTGCCTACTACTCCGGCCCCGGCTATTATGACACCACCGATTCTCAATACGGCCCGGGAAGCACCGCTCTCGGCCAGTGGATCCAGGATGATACCGGATGGTGGTACCGCTACAATAACGGCGGCTGGCCATTCAGTTCCTGGCAGGTTATCGATGATAAATGGTATTATTTTAATGACCAGGGATATGTTCTCACCGGCTGGTTCCAGCTGAACGGCGCCTGGTATTACTGCGGCGAGGACTGCGCCATGACTACAGGATGGCAGAAGATCGGACCATACTGGTATTACTTCTCCAACAGCGGCGTGATGGCCACAGGCTGGAATCTTCTGGACGGCGGATGGTATTATCTGGATCCCTCCAGCGGAGCACTCTGGACCGGCACATTTACCCCTGACGGCCATTATGTAAATGCCAATGGGCTCCGTCTCTATTAATATCTGCCTGTCGGACTTATCACATAAAAATCCGCCTGGGATACGGCTTTTCCAGCTGTATATCCCGGCGGATTTTTCTTATTTCTCCGCAAAGCAGTCTTCGCGGTCCGGCAGTAAATTCTCCTTACGTAAAATCTATGTAAATTTTCATATCGTCTCCCCCAAAAACATGTTATAATAATTTTGTGTCGGGATTTCCGCAGTTTTGAAACACTGCCATCTTTTGAAAAATCCGGCCAAATTCACAAACAGGAGACAAAGCATTGAATTATTCCGCCAATACCTCTCGTTCAAAATTCTGGGATGTGGTACGCGGACTGGGAATTTTGTCCATTGTCATCGGCCACAGCTGGGGACCTGCGATTCCCTATGTCTACGCCTATCATCTGGCCATCTTTTTTTTCGTATCCGGATTTTTATATAATTATAAAAAATACGGCACAGATCCGTTCGGGCACATAGCCGCCAAGCTGAAAAGTTCATGGCCCAAATACATGTTTTATATGACCATATTCATCTTATGCCATAACTTTTTTGAAGACATGGGAATCAATCCACCTTCCGTTTACTACAGCCGCAGCCAGATGCTTATGTACATAGGAAACAGTGTCACCTTCCAAGGTGCAGAATATATGGGCGGAGCCATGTGGTTCATTCCCCTCTGGGTCCTTTCCTGCGGTGTTTTCGGCGGTACCGTCTGGCTCTGCAGCCATGTGGCAGTTTTTCTGAAACTGCGTGTATCCAGCCGGCAGACTTTTCTTACCCGCCTGACTGCCGCAGTAAGTTTTTTTTGGGGAGTCTGCGGTATGTTTTTCGTTTTCCGCAATCTGCAGCTGTCCTATCAGTTTCATCTGGCTCTCCTGATTCAGCCATTTTTCGGCATCGGCTGGCTGCTGAAAGAAAGCTGTCCTTACTATCGGCAATTTTTAAAATGGTACATGGCCATCCCCTGCGCCGCAATCCTTGCGGTCTGGATCCGCTCCCGTAATCTTTACATTGATCTTTCCCTGGGCCGGATCGGAAACGGATGGGAATATTACCTTCTGGCCATTCTTGGCATTTACTGCTGCATGTGGCTGGCTTCCATAATTGAAAAAAGCCGCCTGGCCGGCGGACTTTTCTCACTATTTGGAAGGTACTCATTTGACATTATGTGCCTTCACTTCCTATTCTTTAAAATTTTAGATCTGCTGTACGGCAGAATCTTACTGGGCGATAGTTCGGAAATCTACTCAGCATTTCCTCAGGCTTACAGCACAGTTCTATGGCCCCTTTATGCCGCTGCCGGCACCTATCTGCCGGCACTTGCCGGCCTCATGCTGGACCGCCTGAAGCTCTGGCTGTCTAAAAATCTCAGGGAATCCGGTAAGCGTGATTCATAGGTCCCTGCCCTTTTCCCAGATCCAGCCCATAGGCAAGGGCGCCGGACAGATATTCCTTGGCCCCGGCCACTGCATCCTCCAGCTTAAGGCCTTTTGCCAGATTCGACGCAATGGCGCTGGAAAGGGTGCAGCCGGTTCCATGAGTGTTGGGGTTTTCCACACGCTTTCCGTAAAACCACTGAATTTTCCCGTCATGATACAGCACATCATTGGCATCATTCTGCTGATGCCCGCCTTTGCAAAGCACGGCGCAGCCATAAGCCTCTCCGATCAGTCTTGCCGCCTTCTCCATATCTGCCGGCGAATTAATCTCCACTCCTGCTAAAACCTGTGCCTCCGGTATATTGGGAGTCAGCACTGAAGCAATGGGAAACAGCGTTTCCTTCATCACCTGGACCGCCGAATCTTCCATCAGTCTGGCACCGCTGGTGGCCACCATAACCGGATCTACTACAATATTCTCTGCCTTATATTCCCTAAGTTTCTCTCCGATCACCTGAATCAGTCCCGATGAAGAAACCATGCCGATTTTCACCGCATCGGGAAAAATATCCGTAAAAATACAGTCCAGCTGCAGCCCCAGAAATTCCGGGGTAGTCTCCTGAATTCCCGCTACCCCTGTGGTATTCTGGGCAGTAAGGGCCGTAATCGCGCTCATTCCATAAACGCCAAGGGCTGTCATCGTCTTTAAATCCGCCTGTATGCCGGCTCCTCCGCTGGAATCACTTCCGGCGATCGTCAATGCAGTTTTCATTGCACCTTCCTCCTGTACAATTTTGTCTGCCAGACAGCGCAGATTGGACGCTGCACGTTCTATGTCAGCTTGAGCAAAGATCGAGCTGACCACCGCAGCTCCGCTTAAACCGCAGCCGGCAAGCTGAAGGATATTTTCCTGGTTAATCCCTCCAATTGCCACCACAGGAATCGAAACGCTGCTGCAGATTTCCTTCAGCAGCTCTCTGCTGACCGGAGAAGTGTCCTTCTTGGTGCTGGTTGGAAATACCGCTCCCACTCCAAGGTAATCTGCCCCATCTTCCTGGGCCTTAAGGCCCTGCTCCAGAGTCCTTGCCGTAACACCGATAATTTTATCCTCTCCTAAGATCGCCCTGGCTTCCCGTGGATTCATATCTCCCTGTCCCACGTGTACTCCATCTGCATCCACAAGCCTGGCAATCTCCACCTGATCATTGATCAAAAACAGAGCTCCGTACCGGCGGCATAAAGCGCCGATCTCTTTTGCTTCTTCAATGAAACTCTCCCTGTCCATATTCTTTTCTCTCAGCTGGATCATAGTAACCCCGCCTTTCAGCGCTTTCTCCACCTGATCATACAGCCGTTCCCCATTTAACCAGCTTCGATCTGTCACACCGTACAGCCGAAGAGATTCTCTCCTGATTCGCATCACTTTCCTCCTGAAAATGCTTTTTGAATTTTATTCCTATGCAAAAAAAGAGAATCTCTTATCTCAATAAGAAATTCTCTCTTAGTGCCGGCGACCGGAATCGAACCGGTACGGGATGTAAGTCCCGCAGGATTTTAAGTCCTGTGCGTCTGCCAGTTCCGCCACGCCGGCATGCATCGCAGTTTCCTGCAAATGGGGCCTACAGGGCTCGAACCTGTGACCCTCTGCTTGTAAGGCAGATGCTCTCCCAGCTGAGCTAAGACCCCAATCTCAATTACGATGCAGATATGTTTTTGCGACATTTTTCAATGTCAGCGACCCGGAACGGGTTCGAACCGTCGACCTCCGCCGTGACAGGGCGGCGCTCTAACCAACTGAGCCACCGGGCCAGATAATATAAAGGATATATTTAATACTCCAGCACTTGCTGAAAGAGTGGACCTTCGGGGACTTGAACCCAGGACCGACCGGTTATGAGCCGGTTGCTCTAACCAACTGAGCTAAAGGTCCATAAAGCCGATAATCGGACTCGAACCGATAACCTGCTGATTACAAATCAGCTGCTCTGCCAATTGAGCCATATC
>DVKS01000020.1 GCA_018715905.1 Candidatus Caccovicinus merdipullorum | reverse complement strand
TCCGTCTGTCCGTTTCCGTCAACGCCGGCCAGACCTACGATCTCACCGCGGCGCACCGTAAGGTCAAGTCCTTTTAAGATCTCCACATCACGGTAATCCCTTCCGTGAAGATCCTTTACCGAAAGCACTACATCTCCAGGCGTCAATGGCTTTTTATCTACCACAAACTCCACATCGCGGCCCACCATCATAGATGCCAGTTCATGCTCGTCCACGTCATCGACCTTGACTGTGCGGATGTATTTTCCCTGGCGGATGATGGTGCAGTAATCGGCGCTGGCCTTGATCTCCTTGAGCTTATGGGTGATCAGAATCACCGACTTTCCGTCCTCCGTCAGATGTCCGATGATCTCAATCAGCTCCTGAATCTCCTGGGGAGTCAGGGAAGCGGTGGGCTCATCCAGAATCAGGATATCCGCGCCCCGGTAAAGCACCTTTAAGATCTCCGCTCTCTGCTGCATGCCTACGGAGATGTCCTCGATCTTGGCATCCGGATCTACCTGCATGTTGTACCGCTCAGAAATCTCCTGAACCCGCTTTCTGGCCTCCTTTAAATCAACCACCAGACCTTTTCTGGGCTCCATGCCAAGAATAATATTTTCTGTTACCGTATACGGCGGCACCAGCATAAAGTGCTGATGGACCATACCGATTCCCATTTCAATGGCCTTTTTGGGACTGTCAATGGCAACTTTCTTTCCCCCTACGAAAATTTCGCCCGAAGTGGGCCGGTACAGACCGTAAAGCACGTTCATCAGCGTACTCTTCCCCGCGCCGTTCTCACCCAGAATGGCATGGACCTCGCCTTTATGGACCGTCAGATTGATATGGTCATTGGCTGTGAAATCGCCGAATTTTTTTACGATGTCCTTCATCTGGATCGCTATGGTTTTCTCATCCACATGGCTTACCTTTCCCACGAAAGTTCCTCCTATCTGTCTTAGCGTACTCTTCTTTCCAGAATCTTTCCGTTCTTTGAGGCTCCCAGGCCCAGCTGGGTCGTATCCTGAAGCACATTCTGTCCGGCGTCTAACTTTGCCATCTCCGACTTCTTCACCAGATAGCCGGTTACCCGGATCACATCGCTGTCACTGGAGAAGAAGGAAAGGTAACGCAGATCCTTCCGGAATGATCCCTTTACAATATCCAGAACATAAGCCGGATTCTGATGGACCGTCACATCAATAGGAATAATATCCCCCATTCCTGATGGAAAATATTTATGGAACCGGCTGCAGTGGAGAAGTTCATCAATCAGTTCATCCGGCTCCTCGCCGATGGGAATCCGGGTCCCCGGCGTCACGCCGTGATCCTGGGCAATGCCCACCTGGCCATGAAGCAGGAAATGACCTCCGGTAGCTTCGCAGTAAGGATTCACATGGGACTCATTAAAGGCGCGGATCTGCTCCATGATCTCCACACCCAGATCGTCCGCATTCTTATCATGACCGTATCGGCCCGGAATCCCTTCTTTTTCAAGGAGCGTGTTGACACATTCTGCCAGACCTACCAGGCCGAACATGGCAGTAAAACGGTCGCGATGAATAAATCCTTCCTTTGCCAGAAAATGATTTTCAAAGAATCCGCTCTCTTCCACCTCAAACTTAATTCTGGCATCCATATACTTTGCCATCACATCCATCACATGAGGAAGCATCCGCTCTTTAAAATCAGCAAGATTTTTGGATTTTCTCGCAATGGTGCCTAACATCAGACGGCAGAGGGTATAGGATCCGCCGCCCAGCAAAAGGCCGTTATAGCAGCTGGCGATCACATAATTCTCTCCCAGCTCGCTTTTAAACATGGCATGGTTTGCAAAACTGGGCTTTGCGCTGTGGAGAGCTGTATTTACCGCTTCCAGAGCAAAATCATCCGGCGTTACCCCCTCCTGATACTTTAACGTCAGGTTCGGAACCGCCTGCTCCAGTTCTGCCTCTGCCTCCAGAATCAGACGGCCGGCCCTGGTAGCCTTCGGCCCAATATTGGCATGGGAAAAAGAATCCAGCACCGTCCGGTCCACATGGATCAGGAAAAGACGGATCAGCTTCTTGGCAGTGGCTTCATCCACATCATCCATAAAAGGCTCCAAAAGTTCATCCAGTGCACCCAGGTACACCGGGAAATTCGTAACGCTGGGAACATGTTTATAAAAAATCAGAAGCGAATTCAGAGCCTCAAAAATATCCTTTGGCGGCGGAAGCTGCAGAAACGCACTTCCCTCCCGCATAAATTTGCCGTAATCCGGAATAATGTAGCGGGGCCGGACAGGTGCATGGCCTTCGTACAGATCACAAAAACATTTCTCCTCATCCGGAACATTCAGAAGTTCATCCAGCCCTTCTGGAACATCCAGAACCTCCAGCAGTGAGTCTGCCTGAATTGCCATATTTGCAATCTTCTGCTCATGGGTAAGTGTGGGGCTTTTGATGATATTCAAAATCTCCTGCCTGGTATTATTTACCCTTTCCATTGATATGTCTCTCATCCTTCTCATCCTTTCTCCGTAGTGATTTGCAAAAAGCAAAAGAACTGAGTTCACGGACAAAAGCCGGAGGTTTCTCCGGCCTGCATCCGTCAATTCAGGCCTTTCACAACAGAAGGAGGATACCTGTCCATGAATCCTCGTTTCCCGGCATCCTCCCTGCAGTCCGGACAGTTCCATCATCCGGGAACTGTCCGTTTTTGATTAAATCTGATAATCGTTATTCTGAATATTAATCCAAGGTGTATACATCACCGTAAGCGGCCTCAAAGGACTCCTTATCGCCTGGGACGGTAAGCTCTCCGGATTTGATCTTCTCCTTAACCTCTTCCACTGCCGTCAGAACTTCTTCCGGAAGGTTATCTGTGGTAGGAGCAATATCAACGCCCTCGCTCTTTAAATCGTAGGTAACAATGCCGCTCTCCAAGTTTCCATCAACACATGCCTTGGAAATCTCATAGGTAGCATTGTCCACACGCTTCATAGCAGAAGTCAGAATGGACTCAGGAGCAAGATAACTCTGGTCGCTGTCTACGCCGATGGCCCAGATTCCGTTCTCCTTGCAGCTCTCGATTACGCCAAGTCCGGTTCCGCCTGCTGCGTGGAAGATAATGTCTGCGCCGTCTGCGATCATGCTGGTAGCTGCGCTCTTTCCGCCTGCTGCATCACCGAACGAATTTACATTATACTGCAGAATCTCTGCATCCGGATTGGAATCCAGAACGCCTGCGCAGTATCCGTATCCAAACTGGTTCATGGCCTCATTGGTCATACCGATAACAAAGCCCACCTTGTTTGACTCTGTCACCATGCCGGCAACCATACCAACCAGGTAAGACGCTTCGGCCTGCTGGAACATCAGACAGGTCACATTATCCAGGTCTGAATTGGTTGTATCATCAACAATCGCAAAATGCATGTCCGGATTTGCCTCAGCCGCTGTTCTCAGAGCATCTGCCATCATGTAGCCAACGGCGATGATCAGATCATAGTCCTCATCAATGAAAGTTTCCAGGTTCGGCGCATAGTCTGCATCCGTCTTAGACTCCAGGTAATTTACCTCGATGCCAAAATCTTCGCCGGCTCTCTGAAGCCCTTCCCATGCCGACTGGTTAAATGAACCGTCATTTACGCCGCCGATATCGGTAACCATTCCGACTTTGATATCGCTGGCTGCCTTGGTTTCCGCCTGCTCTTCCTCAGCTTCCGCTGCAGTTGTGTCCGCTGCCTCTGCTCCCGTCTCTGCTGCAGAATCTGCTGCTGCGGTAGTGGTTCCGGAAGACGATGATCCGCATGCAATCAGGGATACGGACATGGCAGCTGCCAGAAGGACCGATAATGCTCTCTTTCTCATAACGTAAATTCCTCCTATTATTTTTGTAAATACTACATAAAATACTATACTATTTTTGGGAACATCCGTCAACACTTATAAGGAATCTGATAATAAAAAAGGCATTTTTTTCTCCAGCTTATAATATGGCAGCTCCAGTGGAATCCACCCTATAGCCGTCCGGCGTAATCGTATTAATCAGGCAGTGTCCATTTACCGCATCAAGGTAATACCACTTTCCGTTGATCAGATTCCAGCCGGTTTTCATGGCTCCTGACTGAAGATCCAGGTAATACCATCTGCCGTCCGGCGTCTGAATCCAGCCGTTCTGCATAAGACCGTTTCCATCAAAGTGATACCAGAAATTATTTACCAGCTGCCATTCGTTCTTTGCCAGTGTACCGTCTGTTTTCACAAATCTCCAGGTGGTATCAGCTGCCTGCGCCCAGTCTCCCTGCGCTGTAGGAAGTACCAGAACTGCGTCGGCCCGGACTTCCTGTGCCTGGCGGACTTCTATATAATACTGGGCCAACTGACTTCGGGAATCTGTCCGGCTGCTTCCTCCACCGGATGAGGAGCCGCCTCCGGAACTTCCGTTTCCTGAATTTCCCGGGTTTTCATTTCCTTCTGACGTTCCCGGGTCCGAAGGTTCTTCCGGGTTCTCCGGTTGACCAGAGTTCTCCGGTTGACCAGGCTCCTCCGGGCCAGTCGGCTCCGACGGATTCTCTGGATCTGTGGGATCTGTTGGGTTCTCCGGATCTTCCGGGTCAACAGGCTCAGTCGGATCTTCCGGGTCAACGGGCTCTTCCGGAATCATCGGATCTTCGATTCCAAGATCTCCCATATAATCCTGTCCCAGGAGAGACATTGCATCGTAAGGATCCCATCCCAGAAGTTCCGGCTGAAGCATGGCATCTGCCCTGGCCGGTGAAATCTGCCTTCTGGAAGGGTTGATAGCAAACCCCGGACCGTAGGTTCCGTATTCGAAAAATCTGGCTGCCATGAAAGAATTTCCGCTCATATCATCGTAAGGGGCCTCTGCATTGATGATCGATCCCATATAACAGTCAAGGAAAGCAATGCAGGCATCAGCTCCCCACGGTCTGGCCAGAAGGTATTTATCTCCGGAGCAGCCGTCCTCCGCCAGGATGCGGCAATTATAAAACGTCAGTCCGTATTCCGCCTCTGCCGCCGTTCTCGGTGCAGCCACGTATCCGCTGTTCTTTGTGCTGCTGTAGCGGAAGATCAGATCGCAGTCCTCAAAAAACGCCCTGGGCTCATTTCCGTAGATAAAGTCTACATTTCCAAGAATCCGGCACTTGTAATAATACTGTTCACCCCGGTTTGCACACAGCGTATCCTGGAAACCCCGGATCGCCACATTTACATAAACCGTTTCCGATGCATCGTTGCGCAGTGCATCTGCAGACTCATTGCCGCCGACTCCGGTGTATTCGTAATCATTTTCAAAGGTC
>DVKS01000127.1 GCA_018715905.1 Candidatus Caccovicinus merdipullorum | reverse complement strand
TATATGAACGGTATCCGAAACTTCCTTGTTGTGACAGGCGATCCGGTGCCGTCGGGCGAAAGAGGAAGCGTCACATCAGTGTATGATTATCATTCCGTGACACTGATGAATTATCTGAGACAGTTAAACAGAGAATACTTTTCCGATGACCCCATAGCCTACGGCGGGGCGCTTAATTACGGCAGGAAAAATATTGATGCGGAGATCAGACGGATGCAGAAAAAATGCGAAGCAGGAGCGTCTTTTTTCCTGACCCAGCCGATTTATTCCGATGAGGATATCGAGCGGATCCGATACATAAAAAGCAGGATCGATACGAAGATTATCTGCGGGATTATGCCTCTTGTCAGTTATCGCAACGCTCTTTTTATGAAAAATGAGATCACCGGGATAAATGTGCCTGACGAGATTATTGCACAGTATGATAAGGATATGAGCCGGGAAGAAGCACAGGCTGTAGGAGTGCGTATCGCTGTAAAGATCGCGGAAAAATCAGGCGATGTGGCGGACGGATATTATTTTATGGTGCCATTTAACCGGGCGGAGATGATAGCGGAGATTCTGGAAAAGATGACCGCTATTGACGAAATAAGTAGAACGGAGTAAGATATCCAGTGCAAAATCGATTTAGGGGGTCTGGATATTGAAACGAAGTAAATATGAAATAGATATGTGCAATGGTTCGATTATGGACAAGCTGATATCATTTTCTCTGCCGCTGATGCTTTCCAGTATCCTGCAGCTTATGTTTAATGCTGTGGATATTATTGTTGTCGGAAGATTCAGCGGCAGCCGTGCGCTTGCGGCAGTCGGCTCTACAACTGCACTGATCAATATTTTTACGAATCTTTTCATCGGGATTTCCCTTGGGGCAAATGTCCTGGCGGCGCGGTATTATGCGGCCCAGAGGGAAAAAGAAATGTCGGAGGCGGTACATACGGCAATCGCTCTGGCCATGATCAGCGGTATCATCATGGCATTTGTAGGCGCCGGAGCGTCAAGAATGGCTCTTCAGCTTATGGACACGCCGGCGGATGTGATCGGCCAGTCTGCGACTTACATGAGAATCTATTTTATGGGAATGCCGTTTTTTATGCTTTATAATTATGGAGCGGCGATTTTAAGGGCAGTGGGAGATACAAAGAGACCTCTGCTCTTTCTTGCGTTTGCAGGAATGGCCAATGTGGCGCTTGATCTGCTTCTGGTTATAGTGATTCCCCTCGGTGTGGCAGGCGTGGCTATCGGTACGGTGACATCTCAGTTTATCTCCTGCGTGCTGGTTCTGCGGTGCCTTCACAGATCAGAGGGCAGTTATCAGCTCCGTTTCTCAAAGCTGTCTATCAAATGGATCTATCTGAAGCGTATCTTCCAGGTGGGAATCCCTGCGGGAATCCAGAGTACAGTGATCAACTTTTCCAATGCTCTGCTGCAGTCGTCGGTCAATTCTTTCGGCGCTACGGCGATGGCGGGTTATACGGCCGCCAATAATATCCTCGGATTCCTGTATGTAGCGGTCAATGCCGTTACCCAGGCATGCATGAGTTTTACCAGTCAGAATTACAGTGTCGGAAAGCAGAAACGTATGGACAGAGTGCTTGTGGATTGTATGATCCTGTCGGCCGGAGCTGCCGCTATACTTGGAGTGGGAGCTTATGTATTTGGCTCTCAGATCCTGCGGATCTACACTACGGATGCGGATGTGATCAGATGCGGCCTGGAGATTCTGTCCATTACTACGGTCCCTTATTTCCTGTGCGGCATCATGGATCTGATCCCGGGTGCGCTGAGAGGTATGGGGCATTCAGCCGTACCCATGATTTTATCAGTGATCGGAACCGTGGGTACGAGAATCCTGTGGATCTATGTGTTCTTTCCACATCACAGATCGCTATACTTTCTGTTTATTTCCTATCCCGGATCATGGATCGCCACGATCATCATGCAGGCGGTGTGCTTCTGGTTTGTGCGCAGACAGTGCATACGGCAGTTAAAAGCGCGTCCGCTGTAAAATCGAATTACAAATGCAACGTGATATTTTTCTTGATTTTATGAAAGGTAAAAATATGGACAGTAAAGATAAGATCATTCAGGGGCAGGCGAGGACTGCAAGAAAAACTGACGGAGTTGGGAGTAACCATGACGGAAAAGCCGGGAATGCATGAGCATTTTGCTGTTATTGACAAGAAGATTGTCTGGTATGGCAGTGTGAATCTGCTGTCCAATGCTAAGGAAGAGGATAATCTGATGAGGGTGAAGAGTAAGGAAATTGCGCAGGAGCTGCTGGAGATTGGATTTATGGATAAAGCTTTTGCTCAATGCGACAACGTTACTGTTGATCCATAAGTTTAATTGATTTAACGTTAAAATTGTAATTTAATTTTTATGATGTTATAATAATGAAAATGAGTTAAAATGGTGATGTTTGTATGGAATATATTACAGAGCTTTTAGGCATTCCAGTGACTCGCACGGCATGGAGACAGCAAAGCAGACTTCCTTTTTTTCTTAATGAAAAATATTATTTCGAACAGGTAAAACTCGGAAAAACAGTATGTCTGTTTTTGCATCCCCAAGAAGAACTGGATACTGTGAATTCAATAAAAAAGCACTTAAAACGTATTGGCGAAATCTGTGAATTACCAATAGTACTGGAAATGCCACGGCTTACCAGTCAGCGGCGCAAGACATTAATTGAGGCACGAATACCATTTGTTATACCTGGAAAACAGCTATATCTTCCCTTTCTGGGGACAATGCTCACGGAAAAATGTGATGCAGAGTTAAGGGGAGCGATGCCGGATAAATTCCAGCCGTCTGCTCAGCAGTTACTTTTTGCCATAATACTTGGAGGGTGTGAGCCTATGCTGCTGTCACCTCTTTCCAAAAGGTTTGGGGTTACGGCTATGACAATAACACGTGCAGCCGATCAGCTGTGCAGAACCAATTTGATAAAAAAAGTTGGAACCGGTGTTGGGGCAAAGAAAATGCTGGTAACAGAATGTACACCTAAAGAACTGTATCAGGAGATGCAACCATATCTGATCCAACCGGTTCGAAAGACCGTATATATTTCTAAGGAGGATGTGCAGCCGGAAATGTTTTCCGCAGGACTTTCAGCACTTTCTGATATGAGTATGCTGAATCCGCCGACTATTCAAACCTGGGGTACACTGAAATTATTTTTAAAAAAAGATTCCTACACAAGCAGTCTGTTGGATTCGGACAGACAATGTGCACTGCAGATTTGGAAATATGATCCCCGAAATATCAGCCAGACGGAGAGGGTTGATGTCTTATCACTGGCATTGAGTCTGGCAGAGGATGAAGATGAACGTACCCGGCAATGTCTGGAAGAATTAACAGAAAGGATATGGTAAGCACATGGTAACAGGATTAGAAAGTTTTCGGCGGTGGTTTGCGGAGTATACCGACCAGTATACAATTATTGGCGGAACCGCATGTGACCTTTTGATGAGCGAGGATGGTCTGGATTTTCGGGCAACACGAGATATTGATATGGTTTTGATCGTGGAAAGCCTGACTCCAGAATTCGGACGCAGATTTTGGGAGTATGTAAATGCGGCAGATTATGAACACAGGAATAAAAGCACGGGAGAACCACAGTTTTACCGGTTTTCAAAGCCTTCCAGCCGGGATTATCCTTATATGATCGAATTATTTTCCGGGCGTGTCGATGCAATCGAGCTTCCAGAAGATGCAGTCTTGACTCCTCTTCCATTGGATGATGAGATATCCAGTTTATCGGCCATTTTGATGGATTCTGACTATTATCAGTTCCTTCAGGAAGGAAAAGTCGTGCTGAATGATATACCGATTCTGGATGCGGGCTATCTGATCCCCTTCAAAGCGAAAGCGTGGCTGGATCTGACAGAACGAAAAGAACAAGGAGAACATGTTGACAGTAAAAATATCCGTAAACACAAAAACGATGTATTCCGTTTGAGTATTTTATTGACGCCTGACACCAAGGTGATACCACCATCTTCAATTCAAAGGGATTTAGAGACATTCTTTTCAGCTATGGAGAAGGAAACGGTTGATCTGAAATCGTTTGGTATACGAAGCCAGGGGCTGAAAGAGATTATTCAGAAAATGAAATTGATTTATGGGCTGATAAAATAATCATACTTCCCAGGCATACTCCACCATGCAAACTAAGCATTTGCCTATGGACTCCTCCAGTTATACAATAAATTCAGACAAAAAAGAAATTGCATTTCAAACAGGAGGCATTACACATGGATACAGAGAAAATGAAACAGGACTTAGGCGGCGGAAACGTATTTGAGGTCGGCGAGCCGAACACAGCATTCGCCCAGTATTTCATCGGACAGAGCTATCTGAAGATGCTTACTACAGAGAGAGTCGGAATAGGCAACGTGACTTTTGAGCCGGGATGCCGCAACAACTGGCACATTCATCACAAGGGCGGCCAGATCCTGCTGGTGACCGGCGGAAGGAGCTTCCAATGAATGGCTGGAGGTAGTGGAGGACGAGGAGTACAGCAAACTGCCGTAGGCACAGGGAGGAATGTATGATCATTTATCGCAGCTTTGCGCCGGAGGACATTCCGGCGCTGGCGGAGATTGTGGGGGAGACCTGGAATTTCCGCCGTATGTGCCGCAGAGGAGAAGATCCGGCCGTCATGGCTCTGGATTACCTGAAGGGCTGCCTGGCAGAGTCCACGGCGGCGTTTGTGGCGGAGGAAGATGGAAAAGCGGCGGGCCTGATCTCAGTCAGGGCGGAGAAGAAGACACTTCCCCGCCTGTTTTTGTCTGAGAAACGGGAGGAGGCGGACGGCGCGTCCCCATCTTCCGAAAGTTCCGGCGTCCGCCGGATGCGGGAGTATGAGGCCAGATGTCTGGGACTGAGACGGCAGGCGGAGGAGGCCGGCATGAAGTTTGACGGGGAGCTGACTCTCTTTGCTGTGAGGCCAAAGATGCGGGGCCGGGGAGCAGGGCGGGAGCTGTACCGGAGAGCTCTGGATTACTTAAAGGAGGAAGGCTGCCGCCGTTTTTTTCTGTACACGGACAGCAGCTGCACCTACCAGTTTTACGATGCCAGAGGTCTGGCCTGCCTGGGACGGACGGCCATGCCTCCGGCGGATGGCAGCAGCCGGGAATTTGTGATTTTTCTCTACGGAAATACAGATTTGTTGTAATTCCAACAGAATCTCTTTTCCTTTTCTGTTATAGTAGGGCCATCGCAGGGAAGAAATCACCTGCCGCAGGAAAGGAGAATTCACAGAGATGAAAGATTATCATATGTTTTGCAGACAGTGTCAGGAGACGGCAGGGTGCACCGGCTGCACCGTATCCGGAGTCTGCGGAAAGAAGCCGGCGACGGCAGCCCTTCAGGACGGGCTGATGTACTCCGTCACAGGGCTGGCGGAGCTTCTGACCATGGTGCGGGAGCAGGGACTTCCGGTGGAGGAGAGGCTCAATGATCTGGTGGCGGAGGACCTGTTTATCACCATCACCAATGCCAACTTTGACGATGATAGGATCCGGCAGCAGATTTTGATGACCCAGAGAGAAAAGGCCGGGCTGACCGAATCCTGCCCGGAGCTGGCGGCCGCGGCGAAGGCGGAAGCCCTGTCCCCCGCAGCCCGGTGGACGGCGGAGGAAGTTGCCCATCCGGCCATGGGGCTTCTCACGGGAGAAGATGAGGACGTGCGCAGCCTGCGGGAGCTGATTGTCTACGGCTTAAAGGGAATGGCAGCCTACCGGAAGCACGCCGGAGCCCTGGGATACAGGGAGGAGAGCCTGGATGCCTTTTTGCAGAGGGCGCTGGCGGCCGCGGCCAAATCCCAGAGCGCGGAGGAGCTTACCGCCCTGGCTCTGGAGACGGGAAAGTACGGAGTGGAGGCCATGGCCCTTTTAGACCGGGCCAACACGGAGACCTACGGAAATCCGGAGATCACAAAGGTGGACATCGGAGTGGGAAATCGTCCGGGTATCCTGGTTTCCGGCCACGACCTGCGGGATCTGGAACAGCTTCTGGAGCAGACGGAAGGGACTGGGGTGGATGTGTACACCCACTCGGAAATGCTTCCGGCCCACTATTATCCTGCCTTCAAAAAGTACACTCATTTCGCGGGAAATTACGGGAACGCCTGGTGGAAGCAGAGGGAGGAGTTTGAGGCCTTCCACGGACCGGTGCTTCTCACCACCAACTGTCTGGTGCCGCCATTGGAAAGCTATAAGGACCGGGTTTATACCACCGGAGCAGCAGGTTTTCCCGGATGCCGCCACATTTCCGAAGGTCCGGACGGAAGAAAGGATTTTTCTGAGCTGATCCGGAAAGCTCAGGTGAGCGCTCCGCCGAAAGAGCTGGAGAGAGGAACCATCACCGGTGGATTTGCCCACAGCCAGGTGTTTGCCCTGGCAGATCAGGTGGTGGAGGCGGTGAAATCGGGAGCCATCCGGAAATTCGTGGTGATGGCCGGATGCGACGGAAGGAGCCGGTCCAGAGAGTATTACACAGAATTTGCGAAGGCGCTGCCGAAGGATACGGTGATTCTGACGGCGGGCTGCGCCAAATACCGTTATAACAAGCTGGATCTGGGAGATATCGGCGGCATTCCCAGAGTGCTGGACGCCGGCCAGTGCAACGATTCCTACTCCCTGGCCCTCATCGCCCTGAAATTAAAGGAGATTTTCGGGCTGGAGGATGTGAATGACCTGCCCATCGTCTACAACATCGCCTGGTACGAGCAGAAAGCGGTGATCGTCCTTCTGGCTCTCCTTTCTCTGGGGGTAAAGAACATCCACTTAGGCCCCACTCTGCCGGCATTCCTGTCCCCCAATGTGGCGAAGCTTCTGACGGAACAGTTCGGTATAGGAGGAATTACCACGGTGGACGAGGACTTGAAGCTGTTCTTCTCATGACGGCGGTCTTGCAATTTACCGCAAATCGTAGTATACTGGAAGACAGCAGAAATCAATACAGAACGTCGAGTGCCGGCACGCCGGCAGCGGGAGACCCAATTTTCAGGGGTGAATTCACAGATGTGATAGAGAACCTTCTTTCTCGAACCCGTCAGCTAATTCCGTAGACATGGAAGGATTCCGTATGAGCGAAATACGTTTATTTGCCATGCTTATTACAAATCTTTTACCGTCTGTTTGATACAGGCGGTTTTCTTTTTTCTGTATTGTACCGGCTTCGCGGGGCGGTTTTTTTCCAGATTCCGCGGATTTCGTACAGGAGGTGTCTGACAGGTATGATCCAATTCAAAAACGTATCAAAAGTATTTCATGGACAAACGATTATTGACGATATCAGCTTTGTGATTGAGGATGGGGAGTTCGTGGTCCTGCTGGGAGAGAGTGGCTGCGGAAAGACCACCACCTTAAAAATGATCAACAAGCTGATTTCCCCCAGTTCCGGCACGGTGGAAATCAACGGCCAGGACATCGGAGACGCAGATCCCATCGC
>DVKS01000126.1 GCA_018715905.1 Candidatus Caccovicinus merdipullorum | reverse complement strand
CGATAGCGGCGCGAATGCGTCCTTGATTTTACGGTAATGTATTGATATTCTGCAAAACTGCATGAATATATAGTGCTGATTATAGGGAATCATAACGATGAAAATGGGGAAAATTGCTCGCCAAAAAACAGAAAATGGCCTGATCGAGTATCATCAGCCGATTATGGAAGCTCTGGTGCCTTACATGGAGCGGATGCCGGAGGCAAAGGAGGGCCGGTTTTATCTGCCGGATGAGCCGGGGACGCCGATGCGCATGAATTTTGAGCGGTTTAAGAAGGACCGGCTCCTTAAGGAGATTGTCTATCGCTATGCTGCCGCTCAGTAGCTGAGGATACGGGCCGGATTCCGGTCTGCTCGGCAGATTCTTCCAGATGCAGAAGGTTCCCGGAAGGGGCAGCCGAAAGATTATCGAAAAAAATATCGCTGACTGTGAAAAAAGATACCCAGGCAGAGCAGACGGCAAACTGCCCTGCCTGGGTGTCTTTTTTTCTTTTGGGATGTCGATTCGGGAATGCCGGGGCGTCAGTGGCTTTTTCGTCAGGATAAAAATACTTGACAAAGTCAAGCATGCAGCATATACTTGACAAAGTCAAATAAAAGGAGGCGGATCTATGATTTCATCATTTGCATACTACAATGCGGTATTTCGGAAAGATTTTGTGGATTACTGCAGCGGCCGGCTTTCGGAAATCGGACTGTCGCAGGGGCTCCTCTACTTTCTTATTTATGTGGGAAAACATCCGGGCTGTACGCCGGGAGAGCTTTCAAAGGCGCTTTCCATGGACGCCGGACATACAGCCCGGTCTGTGGGAAAGCTGGAGCAGGGGGGATTCCTTGTGCAGAAACAGAATAAGGAGGACAAAAGAAGCCGAAGCCTCTCTCTGACAGAACAGGGAGAAGATGCCTTTGAACTGTGCCGGAATCTGTTCTTTTTGTGGGATCAGCAGATCCTTAAGGGCCTTACAAAAGAGGAAGAGGATATGCTGATGGCGCTGTTAAAGAAGGCTGCGGGAAATCTCAAAAAGAAAGGAGCTGGTCCGGATGTATGAAACCATGTTCAGCCCTGTATGTCTGGGCGGTGTGGAACTGAAAAACAGGATCATCTTTGCGCCTGCCAGTATGGGGTTAAAAGATGAAGAGTATAAGGAAAAGATAAGAAAGATTGCGGCAGGCGGCTGTGCCATGATTATCATCGGCGATGTGCCGGTGGCCCGGCGGACGGTTTTCGGCAAATCTTTATACAGCAGAAAAGGCTTTTCCTTTTATCAGGATCTGTGCCGGATTGCCCATGAGCAGAACTGCCGGATCTGCGCCCAGCTTCACCAGTCAGACAGCAACATCAAAGGGATGCTCAAGTACATCCCCGGCGTGCTGACGAAGCGGATTTCCGCAGATGAGCTGCGTGTTCTGCTGAATGAGCAGGTTTCGGCCCTGATTAACGGGATGCCGGAATGGAAGGTGAGAGAGATCACATCTTCCTTTGGCCCGGCGGCTGCGCTTGCCAGGGAGGCAGGTTTTGATGTGATCCAGGTTCACGGCGACCGGATGGCAGGAAGTTTTTCGTCGGAGCTGTTTAACCAGAGAAGGGACTGCTACGGAGGAAAGCCGGAAAACCGGGCCAGATTCGCTGCCGAGGCAGTGGCGGCAGTGAAAAAGGCAGTTCCGGATATGCCCATTGATTATAAGCTGGCTGTCCGCCGGGAAAATCCGGATTACGGAAAGGCCGGCGTTCTGGCTGATGAACTGCCGGTATTTATTCCCATTCTGGAAGCGGCAGGGGTAACCAGCTTTCATGTGACTCTGGCGGATCATTCCCGGCTGACGGATACGATTCCGCCGGCTGCCCATCCAGATTTTGGCGGGGAGGGGTGCTTTCTGGAATTCTGCGATCTGGTGCGCGGCCTGACTGGCCTGCCGGTGACGGGAGTGGGAGGACTGACGGATCCGGATTTTGTGGAGGCGCAGTTGGCTTCCGGACGCATTGACTGTGCGGCCCTGTGCCGTCAGCTGATCGCCGATCCGGACTGGCCAGTTAAGTTAAAGAATGGGAAGAAGGAAACGATACATCGCTGTATCCGGTGCAATCGCGAATGCCTGGGCGGCATCCAGGCGCACCGGGGCGTCCATTGTATATATGACGGAAAACAGAAGGACGACAGGAAAGGGCAGAAAGGAAGGAACAGGGAATCATGAAATACGCGATTATCTGCAGCAGCAGAACAGGAAATACCCGTCGCCTGGCGGAGTATCTGGAAAAAGGGCTTAAAGAAAGAGGGTCTAAGACAGCGGGGGAATGTCTTTACTTTGGCGGGCCGGGAGAGGACGCGAAGAAGGCCGCCAGGGAAGCAGATGTGCTTTTCGTGGGATTCTGGACGGATAAGGGAACCTGCGATGAGGAAACCGGGGCGTTTCTTCGCAGCCTTCATGGTCAGAAGGTATTTCTCTTTGGAACGGCCGGTTTTGGCGAAAGCCAGGAATATTTTTCACGGATCCTCGCCCGCGTGAGTGAGTGCCTGGACGGAACCAATGACTGTATCGGATCCTATATGTGCCAGGGCAGGATGCCGGAGGCCGTACGCCGGCGCTATGAGTCGATGATGGAGAAAGAGCCGGAGCGCATGGCGATGCTGATCCGGAATTTTGATAACGCTCTTTCCCACCCGGATGAGAAAGATCTGGAAGGACTTTTGGAAGCGGCATTGATTATTTGGGGCTGATGTAATAGAATAGTAGGGAATTTTATTTAAGAAAGGATGTAAACAGCAGAATGAATAACTGGTTAGAAAGCCTGAAGGTGATCTTAAAGGGCGCCTGGATCGGCGGCACCATGATGATCCCCGGCGTCAGCGGCGGCACCATGGCTATCATTATGGGAATCTATGATCATCTTCTGAGCGCAGTCAATTCTCTTCTCACGAATAAGGAAAAGCGTGTGGAAAGCCTGATCTTCCTGATCAAATTCTGTATCGGAGGCGGGTTGGGAATCCTTCTGGTGGCAAGACCATTTTCTCTTCTCCTGGAAATGTTCCCTATGCCGGTTACCTGGTTTTTCCTGGGGGCAGTGGCAGGAGGAATCCCCATGATCTATAAAAAATCCGGCCAGCGTCTTCTCTCCTTTAAGGGGATCGCCTATGTGGCGGCGGGTATGCTGGTGCTTCTGGTATTTACCTTTGCCCAGAACCGGCTGACGGCATCAGGCGGGGGACAGATTACCGGTTTTGCCGGGCTTTTCGTGGCGGGGGTGATCTCCTCGGCGGCTTTGATTCTTCCGGGAATCAGCGTTTCCTATTTCCTGCTGATTCTGGGACTGTATGAGCCGATCCTTGCGGCCATTCAGACGCTGGATATTTTGTATCTTCTGCCTCTGGGCCTGGGCGTCATTATTGGCATTTTCGCTATTTCCGGAATACTGGAGGCCTGGATGAAGCGTTATCCGGCCTGCGCGTATCTGATGATTTTGGGATTTGTTCTGGTTTCCCTGGAAGAGATTAATCCGGGGATTCCCACGGGAATCGAGATCCCCATCTGCATCGTCACCTGCGTGGCTGGCTTTGCATTTCTTTACTGGATGTCGACCAAGGAGGACTAAAAGAAAAGCAGGAGAAACGTGTACAGACGAAATGCTTTTTTTGAATGGAAGGTGGATATGCAGCAGCTTTATTATGAATACCGAAAAGACCACAGCAGCATACGGGCAAAATCCTATGTTTATGGAATTGGATCCTATCATTATAACTGGCATGATGATCTGGAAATCCTGCTGATTCTGCGTGGGCAGGTAGAGGCCTGCGCTAATGGGACCAGCGTAAGTCTTGGAGAGGATGATCTGATCCTGATCGATTCGAATATCGGCCACGCGACCCTCGGCCTGGGTCAGGATAATATTGCCATGGTACTGCGGATAGCTCCGGGATTTTTAAAGGAGTATTATGAGGACGCAGAGTTTCTGATGCTGGATCTGCAGCGGATAGATGGAGAAAAACGGAAGGAGACGGTTTCAAAACTCCGGCGGGACATGGCAGAGATGATGCTCTGCCAGATCGATGGAAGTCCGGAAAGCAGGCTGTCTTTTGATGCATCATTCTACCATCTGATGAATACGATTATTGCTGCGGCTCCGCCTTTGAGGATGCATAAGTCGGCTGTCTGGACGAATCAGAAAAAGCAGCAGGCCATTATGGAGATGGTAAAATACATTGACCGGAATTACCGGGAAAAGATTACACTGGAGATTCTGGCAAGAGAGGCCGGATATAATCCCAGTTACGTTTCTCAGCTTTTTAAATCCTGTATGGGCATTAATTTCTTCGAATATCTGACAAGAGTGAGGCTGAGGGAAGCGACCCTTGCGCTGAGCTGCTCGGAGAAGAAGATTCTGGACATTGCCCTGGAGCATGGTTTTTCGGATCTGAAATCCTTTAATTTCACCTTTAAAAATACTTTTCGGAAATCGCCGGCAGAATACCGCAGACAACTGAACCGGGAGCATCTGGGGAATGATGCAGTATTTAAGAAGTCCTTTATTACCGCAGATGATCCTCGGGCCATGGAAAAGATCCTGGCTTACCGGGAAGGGAAAAATACGAAGGATCTGAGGACTCCGGGGGCACCGGATCCTGCAGAATTTAGCTGTCGGACCAGAGAAATGGCCAGTATGCTAGAAGAAACGTCCCGCAGACTGGCAGAGACGGCTGTTTGGTTTCGAAACCATGGCGGGGAAGAGACATGAAAAACAAAATAAACATTTGCCGAAATCTAAAAAAATTCCGCAGGGGAAATCTTTAGATTGTCTAAAATGCTTCTTTGGCAAAAGAAGCCCGTTTTTTGCGAAAAAACGGGCTTTTTTTGCTTTATAGGACAGAAAAGGCCCCAAATGTGTCTCGAAGGATTCGTATAAAAGAGGCTTTTTTTTGTTGCGATTCAAAGAAAATATGTAAATTTTGCAAGAATACGCCTGGTGCAAGCCATTGCACCTGGGTGAAAATGATGGATTTTTGGAAAGCTGTTATAAGGAAATTGGTCTATTATTACAGACATGGATGACACGGACAAAACACGGTGGGAAAGTCGGGATTCCGAAAGAAAAAGAAAAATGGAGGAATAAATTATGCTTACAATCTTGGCGCTGGCAATGATTGTCGTATTTATCGTGCTGCTGTCTGCAAAGAAACTGTCTGTTTTTGCGGCTCTTTCGCTTACACCGTTTGTATTTGGCGCAACGGCAGCTTTGGCAGGGGGATATGGTATCATGGATCTGTTTCAGTGGATCCAGGA
>DVKS01000125.1 GCA_018715905.1 Candidatus Caccovicinus merdipullorum | reverse complement strand
GGGATCACATCCGTTTCCAGAAAGCTTTTAAGCAGCCGCTCCCTGGCCCGGTATTTCTTCCTGGAGGCTTCCGCAATGGCCTCCTCCAACTCTTTTCCGCTGATCAGGCAGCGGATAAAGCGGCTTTCCTGCCGCCGCACCTGCTGTTTCACCGGCAGAACAGTCTTTAATGCCTGATTCATGGTACAGCCGTACCGTTCCTTCATCCACCAGGCCAGCTGGATCAGCTGCGTCTCCGCTGATACGCTCTGCCGGCAGATATCCGCAATTTCTTTTATCCGGGAGGGATCATACTCCGCCCGGTCTGACAGTCCTACCACGTAGCCGGTGCGGATATGGTTTCCCTTCCCGAAGGGCACCTCCACCTGGCATCCCACATGGATCTCTTCCGAAAGCTTCCCGGGGATCCGGTACTGAAAGGGCCTGTCTACTTTTTCATGGGTAATATCAATAATCACATCGGCAAACTCTGCCATCCGCTTCCTCATGCCTTTTTCCCGCTCTGCTGCAGTCTGGCCAGAAGGTCCGCTGCTGCCGCTCCCAGCCCCATACTGTTGGAGCCTTTAAAGAGAACGCAGTCGCCCTCCCGGATCCAGGAAAACAGCCACTCTTCTAACTCTGCCTTCTCGGAAAAATGCCGGATTTCCGGACCGTTCTTCCCGTTCCGGCTTTGCTCCTCTTTCGCTTCGCCTTCGGAAAGTCCCCTGCCGATCTCCGCAGCCAGATCTCCCAGAAGGACCACCAGATCCACCGGATGTTCCGCCAGGAAGTGTCCCACCTGCCGGTGGTATTCCCGCGTTTCCGGCCCCAGTTCCTTCATATCTGCAAGAACCGCCGCTCTGCGCCCGGAAACTTCCATATCGCAGAGTACCTGGATCCCCGCTTTCATGGAAACCGGGCTGGCGTTGTAGGAATCATCGATGATGGTGATCCCTCCTGCGTGATGGATCTGCTGTCTTCCCTTAAGGCCGTTAAAAGCCTCCAGAGCCCTGGCTGCCTTTTCCATGGGAATCCCGTTTTCCGACGCAACAGCAAGGGCCGCAAGCGCATTCAAGATCATGTGGTTTCCATACACATGAAGACGGACCCGGACGCGCTCTCCCGTCTGTCTGCGGACTGCCGTAAACACAGGGAAACCGCCTGACAGGCCGATTTCTTCGCCCCGGTAATCACAGTCCGGCCCCGTTCCATATATAATGGTCCGGCATCCCGGCCGGGCCTTTACGTTTTTCAGCAGATCATCATCGCCGTTTACGTAAAGAATGCCGCCCTCTTTCATTCCATCCTGGATATGAAGCTTTTCTGCCAGGATATTTTCTCTGGATCCCAGCTGTTCAATATGAGCCACACCGATGTTGGTCATCACAGCCTGGTCCACCTGTGCCACTTTTGCGATGCGGGTCATCTCCCCCGGCTCACTCATGCCAAGCTCAATGACGCCGATCTGGGCATCCGGCGGAATCTCTGTTATCGTGATAGGAACCCCTACCTGGCTGTTGCTGTTTCCCGGCGTCTTGTACACCGAAAATCCGGCCCCCAGAGCCGCAGCGATCATCTCTCTGGTAGTGGTCTTTCCCACACTTCCCGTAATGCCCACCAAAGGCAGCTTCATACGGCCGCGGTACCAGGCGCCGAGAGCCTGCAGTGCAGCCCTGGTATCCTCCACCTGAATCCACGGACGGTCCGATTCCATCCGGTCATGCCGGCTGGTAAATACAGCCGCCGCCCCCTGCTCAAAGGCCTGGCCGATAAACCGGTGGGCATCTACCTTCTCCCCGATAATGGGCACGAAGAGATCCTGCCCCTTCATGGTCCTGGAATCAATGCTGATATGAGCGATGGGTGTTTCCGGATCGCCGCACAAAAGCGTTCCGCCCACCGCCTCCACAATATCCTTTACTCTGGTATTTTCCATATGCTTCCTTTCCCACCGAAATCACAGCCTGGCAACCGCTTCGTCCACCACTTCCCTGTCCAGAAAATGGGTGCGGACACCGTTGATTTCCTGATAATCCTCATGACCTTTGCCGATAACCGCAATCATGTCGCCCTCCTGCGCATGGGAAATGGCATAATGAATGGCCTCCCGGCGGTCCGGAATCTCCAGATACGCTCCCCCTGTGGGAATCAGTCTGCTCTTAATATCGGCGATAATATCTTCCGTCTTTTCAAACCGGGAATTATCTGCTGTGATGATGCTTAAATCCGCCATTTTTCCGGCCATCTCTCCCATGGAAAACCGTCTGTCCTTGGATCGGTTTCCGCCGCATCCGAAGACCACCACCAGACGCCTGGGATGGTAATTCCGAAGGGTCTTAAGAAGACTTTCCATGCTGACTGCATTATGGGCATAGTCGATAATTACCTGGAAACGCTGGGACGCATAAGCAATCTCCATCCGTCCGTTCACATGAATATGCTCCAGTCCCCTGGAAAGAGCCTCCTTGGGAAGATTTAACTGGCTGCACACACTGATGGCCGCCAGAGCGTTGGATACATTAAATCGTCCCGGGATTCCCGCCCGCACAGGAAGCGATGCCTTGCCCGATACGTCAAATTCCAAGCCCACAAATCCATCCTCCGACAGATAATGCAGGTTTTTGCCCTGAAAATCTGCCGGCTTTTCCAGTCCGAAAGTAAGCACCGGGCAGGATGCGCCGGCTGTCACCTCTGCAAAATGGGGATCATCCGCATTGGCAATTCCCATCCGGCACTGGTTAAAGAGCCGTGCCTTGCATCCTAAATATTCCGCAAAATCCGCATGCTCATTAGGCCCGATATGGTCCGGAGAAAGATTGGTAAATACGCCGTAATCAAAAAGGATTCCGTCTGTCCGGTGAAGCTTTATGGCCTGGGAAGACACCTCCATAACCAGATAACGGCAGCCGGCTTCTGCCATTCTGGCAAAATATCCGTGAAGCTCGTAGGACTCCGGCGTAGTGTTCCTGGTAGGCTCCGCCACTCCGCCAAAATACACGCCGTTGGTCCCGATCATACCCACCTTTTCTCCGGCTGCCTCCAGAATAGCGCGGATCATGTGGGTAGTTGTAGTCTTTCCCTTGGTCCCTGTCACACCGATGGTGATCATCCTGGACGCCGGATGCCCGAACCTGGCAGCAGAAAGGAGGGCCAGGGCCCGCCTTCCGTTCTCCACCTGGATAACCGAGGCATCTTCCGGAAGTTCCACCGGATGCTCCGTCACAAATACCCGCACGCCGGCCTCATAAACCTGGCGGCAGAAATCATGGGAATCCACATTGGCTCCCTTCATGCATACAAATACGGCTCCGGCCTTCGCCTTCCTGGAATCATAAACCACTTCCTCCACATCCGTCTCCGGATTTCCCTGAAGGAAGTGGTAATCCATTCCTTCCAGCCACTCTTTTATCTTCATTGGACGAATCTCCTTTTTTGAAAATTTCACGCAACCGTTCAGGACGGCGTGAACCGCTGCAATTTCACTTAAAACAGTCCGGTGATCACACCGTTTTCATCCACATCGATCCCCTCTGCCGCCGGCTTCTTGGGAAGTCCCGGCATAGTCATGATGGCTCCCGTCAATGCCACCACGAAACCGGCGCCTGCCGACACATAGGCATCTCTTACCTGAATGGTAAAATGCTCCGGACGGCCTAACCTGGAAGGATCGTCAGAAAGGGAATACTGTGTCTTTGCCATACAGACGGGGAAGCTGCCGAATCCCATCTCTTCTGCCTTCTTAAGGGCCCGCTCTGCCGCAGGCGAGAAGTTTACGCCGTCTGCGCCGTAAATTTCCCTGGCCACAGTCTCGATCTTTTCTTTCAGACCTGCTTCATCCGGGTAGATGGGAGCAAAATGGCTCTCCTTCTTTTCCAGGGTCTCCAGTACCTTCTCAGCCAGAGCCACACCGCCTTCGCCGCCCTTTGCCCAAACCTCAGAAAGAGCAAATTCGCAGCCCCTCTCCTGGCAGAAATCCTTAATCAATTGGTATTCCGCCTGGGTGTCCGTTATGAAGGAATTTAAAGTCACCACAACGGGAACACCGAATTTCTGCAGGTTCTCAATATGCTTCTCCAGATTAACGATGCCTTTTTTAAGTGCCTCCAGATTTTCCTGGTTTAAATCGGTTTTCGCAACGCCGCCGTTATACTTAAGCGCCCGAACTGTAGCCACAAGAACTGCTGCATCCGGCTTAAGCCCGGCCATCCGGCATTTGATATCAAAGAACTTCTCCGCTCCCAGGTCCGCGCCGAATCCAGCCTCCGTAATGGTAATATCTGCCAGCTTAAGGGCTGTTCTGGTTGCCCGGACGCTGTTGCATCCATGGGCAATATTGGCAAAGGGACCTCCATGTACCAGAGCTCCCGTATGCTCCAGCGTCTGAATCAGGTTCGGCTTTAAGGCATCTTTTAACAGCGCCGCCATAGCGCCTACCGCATTAAGATCTGCCGCCGTCACCGGGTCTCCCTTGAAATTATAAGCTACGATGATCCGCCCAAGACGGGCCTTTAAATCCTCCATATTGTCTGCCAGACAAAGGATCGCCATGATCTCCGAAGCTACTGTAATAACAAAATGATCTTCTCTTACTACGCCGTCTGCCTTGGCCCCAAGACCTACTACCACATTCCGCAGCACC
>DVKS01000019.1 GCA_018715905.1 Candidatus Caccovicinus merdipullorum | reverse complement strand
GGTGATATCAAAGAATAAACAGAAAAAGGAAGGCAGAGTATGCTATGATACTTTCATCCATTGTAAATCGATTGAAAAAGCAGTCCCCGGCAAGACTGATCTCCCTGGGATTTGCTTCTGTAATCCTTTTGGGAGCACTTCTTTTGATGCTTCCGATTTCAGTCCGGCCCGATGCAGAAGTAACCTTCGTGGATGCTTTATTTACTTCCACAAGTGCTGTCTGCGTTACCGGCTTAATTGCAATTGACACAGCAGATCATTTTACTGTTTTCGGAAGAGCAGTTGTTGCCCTCCTGATCCAGATAGGCGGCCTGGGTGTTACTTCAGTAGGCGTAGGCCTTATTCTGGCAGCAGGAAAACGGGTTGGGCTGAAAGGCCGGCTTCTGGTTAAAGAAGCCATGAATGTCAGCAATTTCCACGGACTGATCCGTCTGGTAAAAGCAGTGCTTTTAACGACCCTTTGTTTCGAAACAGTGGGAACTATCCTGAGTTTCATCGTCTTTGTCCAGGATTATCCGCCCTTAAGCGCCCTTGGAATCAGTGTTTTCCATTCCATTGCCGCCTTTAATAACTCCGGCTTTGACATTCTGGGAAATCTTACAAACCTGATTCCCTACCAGAATAACGTACTGCTGAATCTGACCACATGTTTTCTGATCATATTCGGCGGTCTGGGTTTCCTGGTTATTCTGGATATTCTGCGGAACCGCCGCTTTAAAAAGCTGTCTCTTCATTCAAAGGTTGTAATTGTTACCACCATCAGCCTTTTGACAGTGGGAACACTTCTTTTAAAGGGAACGGAAGATATTTCCTGGATGGGTGCCTTCTTTCATAGTGTTTCTGCCAGAACTGCCGGATTTTCCACGTATCCCATTGGAGAGTTTACCAACGCAGGTCTTTTTGTACTGATCGTCCTGATGTTTATCGGTGCTTCTCCAGGATCCACCGGCGGTGGTATTAAGACCAGTACATTTTTTGTAATGATCAATGCTACCAAAAGTGCCGCTACCAATCAGCACTGTACGGCATTTTACCGCAAGATCGGAGACGAGACCATCTTAAAGGCCTTTATCATTACCTTTTTGTCTCTGGTTACCGTATGTCTGGGAACTTTGATCTTATGTCTCCTGGAACCGGAGTACAGCCTGGTTCAGGTTTTATTTGAAGTTACATCTGCTTTCGGCACTGTAGGGCTTTCTACCGGAATCACACCGGATTTAAGTTCTGCCAGCAAAATTCTGCTTGTGCTGATTATGTTTATCGGCCGCCTGGGCGCTATGACCATCGCCAGCATGTGGTCCTTTAAACAACCCAAAACTGCCGTATTTACGGAAGAAAATATAACCATTGGTTAAGGAGGATTTTATGTTCAAAGCACAGAAAAACACTTCATTTGGAATCATTGGCCTGGGTCGGTTCGGAACTGCTCTGGCATTAAAACTGATCGAGGCCGGATGCGAAGTCATCGTTGTAGACCGAAACGAAAACAAGGTAAAAGCGATGAGAGAGTACACGGATTACGCTTATGTGGCCAATGAACTGACCAAGCAGGTTCTGGAAGAAATCGGAATTCAGAACTGCGACACGGTAGTCATTTGTATCGGTGAAGCAATTGACACCAGCATTCTGGTAACTCTGAATGTGGTCAATCTGGGAGTACGCCGTGTCATTTCCAAGGCCATCAGCCAGGATCAGGGAGAAGTTTTGGAAAAACTGGGCGCGGAGATCGTTTACCCGGAACGGGACGTAGCCCTGCGTCTTGCCAAAAGCCTTACCACAACCAGTGTATTGGATTATATCGCCCTGGACAATAATGTAGAAATATCAAAAATTAAAGTTTCCAAAAAACTGGCAGGGCAGACGGTTCTCAGCAGCAATATCCGTCAGAAATTCAATTTAAACATCATTGCCATTGAACACAACGGAGTCACCGACATCGAAATCCGTCCGGAATATTCCTTTACGCCGTCCGATGTCATCGTTGTAATCGGAAAGAGTGATAACATGCGGCGGTTCGAAAAAAGCATCGAATAGGCAATAAAAATTAAAGCCCGGCTGATTGACAGTCCGGGCTTTTTCTTGTAGAATAGTACCAGTTCCAACTATTCGCGAAAGTCTAGTTTAACGAATAGTTAGGCAAAAAAAGCGAAAGGATCCCATTTTCACCATGAAACTTCAGCGTCTCCTAAGTCTCACACGCCAGGCCGTGGACACCTATCACATGATTGATTCCGGTGACCATATTGCTGTCGGTATCTCCGGCGGCAAGGACAGCCTGACTCTTTTATATGCTCTGGCAAATCTGCGCAGATTTTATCCGCAGCCGTTTTCATTATCTGCAATTACTGTAGACCTTGGATTTGGAAATATGGATTTAGAGCCTGTAAAGGCCCTTTGCAGCCGCTTTTCCGTTCCATACAGGATTATCCCTACGGAAATCGGAAAAATCATTTTTGAGGCGCGAAAAGAATCCAATCCCTGTTCACTCTGCGCCAGAATGCGCAAAGGCGCTCTAAATCAGGCGGCTCTCGAACTGGGCTGCAATAAGATTGCCTATGCCCACCACAAGGACGATGTTGTGGAAACCATGCTGCTTTCCATGTTATATGAAGGCCGGTTTTATTCATTTCCCCCCTACACCAGCCTGGATCGGACGGGACTTTCCGTAATCCGTCCTCTGATGTTCGTCTCAGAAGCAGAAATCAAAGGGTTCCGCAATAAATACAATCTGCCGGTCTGCAAAAACCCATGTCCCGCAGACGGAAAAACCCGCAGAGAATTTGTTAAAAATTTAACCAGAGCATTAAACCAGCAGGTTCCGGGAGCCAGGAATCGAATGTTCCGCGCAGTCTGCACCGGAAATATTCCCGGCTGGCCATCTGAGGAAACAAAAGAATCCTCCTGTTAAATTCTATTTAAATCCTGATAAATTCGGTTAAAGACAATTGGTAATGCAAAAAAGATCAAAAAAATGAAAGAGGGCTTTATCCATGAGTACACTCTCCTATCACGAGCAGAAAGACCGTGACAATACCATCCACCTGCGCCAGCTGATCAAAGGGCTTCCGCCTTTCTGCGCGCAGTTTTTCAGAGGAATCGAACCCCGTACCTCATCCCGGACACGCATCGCCTATGCTTATGATCTGAAAGTATTTTTTGAATTTCTGGTAAAAGAACTTCCTGCTTTTCAGAATATGCAGATCACAGATATCCGCCTGGAGCAACTAGATGAGATTCATGCCGTAGATCTGGAAGAATTTATGGAATATCTGAAATATCGTTTCAATGACAAAAATCAGGAAGTCATAAATAAGGAACGGGGAATTATGCGCAAAATCTCCACATTAAAGAGTTTTTATAATTATTTTTACCGGCAGGAAGAGCTGAAAAACAATCCTGCCGCCCTGATCCAGATGCCGAAACTTCATGAAAAGGAAATCATCCGCCTGGATGTGGATGAGGTGGCCCTGCTGCTGGACGAAGTAGAACAAGGTGACCGCCTGACGCCAAAACAAAAAGAATACCACGCAAAAACAAAGACCAGGGACCTGGCCCTTCTTACGCTGCTGCTGGGCACTGGCATCCGTGTCTCCGAATGCGTAGGGCTGAATCTCCAGGATGTAGATTTTAAAAATGGAGGAATCCGCATTCACCGCAAAGGCGGAAAAGAAGTAACCGTATACTTTGGCCGGGAGGTGGAAGACGCTCTGCTGGATTACCTGGATCAGAGAAATGAGATCATCCCGGAAACCGGACACGAAGACGCCCTCTTTTTCTCCATGCAGAACAAGCGGCTTTCCGTGCGCAGCGTGGAAAATCTGGTAAAAAAATACGCCCGCATCGTAACGCCATTAAAAAAAATCACCCCCCACAAGCTGCGCAGTACCTACGGAACAAACCTGTACCGTGAAACCGGTGATATCTATCTGGTGGCCGATGTTCTGGGACACTCCGATGTAAACACCACCAAAAAACATTACGCAGCCCTGGAGGATGAACGGCGCAGAAGCGCCCGGAACGCAGTCCGTCTCCGGGAAGATTCTCCCTTTTAAAACAGAAATCCCTTTTAAAGCGGAAATCAGAATGAAGTCCAGCCTCCGTCAGTCTGAAGCGTAGCTCCGGTCATGTAGCTGGCATCTTCCGAACAAAGGAATAAGATCGCCGCTGCCTGCTCCCAGGGCTCCGCCTGACGGTCGATGATCGGCATACGTTTTCTGCCGCCCATATTGGCGATTTCCTTAGGATCCACACCGGCAGCTACTGCGGCGTCAATCTTTCCTTTTACATATGCATAAGCCTCGTCTACCATGGGGGTCTTGGTTCCCGATGGATTCACGGAATTTACCCGGATTCCATAGCGCTGATAATCAAGGGCCAGATTCTTTGTAAGGCCGTTTACCGCATGTTTTGAAGCATTATATGCCGGGTTCCCTTCCAGGCCTGTCATACCTGCAATCGAAGCATTATTTACGATAATGCCGCCCTGGCCCTGCTCAATGAACTGACGGAGTTCGTACTTGCAGCAGAAAAATACAGTATAAAAATTATTGGCAAAGGTATAATCCATGTCTTCTTTCGGAAGAAGATGCACCGGATTGGGCTTGCCCATAACACCGGCATTATTTACGGCAATATCCAGGCGGCCGTAGGTATCAACAGCCTTCTCCACCAGGATTCTGGCGTTTTCTTCTTCAGAAAGATCCAACGGAATGAAAATGCCTTCGCCTCCAGCCTGCCGGATCATCGCAAGGGTCTCTTCCCCCTCTTCAGCCAAACGGTCCGCCAGAACCATTTTGGCCCCTTCCTGAGCGGCACGAATCGCAGTTGTTCTTCCGATACCTCTGGCTGCTCCCGTAAGAATCATTACCTTATCTTTAAAGCGGTCTTTGAAAATCATAGAATATTCCTCCTTTACTGATCTGATCGCTTCTTTCTGCACCGGCATAGAATGAAATCGGCGCAGCAGACGTCATAATGAAAAAAAATACGGCGTTTGTTATGATTATACTACAAAAAGTCCGAAAATCCAGTATTTTCCCCTCCATAAGCCAAAGTTTACCATTCCTTTGCTCTGAAAGTCATGCCGCCCCGGAAAGGCTACTCATAATATACAACTGTCAGATAATTTCCCGCATGAATCGTCTCATCTGCCAAGCGGTTTATGCGCATCAGTTCTTTTACATATTGGCGGGTATCCATAGGACTGTCCACAGCATAACGGGAAGCAATACTCCAAAGGCTGTCCCCGGGTTCAATGCGGATGCAGATATAGCAGGCTTCCTTTTCCGGCGCATGCGGTTCATCTGCGAATGCGTTCATCATCATAAGACCGCCTGCATGAATGCAGAGAAACAAAACAGCAGCCGAAAGCACCAGCTTCCTGCGGTAAACCTGCAGCCGTCTCTTTCTTCGCTGCTGCTCTCTCGCCTGATTCTTCTGCTCTACAACTCCGATCGCTGTTCTCATGGCAGTTTCTTTCATAATTCATCCCCCTTGTATAAAGCGAAAACAGTTCGGTCCTCATGGAATACAGAGCATGCCAGCCTGCTCTGGTTCTGAGAATCCCTACAAATACATACTTCAATTCCCGAACAGTCCAAACAGTTTTTCCAGGATACATCTTTACATAGATGTACAAACTCTTGTTCGAGAACGTGTGTTCGTACGAATAATATAGCACTCGAACAGACGTTTGTCAACGTTTTTTCTTCCTTTATTTGCTTTTTTACCGAACATATGTTACTATATTCATAGAATTATGCAGAATATGGAACAGCAGAAAAGATGATAACTTGGAGGTGCCTTATGAAAGACGGAAAGATTTCTGCAAAACAGCAGGAAATTTTAGAATACATCAAAGAAACTATTTTAAAGAAGGGATATCCCCCTTCCGTGCGGGAGATCTGCGAAGCGGTTCACTTAAAGTCCACATCTTCCGTTCATTCTCATCTGGAGACTCTGGAGGAAAACGGCTATATCCGTCGTGATCCCACCAAACCCAGGACGATTGAAATCCTGGATGATAATTTTAACCTGACACGCCGAGAGATGGTAAATATACCGGTTCTGGGAACGGTAGCTGCGGGACAGCCGATTCTGGCTCAGGAAAATATCGAGAATTACTTCCCCATCCCAGCCGAACTGCTTCCCAACCAGAAGACATTCATGCTCCGGGTAAAAGGCGACAGCATGATCAACGCTGGTATTTTCAATGGCGACCAGATTATTGTAGCCCAGCAGGAAACTGCAGAGAACGGCGAAATTGTAGTGGCTCTTCTGGATGATTCCGCCACAGTAAAACGCTTTTTCAAGGAGAACGGACATTTCCGCCTTCAGCCTGAAAATGACGCTATGGAGCCGATTCTGACTGATTCGGTTCAGATACTCGGGAAGGTCATCGGCCTGATGCGCATGATGCAGTAAGAACCTTTAATTTACATAAAATATTTATGTAAATCACTTTTCATATACCCATATTTACGGATACACCGAAAAAACAGGACAGCTCCGCTGAAAAGCGGATTCGCTGTCCTGTTTTTATCTTCACCGTATTTAAAATCATCACGGTTAAATAATTCACTTGTATCATGATTATCTGTATTTATTATAGCTCATTTACGTCCAGAATGGTCTTCCCATCTCTCCAGAGCCGTTCAAGGTCATAAAACAGGCGGTCCTCCCTGCTGAATACATGGACGATAATGTCACGGTAGTCCAGCAGAACCCAGCTGGCATTCTGATATCCTTCCACCTGGCTGCAAAAGTATCCGGCCTTTGCCAGATCTTCCTGTACCTGATCCGCCATGGCCTGAACCTGATTGGGGTTGCTGCCGTTTGCAATAATAAAGTAATCCGCCAGCACGGACACTTCCCGGATATCAATGATCTGGATGTCCTCGCCCTTTTTCTCTGCAAGGGCAGCAGCTGCCAGTTTAACCATTTCCTTTGAAGCTTCCATTAAAACACTCCTTTTTCTGATTTTCTTTTCTCGTGGATCTCCCGATAATATGCACAGGCCTTTTCCGTCATGGGATCAATCTTGCTTTTTTTCTTTCCCAGGTACTCCAGAGTACCCTTTAAAATCTGATACATGGTTTCATCAAGGTCTTCATAAGCAAGGGCCCGGATAACCGGCAGATCTGCAGCTTTGTACCGCCTTGGTTCAATATAATCGGCAATATATACAATCTTCTCCAGCGTTCCCATAGCCGGTTTTCCGGTTGTATGATACAGAATAGCAGATAAAATCTCCGGATCCTGCACTCCGTATTTATGTCTTGCCAGCCAGGCGCCGTAATTTGCATGGAGTACAGCCGGCGTTTCTTCCTCTTCAGGCGTAAAAGAAATACCATGCTTGATGCATTTTTTCAGAATGATCTCATCGGAATAGCGTTTCCCGCAGTCATGAAGGAGTCCTGCGATCTCTGCCTTGTCCAGATCATAGCCGTAGCGCATGGCAAGGTTCATGCAGGTGTAGGAAACGCTGAGAGAATGCTCATACCGCATAGGATCCAGCTTGGTTTCCAGATGCTTCCGATACGATAATACCAGATTCATGGTCTCTGTCATTGGTAATTCCTCCTCAAATGCAGGGCTGCTTCTGATACAGCCGGCACTGCTTCACATACTGCAGCACCGGTTCCGGAAGAAGGCCCTTAAGTGACTCTCCGCGGGCTGCCATAGCACGGATTTCCTCAGAGGAAACGTGCATTTCCCGGCAGTGAAGCTTTTCGATTCTTGCACCATATTTCTCTTTCAGATAGGAAATCTGTCCATCCAGTGTGGGATGGGCCCAGTCGCATCCCCGTGCTGCCACTAAAAGGACCGCCTGGCTCATCACCAGATCCGGCCGGTACCATTTTTCAATGTCATACAGGGAGTCTGCCCCGATAATAAAATAAAATAAATTCTCC
>DVKS01000124.1 GCA_018715905.1 Candidatus Caccovicinus merdipullorum | reverse complement strand
GGGGAAACGGCGGAAGCAGTGCGGACAGCGAGCATATCGTAGGCGAGCTGATGAAAGGTTTCTGCAAAAAAAGGCAGGTGCCGGAGGCCTTTGCCGGAAAGCTTATGGAAGCGGATAAAGAGCGGGGAAAGTACCTGGCAGAGAAGCTGCAGCAGGGACTTCCGGCCATCGCCCTTACCGGTCATACGGCGCTGTCCACTGCGTATTTGAACGATGTGGACGGACTTTTGACCATAGCCCAGCAGCTTTACGGCTATGGAAAAAAGGGAGATGTGTTCCTGGGGATTTCCACATCGGGCAACTCGGAAAATATTCTCTATGCGGCGGCAGCAGCCCGGGCCATGGAGATTCCGGTGATTGCCCTGACGGGAAAAGACGGCGGCCGGCTGGCTGAAGCTGCGGACGTGGCCATTATCGTGCCGGAGCAGGAGACTTACCGGATCCAGGAGCTGCATCTTCCTGTCTATCATGCTTTGTGCCTGATGCTGGAAGAGCGTTTCTTCGGCTGACTGCGGCAGAGGGAGAGAATGGGCCGGGGGCTGCGCATCGGCCGCCGGCCCGCGAAAGTTCCGGCAAAGAAACCGGAAAATACGACGGATGAAAGGAACAAAAGAGTGAACAGGCGAAAGGTCTACATCGATGTGGCGAAAGGGGCTGCCATACTTCTGGTGATCCTGGGACATATGAACCGCTTTTTTACTTATGAGGGAAGGCTGAATCAGGTGGTGTACAGTATTCAGCTTCCCATTTTTCTTCTGGTGGGCGGTTATCTGCTGCGGATAAAGGAAGGGGAAACGGCGCTGCAGTTTGTATCCGGCAAGTTTTACCGGCTGATCCAGCCGTATTTTTTCTTCGCCTTCTTTTCGATTCTGTATGCATGGCCCCAGGATGCGTCAAGGTACTGCTTTTATTTTGCCGGAATGCTTTGGGGGATCGGCATCAATGACTATCTGCCGAATCTTCCCATCTGGTTCCTTCCCATGTTTTTTGTGGCAAACTGCTGGTTTTATCTGGTGCTCCGCATCGGAGGGCTGGGAAAGAAAACCTGGCAGAAGCTTGGCCTGGAAGCGGTTATGACGGCGCTGATCATGGCGGCAGGCTGGCGGATCAAGATGACAGAGGTGCGGATGCCCTGGGGCTTTGAGCTGGCCATGATCCTGCAGGGCTTTTTCTTTGCCGGGCATCTGTGGCGGCTCTGGGAGGAACGGACCTTGTCAGAGGGAAGCCTTTCCGCCCGGTGGAAAAAGATTCTGGCGGCTCTGGTGATCCCGGCGGCAGCGGTGTGGATCATCTGTGTAAAGCAGAACGGCAGAGTGGATATTAACGGCGCATGGTTCGGCAATACGGGACTGTGGAGTTTTTATCTGGCGGCGCTTGCCGGCAGCTATGTGGTGATCGTATTCTGCGCCCTTATCAGCAGGATAAGGCCCTTTGCATGGATCCTTTCTCTGTACGGAGTAAACAGCATGGCTGTTATGGCGGTCCATGTTCCCATGCTGATCTGGCTGGACGGGGTGGTGACTCCGTTAATGCCGCAGATTATCAAGGCAAACCATATGACGAAAAATCTGATCGGCGTTTCTTACCACTTTGCAGCCATTGCGCTGTTAAGTCTTTTTGCGGCAATGATCCTGCGCCGGCCCACTGAACGAAGCCGGAAGGCAGGAAAATAAGAGTGTGCTGTCCGGAGAACAGGGAAAAAACGGCGGAAGATGTTTATGGAAGAGGAGAAACAACTATGATGAAGGAACTGCACACATTTGCGATCTGTGCGTATAAGGATTCGCCTTATCTGGAGGCCTGTATCCGTTCAGCGGTGGGGCAGAGTTATCCCACAAAGGTAATTCTCTGTACGTCAACGCCAAGCCCTTACATTCAGGGGCTGGCGGACCAGTACCATATCCCGGTGTTTGTGCGGGAAGGAGAAAGCGGGATCCAGGAAGACTGGAATTTTGCCTATGAGACGGCGGACTCCCGCTTTGTCACCATTGCCCATCAGGACGATATGTACGGACGGAATTATGTCAGGACGCTGGCGGAGTATATCCGCCGGTTTGACGATATCAGCGTGTTCACTACGGACTATGTGACGGTGCGGCAGCATAACATCCAGTTCTGCGAACAGCTTACGCTGGTTAAGAAAGTGCTGCGCCTTCCTCTCAGGATTCCGTATCTGAACCATCTGCGGCCGCTAAAGATGGCTTCCCTTCTTTTTGGAAATTCCATCTGCTGCCCGGCGTGCACCTACCATAAGGAGATGCTGGGAACGCCGCTGTTTCACTCTTCCTGCCGCTTTGCCCTTGACTGGGATACGCTGATTGATCTGGCCATGAGGCCGGGGCGCTTTATCTGCGTGGAGGAGCCGCTGGTGTTCCACCGTCTCCATAAGGACGCGGCTACTAACGCCTGCATGAAGGATTCCAGGCGGTATGAGGAAGAGAAAGCCATGTTCCAAAGGCTCTGGCCCAGGCCGGCGGCGGAGTTTTTAATGAGGTTTTATAAAAAGGCTTATACCTCTTACGAGGAAAACGGGACGGAGAAAAAGGATGGGAAGTAAGCGGCGGGGCCGGTTTTGGCCGGCCTTTTGGATTTTCAGCTTTTTTTTGGTGTGGCTTTTAGCAGTGGGCGTACTTTCCCTGACTTCAGAGGGGAATCCGGGGCAGAAGCTTTTTACAGCGGAAGGCCGGGAGATGATCATGGAAACCGGCGTGTTTTTTCTCTGGACGGCAGCATTTGCCGTTGGGGGGCTGAAAGGCCGGATTTCTGAGCGCGTATCCGGAGCAGGGATCCTGGCGGGAATTCTGGCGGGAACCTGGCTTCATCAGATCTTTCTGCCCTTTCTGGTGTCCGGGCTCTGGCTTTTTTCGCTGCTTTTGCTGGGAGATACCATAAGACGGGCAGCAGAAGGAAAATTCGGAAAAAGGCAGGATGAAGACGATAACGGTGAGATGGGAATTGTATGGCGGCTGAGCGCGGCCTTTCTTTTGGGAAGCGGCAGCTGGATCAGCTTGATCTGTCTCCTTTCTGCTTTCGGTATCGGAGGGCTTAACCGGATCCGGTTTCTGGCGGCGGGAACGGCAGGGATCTGCATTCTGCTTAACAGAAAACGGCTCCTGAAGAAAGGAGCGGACCTTGCAAAATGGCCGAAAGGGAGCAGGGGTGAGACCTGGGAGAGACTTGAGACCCGGGAGCGGCATGAGAAGACGGAAAGGGATGTTTTGGAGGGTGTCCTTTTTTCGCTGATCCTGACCATGCTGTTTATCCAGCTGGCAAGGATGAACCTGAAGCCGGATTATGATTCTCTTCATTACGGCCTTCGTTCCCAGTATATTCTGGATACCGGCAGGGGAATTTATGAGGATCTGGGAAATATCAATCTGGTATACACCTATCCAAAGGGATTTGAAATCCTGTCCTTCCCGCTGGCCGGAACGGCCACCTGGAGCTATCAGCTCTGCTTTAATCTGTGGCTTACGGTACTGGTGCTGGTGCTGGCGGCGGGGATGGGAGCCATTTCCGGCGGAGGCCGGCTCCGGTGTCTGGGGATCGCGGCCTTCTGCGCTTTGACGCCGGGTATCATGAACATGGCCATTACGGCAAAAAGCGATACGGCCACTCTGGTATGCCAGCTGTGCATTCTGGGGGCGGCAGCCGGGATCCTTGCTGCCGGGGACCGGGCAGCAAAGGGAAAATACTTTTTCACCGGCCTTGGGGCCTGCCTTTTAAGCTTTTCCATGAAACCGACTTCCCTGGTATTTTCTTCGGTGCTGTCAGTATCCTGCCTGGTCTTTTTGGCGGTTTCGGCCGGGAAGGGACGGCGGAAAGAGGGCGGCTTTCCGAAAACGGATGACCGGCAGAAAAGGGGCGGATGGTTCCCTGTCTCGGCGGCAGTCCTTCTGACCTGCGGCATCGGGTGGCTGGGAACCTGGATCCGCACCCTGCGGATGACCGGTGTCCCCACCACCTCGGTATTTACTTCCATCTGGGAACTTATGGGATTTCAGGTCCGCTGGCCCTATGCCTTTTCGGCTATTCCTGACCAGGGGCTGTCCATGGGGCCGGCAGAAAGCCTGGGCTTTCTTCTGAGGCGGCTTTACGGTGTTCTGGCGGCGCCTGTGGGAGAGGACATGGCCCATGTGGTGATCGCGTGGGGCGGGAGCCTTACGGCAGTAAGCCTTGCAGCCTGGCTTTTCTGGGGAAGAAGGAAAAAGGAAGATCATCCGGTGATGAGCCTGATCCGCATGGCCGGGTTATGGATCGGCGCGGTCAGCCTGGCAAGCATCTATCTGCTCTGGCAGGTGGACGGAAATTATTTTATGCTGTTTTATGTGCTTCTGGCGCTGATCGGCGTCTACAGTCTGGAACAGGGACTTCATATGGCCGGATCAGGGGAACGCATGGTGTCCGTGATTCTTGGAACAGGCTGCGCCCTGTTTCTTGCGGCGGTAACGCTGTGTACCAACTGGGCAGGCACCTCCGGCTTTTCGCCGCTTTGCTGGAAGCATCGGGGATTTTTTGATCATCAGCAGGCGGTTTATGAAAAGAAATGTGAAGAGGGAAATCAGGCCATCTGGTCCATCCTCTCTGCAGATTCGGAAAACCGGGTGATCGCCTTCGGGGAACATCCGGAGGTTTTATGGTTCCCCTGCAATGTGCAGAGCTACTACGATGTAACCGGAAGCGGGGGAAATGTACGGCTGGTAAAGACCCTGGATTATTTTAAGGATTTTTTGGGATTTGCCGGGACGGACTACATTTATGTGCAGGCCGGATGGCTGGAGCCGGGGACAAGAGCTTACGATGTGGTCCGGTACATGATCGAGGACGGAAGTCTGGCGGATGTGCGGTATGAAAATGGAAATATGCTGGCCCAGGTAAATCTGGACGGAAAGCTTCCCACAGATCCCCAGGCAGCTGCAGAGGAATTTTACCAGGTGAACGGAGATGCCCGCTGACAAAGGCATAAAGAGGCCAGACAACAGCCGGACTTGATTCCGTTCATCCTTATATGGGGCGTTTTGTCCCCGGATTATAATATACAGGAGGCGGGAAAATTGAGACCACTTTCGAATGAGACGGCAGAGCAGAAGCTGCAGATAAGGGACGATATCATTGCGGCAGTGCTTTTAATGGGATTTGCATTTTTTATTAACCGGGGGATCGAGATCAAAGGGCTGTATATGGATGATCTTTATCTTTGGTCCTGCTACGGCGAGCAGTCTTTTATGGAGTACGTGTTTCCCATGGGAAGCACCCGGTTCCGATTCCTGTATTACCTGGCGGCATGGCTGGAGCTGGCAGTGGTGGGGACGCATATTAACTGGATCGTGCCCATCAATATCCTGTTAAACGGATTTCTGGCATTTTTCCTGTATTGCCTGGGGCGGCGGCTTTCCGGACGGAGCCTGCCGGGCTTTCTTACGGGGATTCTGTTTCTTCTGTCCAGAATGTCCTACTACCAGATCGGCCAGATGTACGGCCTTATGGAAACCATGGCGCTGTGGATGGCGGTAGGGATTCTCTGGTGCCTGTATGTGTATCTGAATGATAAGAAGGAAAAGATCTGGTATTTTCATTCCGCCTGCTGGCTGTATTTCGGCATCTGCTTCGTCCATGAGCGCTATATGGCTCTGCTTCCTCTGTTTTACCTGGTGCTGATCCTGCGGGGCCGCTTCCAGCTTCGGAAGTGGCTGCGGCCTGCCATTGCTTTTGCGGCGGTTCAGGTAATCCGCTTTTTTACCATCGGAACTCTCTCGCCGGCAGGAACCGGGGGAACCCAGGTGGCGGACACATTTTCTCTGGGCCAGGCCGTCAAATATGCCTTCAGCCAGGTGGCCTATATCTTCGGCATCAATGCGGGGCCGGAACATTTAAACGGTCTCACATGGGCAGATACGCCGTTTTCCGTAAAACTTCTGGTGTACGGAGCAGATGCGGTGCTTCTGGTATTCCTGTGTGCTTTTCTGGTGACAGTCGTGCGGGACAGAGAGCGGCGGAGAAGATGTTTATCGAATGCGGCGCTGTTTCTGACGTTTATCGCCCTGTGCATCGGTTCCTCCAGCGTAACGGTGCGGGTGGAAATGCGCTGGGTGTATGTGTCCTATGCGGCCGCCCTGTTGTTCCTTAACTTTATCTGCGGCGTTCTGGCCCCGGGGGCAAAAAAGGCAGATGAGCCGTTTATGCCCTTCCGCCGTTTCGGCCTGGGTGACGGAAAAGCGGCAGAAAAGAAGACCATGACAGCCCAATCGGCGGGAGACAGCGCCGAGGCAAACTTCCTTGCCCAGCATTCTCCGGCTCCGGTATTCAGGAAGGAAAAAAGAGAGGGAGCAGCAGTCTTCTGCTGTGCCGGCTTCCTCTTATATCTTCTCCTGATGCTGCCGGCGGAAAACTTCTTCCGGGATCATTATGAGAATCTGTACCTGTGGCCCAACCAGACCCGGTACAATTCACTGGCAGAAGAAACTTACGGCCGCTACGGCCATGAGATTTTCGGGAAGACGATTTATATTATCGGGAATTCCTATGAGATGAGCGATTTTACGGCAGAGACGTTCTTTAAGGTGTATGACCCGGAGCGGAAAGCAGAGGGGACTGTGGTGCAGCACATTGACAGCATTTACGAGATCGGGCTGGTGACGGATCAGATGCTGGTGCTCAGGGAGGATCCGGAGCATAACGGATTCCAGGATATTACCCGGTTCGTGCGGGATCTTAAGCTGGATGTGGAGTATGGCCTTTACGATGACGGATGGCTGGACGAGGAAAGCAGCTTCCATGTCCTTGCTGGACAGACGGGGACGGTTTCCCTTACCTTTATGTATCCCGGCGTGCTCTCCGGCGGGGAGGAAACAGAAATCTATGTGGACGGAGAGTTGTATCAGACCATTCCCGTAACGGAAAACGTTTATTATGCCCAGATCCAGGCAAAAGCCGGGCAGGTGCTGGATATTCAGGTCAAAAATAACTTCTATATGCAGAATGCCCAGGAGCAGCGGGGAGAGACGAGGCTTGCGACGCTGGTGGAGATTGCGGCGGATTGATGGGGGTGCGGCAAAAAGAACAGCGCATGCAAGGATTAAAATGGGCACAAGCCGACTAAATCCGGTCAAAAGGCCGGTTGAATACAGAGAAACTGCCGTACTGGGGAATTTTGGACGCGGCGGTTTCTTTTTTATTTCCGCAGGCAACGAGCCAAGCAGATATGCTTGCATATCACTCTGAATATGAATAATAAGATATTCTAAATATGAGTAAATTTCCAATCTCTTTTAAGTATGATGGACATAAATATCATGCTTTTAGGAGTTTTTAGATGGAAAAGAAAAGCACCTTTCGTATAAAGGAAATGAGAAATGGCAGGCATTTAACACAGGAAGAACTTGGTGA
>DVKS01000123.1 GCA_018715905.1 Candidatus Caccovicinus merdipullorum | reverse complement strand
TTTCTCCGGGAATGTGGCGGCAGCCGGGATATCCTGCTGCACCGGTGGTATAAAGCCGGTCACGATAGCTGTCTTTTGGAGGAACGATGCAGTTTGTGGTCATGAGAATGGGGCCGTTAAACTGTTCAAATTCTTCCTTCTGCTTCCACCATGCGTTTCCGTAATTTCCTGCCAGATGGGGATATTTCTTAAATGCCGGATAATAATGGGCAGGAAGCATTTCAGAATGGGTATACACATCTATGCCCTTTCCACGGGTCTGCTCAAGAAGCATTTCCAGATCCCGCAGATCGTGGCCGGATACCAGGATGCCGGGACGGTTTCTTGTGCCGGTCTTTACCCTGGTGATCTCCGGATTGCCGTAAGCCTTTGTGTTTGCCTGATCCAGAAGAGCCATGCCCTTTACCCCGTATTTTCCGGTTTCCAGGGCCAGGGAAGTCAGCTCCGGAATCGTAAGGGAGTCATCTAAGACGGCAGCAAGGGCTCTCTGGAGAAACGCATCGGTTTCTTCATCTTCGGCCAGAAGGGCATTGGCATGTTTGGTGTAGGCGCTGAGTCCCTTCAGCCCGTAAGTGATCAGTTCCCGAAGGCTGCGGATATCTTCCTCTTTTGTGGACAGAACGCCGGATACGGCGGCCTTTGCGGCAAATTCCTCCTCACGGCCGTTCCAGAGAGCGGCTTCCGGCAGGAAACTGCTGTCGGACAGCCGGGAGAGAAGTTCTTCTTTTACGGTCAGGGTTTCACGGATCCGTGCCAGTATGGCTTCTTTGTCGAAATTTGCGTTGGTGATGGTGACAAACAGGTTCTGGCTGACCAGGTGGTTTATTTCCCGGCTGACCGGGACGCCTTCCAGACGGAGACGGGTGGTTACGGCGCAAAGGCCTTTGGTTACATAAATCAGAAGATCCTGCATGGCCGCTGTCTCCGGTGTCTTTCCGCAGACACCCAGGCGGGTACAGCCGGTACATCCGGCAGTCTCCTGACATTGATAGCAAAACATTTGATGATCCATAAAAAACCTCCTTGAAGTGATAATGCGTCTGAAACGGCAGGTGCAGAAAGCGGAACGCTGCCTGCCGGCGCATGATGGCTTAGCCGGACATTCCGCTTAAAGATGTCCTTGACCTGCATGGGGAGAGTATAGTACAGTTTTCAGAAGAAATATGTTGCCGCAACAACAAAAATGTTTTTATTTTCATCCCCAGGGAATTTGCTGCGGAAAAAGGAGAAAACATGGATTATCATTTTTTATCAAAAACCATCCTCTTTCAGGGTGTTTCCCCGGAGGAGGCAGAACAGATGCTAAGCTGCCTTCAGGCAAAAGAAAAGATGTATAAAAAGGATGAGCTGATCTTCTGCGCCGGTGATGTAACCCCGGCCCTGGGATTTGTTCTGTCAGGAAGCGTCCTTATTGAAAGCGACGATGTGTGGGGAAACCGCAGCGTCCTGGACCGGGCCGGCGCGGGACAGATCTTTGCAGAGACGTATGCCTGTGTGCCCGGAGAACGGCTGATGGTAAATGTAAGGGCGGCGGAACCGGTGCGGGTCCTTTTTCTGGATGTGGGAAAGGTGCTTCATGTCTGCTCGGGAGCCTGCAGCTGCCATAACAAGCTGATTCGGAACCTTCTGTCCATTTCCGCTCAGAAGAATTTAAATCTGTCCCGACGGATCCTTCACACATCTTCAAAGACGATCCGGGGACGGATTCTTTCCTACCTGTCTTATCAGTCCATGAGGGCCGGCAGCCGGGAATTTCAGATCCCTTTTAACCGGCAGCAGCTGGCTGATTATCTGGGGGTGGACCGCTCTGCCATGTCCAGTGAACTGGGAAAAATGCAGAAGGAGGGAATCCTTCGTACAGAACGGAATTATTTCTGCCTTCTGGAGCAAAAAGACGAATACAGTTGAGAAAAACAGGCTTTGATTGTATAATATGTCTAAGATTTGCGCTGTTTATATATCAGCTGCATTGGGGTGAAAGGAGGAGGCAGATGCAGAAATATATTATTGCATTGGATCAGGGAACAACCAGTTCCCGGTGTATTTTATTTGACCGGCAGGGGCAGATGTGCAGTGTGGCTCAGAAAGAGTTTACACAGATTTATCCGCAGCCGGGGTGGGTGGAGCATAATCCTATGGAGATCTGGTCGTCTCAGCTTGCGGTGATCGGCGAGGCCATGGGAAAGATCGGTGCAGGATGGAATGACATTGCCGCCATTGGAATTACGAATCAGCGGGAGACGGCCATTGTATGGGACAGAAAGACGGGGCAGCCGGTTTACAATGCCATTGTCTGGCAGTGCCGGAGGACGGCGGACCGGATTGAGGAGTTAAAGGCTGCCGGCCTGTCTGATACCATTGCCGCCAGAACCGGTCTGATACCGGATGCGTATTTTTCCGGAAGCAAGGTGGAATGGATTTTGAATCATGTGGAAGGAGCACGGGAGAGAGCCGAGAGGGGAGAACTTCTCTTCGGTACGGTAGACACCTGGCTGATCTGGAATCTGACCTATGGGGCGATTCATGTGACAGACTATACGAATGCTTCCCGAACAATGCTTTTTGATATTCATCGGAAATGCTGGGATGAGGAGATTTTAAGCTGGTTCGGTATTCCGGAAAGCATGCTGCCGGAGGTAAAACCTTCTTCCTGCATTTATGGTTATACTTCTTCGGTGGTTCTGGGAGCCAGAATTCCCATCTGCGGGGCAGCCGGAGATCAGCAGGCGGCGCTTTTCGGCCAGTGCTGCTTTGAGCCTGGTGAGATGAAGAATACATACGGAACCGGCTGTTTTCTTCTGATGAATACGGGAAGCCAGGCTGTGCATTCCGGCCACGGGCTTTTGACTACCATCGCAGCCAGTACTTCCCAGGAAACACAGTATGCCCTGGAGGGAAGTGTGTTCGTAGCCGGAGCGGCAGTCCAGTGGCTGCGGGATGAGATGCGGATGGTGCGGACTGCGGCCCAGACGGAGCATTACTGCCGGGATGCAGAAGATACCGGCGGTGTGTATGTGGTGCCGGCATTTGCAGGACTGGGAGCGCCCTACTGGAATCCGTATGCCAGAGGCATGGTGGTTGGCCTCACCCGTGGAACCAGCAAGGAACAGTTTATTCGGGCGGTCATCGAGTCCATGGCCTACCAGGTCAGTGATCTGGCGGAAGCGATGCGGCAGGATTCCGGCATTGCCTTAAAGCAGTTAAAGGTGGACGGCGGCGCCTGTGCCAATGATTTCCTTATGCAGTTCCAGGCGGATATCCTGGAGACGGATATTGTACGTCCGGAATGCATTGAGACAACGGCCCTGGGAGCAGCCTATCTGGCCGGTCTGGCAGTCGGGTACTGGGAAGGTCTGGATGACATAAAACAAAACTGGAAGGTCTCCCGGGTTTTTAAAAATCAGATGGAAGAGAGCCGACGCCGGGAACTGTTAAAAGGCTGGAAGCGGGCTGTCCGCTGCGCTGTGGTCTGGGGCAATGAGGCGGAGAAGGACCAGTAAAAGAATTGTGCTTGAATATCTGTGTGAAACCTGAAATGTCAGATAAAAATAGGTTTCACACTTTTTTCACAAATTATTAGCACTCGACTATTGACAGTGCTAATAAAAAGTGCTATAACAATGTCAGAACGAAGGAAGGGAAGCAGAAAGGAACGAAAGAGATTCCGGAATGCTCCTGAAACATCCCGGTTCCAGAAAACAAGGTAAAATAACATGGTACGAGATAGAAAAGGAGAGATGACTTATGTTGATGCCGAGTATTTTTGGAGAGAGTTTACTGGATGATTTCTTCAATGCCCCATTTACTTATGAGGGAACCAGCACAGGCGGTTTGATGCAGACAGATGTGAAGGACATGGATGATCACTATGAGATCATTATGAATCTTCCTGGAATAAAGAAAGAAGAAGTACAGGCTGAATTAAAAGACGGCTATCTGACAATCACTGCTTCTTCGAATACGAATAAGGATGAGAAGGACAGCGAAGGACGTTACATCCGCAGAGAGCGCCGCAGCGGCTCCTGCAGCAGAAGTTTCTATGTAGGAGACCAGGTAACCCAGGATGAGATCAAGGCGAAATTCGAAAACGGTACCCTGACCATGACGGTGCCCAAGAAGGAAGAAAAGCCGGAAGTTCCGTCCAGAAAATATATTTCCATTGAAGGATAAACAACTGCAGGATTCAGAATCGAATGAATGATTAAATGAGGAGGAATGACATATGTTAATGCCCAGCATTTTTGGTGAAGATTTATTTGATGAATTTATGAGAGACTTTCCGTTTTACGATGACCGTGATGCAAGGAAGGCAGAAAAGAAACTGTATGGCCGTCACGGCAAAAATATGATGAAGACGGATATCCGCGAGACCGATACCGCTTATGAACTGGAGATGGATCTGCCCGGATTTAAGAAGGACGAGATTCAGGTATCCCTGGAAGATGGCTATCTGACTGTCAGTGCAGCCAAGGGGCTGGATCAGGATGAGCAGGAGAAGAAGACCGGCCGTTACATCCGCCGTGAGCGTTATGCAGGTGCCTGCCAGCGTACCTTCTATGTAGGCGGGGATCTTACGGAAGAGGATATTAAGGGTGCTTTCCAGCACGGTATCCTGAAGCTGACCATCCCGAAGAAGGATGCAAAGCCTGCTGCAGAGCAGAAGAAGTATATCTCCATTGAATAAACCTTCATGCGCCGTCAGCCGGTGCGCCAGCCATCCCATGAAAGTGTGGCGGCGCATTTGGCATCCCTGAATACATGCCGCTTAATTGGCGGCGGACTTTCAAGGTAATGCAGCGCAGCTTCTTTGGAGGCGGGCGATAATATAAAAAGGCGGAACGATCCGCCAAAGACAGAAAGCCGGAGGCCATTCCTGAAGGGAATGACCCCCGGCTTTCTGCATAGACCATTATGAGTCTGCGGCAGATTTTATACAAAAAAGTCAAAAACCCCACAGCAGGCTACGTGGCATCAAATTTGCAGCGCAGCCAAGCTGCGGGGTTTTTGACCCTCGCGGCAGTCGCCAAATGGACATGCAAGCATGTCCGCTTGGCTCGTTGCCCGCGGAAATAAAGAGCAGCGACTGTGGTCTGTGCCTTGCCGGCACTACGGGAATGGCCATCAGCGCTGCTCTTTTGGGAAGGATAGGTAAAAATAAGAAAAGTTAGGGGGGGCCGGATGGCTTTCTAGCCATCCGGTTTGAGTATGAAAAAGTTTTTGTTGCTGCTTTAGCAACTGTCATTAGTATACTGTGGAATTGTGACCGGACTGTGACCGGATTCTAAAAAAATGTCAAAAAACCAAAAGAAATTCTTTCAATGAGGTAAAGATTGCCTTTGCAATCTTTGCCGCCGGCCTGGGACGGTGTCAAAGGAGTTCTGCCGCCGGCCAATGAGGACTACTGGAAGGGCTCAATCGTAGGAGCGGTATCTGTACTTCCCGCCGGCTGGGCATTTTCGGAAATCGGTGATTTGGGAACCGGCACAGTCTGGGAGACCGTTTCTTCTGTCTGCGTGTTCTGGCCGGATCCGGCTGCTTCCGGTGTATCTGCCGCAGTTTCCCGGTCATTTGCAGCTGCTGCAGTCTCAGCAGTTTCTCTGGCTGCCGTGGTTTCCCGGGAAGCGTCGGTTCCCTGATTTGCTGCCGTTTCCTGTTCTGCAGATCCGGAGCTTTCCCCCGAAGTGCTGCTGCCGGAGGTTCCTGCGGCGGAAGAGCGGGTCTCGCCTGTATCTTCCTCCTGGCCGGGAACGTAATCTTCCGGCATGCCATCTACTGTGGGTGCCGGAGTCTCTGCCGGTGATTCTGTCTCTGCGGGGTCAAGCTTTACCGTTCCGGTATTGCGCCGGATGACGGGGGCGTGTCCTTTGTAGGTTTTTTCGTGATCCTTTATCCTCTCCACTTCCACGCCGTCTTTTAAGACTACTTTGTAGGTGACCCAGGTGCTTCCCTGAGATCCTGCCTTTTCCAGCTTTTCCGTTCCCGGATCCAGGGTGGGGTCTTCAATGTAGGTAGGTTCCGGAGGATCCAGATCTTCCACCTTTTCTGAATATAAATCCCAGGTTACGCCTTCTTCCAGCACCGGAATGCCGTAGATGGATACGGAAGCTTTCTGATTGGAATAGCTGGCACGGATGCCGATGGCGCTTTCGGAGGTGTTGACAAAACGGAAATCCGGCAGATCCCAGCTGATGGTAGCGTCCTGTCCCGGTGTTACGTAATTGGGCTCGAAGGTGTGGGAACGGCGGTAGGTGATTTCCATTCCCGACTGGAATGCCACACGGTAAAGGGTACTGGAGATCTGGCAGACACCGCCGCCCAGTTCCTGCACCACTTCGCCGCTGTTGTAGGCGGCTGCCGCCTCATAGCCTTTTTCCGCAGTTCTTTCTCCCACCACTTCGTTAAAGGAGAATTCTTCTCCTGGCTGGATGATGGTGCCGTTTATGGCATCGGCCGCCAGCTTTACGTTATTGTTTCTCTTGGAATTATTGGTGGTTGTGGTGGTGAAGCTGGCCAGAGTCTTGTAGCGGGCCTGCACATCGGCATCGCTTTCTGCCGGCGCCGGTGAGGCCTGAACCTGGATTACCGCATCATAGCGGCTTTCGGAAAGGGCAGCCGTAAGATCCGCTGCCAGCGCTTCCTGATCCACAGACAGGCCGTTGATTCCCTCGGTAAAGATGAACTTTCCCGTCTGTATGTCAAAATGATCCAGAGTGCTGTTCTGGGGAGCCGTACCCAGCCTCTGGGCCAGGGCCTGGACTTCTTCAGAAATGACTTCCTCCATGTCCCTGGTAAAGTCAAAGGTGTAGGACCCGCCGTCTCCCGTCTGGCATATTTCTTCCAGAAGGCGTCTGGTGCGGATCTCGATGAGATTGGAAACCGGCACGGATGTTCCCTCCAGGACTGCCGTCATGGACCAGGAGTAGGGCGCTGTGATGGCGTTGACGGATTCCTCAAAAGATAAGCCGTCCAGGGATATGTCATTTACGGTAATATGGGCATCCGGCATGGCGATGGATGCGGACTCTGCTCCTTCCGATGAAGCCGATGGCTGTGAAGAATCGGAACGGCAGGATTTTACGCTCAGGATAACGATCAGAATAATCAGCAGAACTGCGATTAAAAGTCCGCCTTTAACCAGAAGCTGCTGTTCTCTGCGTCTTTTCCAGGAGGGTGAATTCCGCCTGGAGGAGCGGTGGGATGTTTTTCTGCGAGATGATTGTGAATTAATGGTATTCAGCCGCCTTTCTGTATAAGATAATGAAGCGGCTGCCCGGGGGCAGCCGGCTTTGACAACATAATGTACTATCTATAGTGGATTATATAAGAAGGCAGGTTCCTGTGTCAAGAAGGCGAATCGGATTCCAGTCTTGGCAGGTTCCAGCGGTAATGCATGGCCAGGAAGCGGACGATAATCACTGCTGCAACTCCCAGCATAATAGAAGGAATATTTCCAAGTACCTTCCATGTATACACACAGGTAAGGGCGCCGGCAATGGAAGCGCAGGCGTAGATATGTTTGGTCAGAATGTAGGGCTTTTCCTGAGCCATCACATCCCGGAGAAGGCCTCCGCCCACTCCGGTGATCACGCCTACAAAGACTAAAAGAAAAGTCTGATCGTAGCCGGCTTCCCTGGCGGTATTAATGCCCATGGCGGTAAAAACACCCAGTCCCACGGCATCAAAGACCATCATAATCCTGTCATAAACGGCGGCAAGCCTTCCGTCCATGGAGCCATGCCGCAGATATAAAATAAGAAAGACCACGATGGAAACCACCAGGGCAATTACTGTGTTCTGGGGATTCCGGAAAATATTCGGCGGGGTAATGCCTAAAAGCAGGTCGCGGATCATTCCGCCGCCTACGGAGGTGGTGACGCCCAGCACGCAGATGCCGAACAGGTCCATACGCTTCCGGATGGCCAGCATGGCTCCCGAGGAGGCAAAGGCTACGGTACCGATTATCTCCATTATAGAAAGTATACTGTCTGAATAATTCATCGCAGGGATTCTCCTTGTCTGTATGTCATGGGCAGGGGCTGTGGCCATACGCTGCCTGTCATCCTTCATTATATATCGAAAGGCATCTGAGGGAAAGCACATTCTTCAACAGAAATTTGTTTGTAGTCAGATAAGAAGAATGGTATAATGACTAGGTATCTGGAAGGAGGTATTTGTATATGGGAACAGCCAAAGACAGGAAAAAAGAATTAAACTGGGCCGTATTAGGTACCGGAGGAATCGCGGGAGAGATGGCAAAATCCCTGAAAGCAGCCGGCCGGCAGTTTTACGGAGTCTGGAACCGGACACGGAAACGGGCGGAAGATTTTGCTGCTGCCTATGGCGCAGAGCGGGTGTATTCCAAACCGGAGGAGGTTTTTGAGGATCCTAAGGTGGATGCAGTATATATAGCAGTGCTTCACGATGTGCATTTTCCGCTGATTATGGAGGCGCTGGAACATGGAAAGCATGTGCTGGCAGAAAAGCCCATTACTTTAAACAGCCGTCAGCTTAAGGAGGCAGAGAAACTGGCCGGGGAAAAGGGGCTGATTCTGGCTGAGGCTATGACGATCTGGCACATGCCTCTTTATAAAGAGCTTTGGAAGCGCCTGGACCAGGGAGAATTCGGAAAGGCCCAGATCATTACGGCGAATTTCGGAAGTTTCCGGGAATACGATATGACCAGCCGTTTTTTCAGCATGGATCTTTCGGGAGGAGCTTTGCTGGATATCGGCGTATATGCCATAAGTGCTGCCCGCACTTTTATGGGCGGGTCTCCTTCTGGAGTAAAAAGCCACATGCGCCGGGCCGCCAGCGGCGTGGACGAGCAGTCCGTGATCCTTATGTGGAATCCGGAAGGACAGATGGCTTCAATCTCACTGAGCCTTCACTCGAAACAGCCGAAACGGGTTATGATCAGCTGTGAGAAGGCGTATATTGAGATTATGGATTATCCCAGGGGAACGAAGGCAGTGATTACGGATGCCCAGACCGGCGAGAAACAGGAAATCGAAGCAGGAGATGAGAAAACCGCTCTGTTTTATGAGATACAGGATATGGAGGAGGCCGTAAGAAACGGGGACGCAGGCCTGATGCGTCTTTCCTGGAGCCATGATGTTATGCAGATCATGACGGATCTGCGGAAGGAATGGAAACTTTTATATCCTGGCGAGGTCTGGTAAGAGCAGTCTGCGCCTTTAGGGCAGAGAAAGGAAATGGATATGGAATTATTGATTATTATCGTTCAGAAGGTAGATTATGAACGCCTTTCTATTGTATTTAAGCAGCACAGGATTCTGGCTACAAAATTCGAGACGGAAGGGCTTTATCTGAACAAACGGAATGTGACGCTGATGGTCTGTGTGGAAAAGGAGCGGGAGGAGGAAATCCTGCGCTATATTAAGCAGAACTGTACAGAACGGGTGGAGGAATGCAAAGTTTCCGAATACAATGGAAGGACCATAGTAGACGTAGTCCGCGGGGTAAAAGTAGGCGGCGCCACCGTATTTAAGATAGATGTAGATAATATGTGGAAATTCTAAGAGAATTGAACAAAAACGTTCGACTGTAAACATAATTTTACTTTTTGTTCAGAAAATTTTATAATACCAAAGGCGGAGAAGGTATATTCACTGCTGGTATTGGGAATAAATTGGGGAAAGAAATGAAGTGAACAGGAGCATCCGGGTGATCCCTGGATTAAGAAGTACATTTTTCCCGGCGGCATGGTGCCAAGTCTCCGGGAGATGATCAGCCATATGTCCGAGGATGGATTCCATACGCTGGATGTGGAGAACCTGCGGCTTCATTATAACAGGACGCTTCTTTGCTGGGAGAAAAATTTCCGGGACCATCTGGATGAAATCAGCACCATGTTTGACGGGCGGTTTATCCGCATGTGGGATCTGTATTTGTCTGCCTGTGCTGCCACATTCCATAATGGAATTATCGATCTTCACCAGATTCTGGCATCCAAGGGGATCAATAATGATATTCCCATGGTGCGCTGGTATTAAGGGCGGGCTGATGGAAGCAGCGCTTCTTTAACAGATCCGCAGGATTTCCCCGCGTTTAACCGGGGAAGCCCAGGCCGCCCAGACATTTGGATACGAAATAGCGGAGCGGAAGGCCGGATTCCGTCTTTTTCCACACCGCCACAATGGCTTCGGATTCTTCTGTACCTAAGAGCGGCACAAAAACCAGATTGTCTGCATTTGTCAATTTACTTGTAACATAAGAAGGCAGGATAGAAATCCCTTCCTCCGCCGCCACCATGATCAGAATACTTTCTGCATCGGTGGAGCGGAACAGGATATCGGGATGATATCCTGCTTTATTGTATAGTTCCATGAAATGATTGTCACCAAAGGAATCCACTACGCCGGATGGGGACATGTAAAGAATCGGTTCGTTTCGTAACTCCTGACGGCGCAGAAAGGGGCGGCGGGCCAGGGGATGACTGCCGTAAAGGGCTACGACCAGAGGAACATGTTCCACTGTCCGGTGTTCCACGAATGGTTCCTGGATCAGATTGGTGCTGTCCCAGGTAAAGATGATGTCGTAATCATCATTAAGAAGGCCGGCTGCCAGCCGGTCTGTGTCTGCCCGGAAGCAGGTGATAAGGATATTGGGGTATTCCAGATGGAACTCTTTCAGCTGGTTGGAAAGGCTGCTGCGCTCGTAGCCCTTGGTATAGCCGATGCGCAGGGTTCCCACCAGGCCGGCGGAGGCGCCCTGGACTTTGCTTACGGCGGCATCGATCCGGTCCAGGATGCCTTTTGCCTCCATCAAAAAGACATTTCCAGCGGGAGTCAGCTGAATGGGCCGGCAGGAACGGTCGATCAGCTGCACATTCATGGAAAGTTCCAGAGAGTGGATCTGCTGGGTAATGGCAGTCTGGGAAATGTAATACAGGTTGGCTGCCTTGGAAAAACTCCTGGTTTCGGCTACGGCCACAAAATAGCGCAGCTGATTGATGTTCATGGAATAACCTCTCTTTCGTACCGGCCTTTTGCATCTGGCGGATATAATATAACTTTTTCTTATTTTAATATGGAAAAGGGAATGTTGCAATCCAATATGCGCCATATTATAATAATTTGATGTTATAATATTAGAATGATATCAGGGTCAAAATACCTTTTGACCCCAACATTTTAAGATGATGTTATCATCATGTTATGAATATTTGGGAGGTTTGGTATGGAGAGACAAAAATTTGGTTCACGGCTGGGCTTTATTCTGGTTTCTGCCGGATGTGCCATTGGTCTGGGAAATGTATGGAAGTTCCCTTACCTGTGCGGGGAGTACGGAGGAGCGGCGTTTATTGTGATTTATCTGGCGTTTCTTTTGCTTCTGGGAATTCCGATTCTGGTCTGCGAATTTTCTATCGGACGGGGAAGCGGAAAGAGTGTGGCCGCCAGTTTCGAGAAGCTGGAGCCCTCGGGGACCCGCTGGCACTGGATGAAATGGATCGGCATTGTGGGCTGCTACCTGCTGATGATGTTTTACACCATGGTGGGAGGCTGGATGCTTTATTACTGCTGGCGCAGCATCCGGGGCGACTTTGTTCAGGCATCTACCGAAATGGTAACCGGCGCCTTTAATTCCATGCTGGGTGATGCGGGGACCATGGTATTCTGGACGCTGTTAGTCTGCGTCCTTGGATTTGCCGTCTGTGCCATGGGTCTGAACAACGGCATTGAGAAGGCGTCCAAATTTATGATGTCTGCCCTTCTTGTGATTATGCTGGTTCTGGCCATTCACTCTGTAACCATGGAAGGAGCGGAGGCAGGCCTGCGTTTTTATCTGATTCCTGATTTTGAGAAGATGGTGGAAAACGGCATTGGAAACGTGGTATTCGGTGCTTTAAGCCAATCATTTTTTACGCTGTCCATTGGTATCGGTGCCATGATGATCTTTGGAAGCTATATGCCCAAGAACCGGACACTGGCAGGAGAGGCCATCAACATTACGATCCTGGATACTTCTGTGGCCCTGATGGCAGGTTTTATCATTATTCCCGCCTGCTTTGCCTTCGGTATTGAGCCGGGAGCCGGTCCGAGCCTGGTATTTATCACTCTGCCCAATATCTTTGCGCAGATTGCCGGCGGACGGATCTGGAGCGCACTGTTTTTCCTGTTCTTATTCTTTGCGGCGCTGACTACCATCATTGCCGTATTTGAGAACCTGATTGCAATCAAGATCGATCTGTTTGGATGGAGCAGGAAAAAGAGCGTCATCGTCTGCGCTGCCGCCATTATAATTTTAAGCATGCCGGCTGTTTTGGGATACAATGTGCTTTCCGGCATCGCTCCTCTGGGAGAAGGCACCACGATTATGGATTTTGAGGACTTCATTGTTTCCAATAATCTGCTGCCTCTGGGAAGTCTTGGCTATGTGCTGTTCTGCACCAGAAAGAACGGCTGGGGCTGGATGAATTTCCAGAAGGAGGCCAATGAAGGCGAAGGATTTCATTTCCCTGCCGGGCTTAAGTGGTACGTGTCCTGGTGTGTGCCGGTGATCATCATGATCATTTATCTGAAGGGCTATTACGATATGTTCAAAGGCGGAAGCACCCCGCGCCTGGTATTCTGGATGGCAGTAGCTTTGTGCATGCTTGCTTATGTGATCATCAGCGCCGCAGGAAAACCCCGGATCCGGGTGAAAAACAGGAAAGGATGAAGAGACGCCCTCTGAGGGGATTGCGCTTTTCCTGAATCTGTAGTAAACTATTTCCATCGGCTAAAATACACTAACGATCAGGCTCTGCCTGAGAAAAAAGGAGAAGATTCATATGAAGATTGCACTGATCAACGAAAACAGCCAGGTGGCAAAGAATGAGATGATCTGCGATAATTTAAAGAAGATCGTAGAGCCCATGGGACATACGGTATATAATTACGGCATGTACACGGCAGAAGATGAGACCCAGCTGACCTACGTAATGAACGGACTGCTGGCAGCCATCCTGTTAAATTCCAAGGCAGCAGATTACGTAGTAACCGGCTGCGGTACCGGTGAAGGCGCCATGCTGGCTTTAAATGCATTCCCCGGCGTACTCTGCGGCCATATCGTAGATGCTGAGGATGCTTACATGTTTGCACAGATTAATGACGGAAACGCCATTGCTCTTCCTTTCGCAAAGGGATTCGGATGGGGCGCTGAACTGCGTCTGCAGTATATTTTCGAGAAGCTGTTCGGCTGCGAGAGCGGCGGCGGCTATCCCAAGGAGAGAGTTGTTCCGGAGCAGAGAAATAAGAAGATCCTGGACGGCGTAAAGGAGATCACCCACAAGGATATGCTGACCATCTTAAAGGAGATCGATCAGGACTTCTTAAAGACCACCATCAGCGGACCGAAGTTCAAAGAGTACTTCTTTGAGAACTGCCAGGTTCCGGAGATTGCAGAGTACATTAAGAGCGTACTGGACTAAGGAAGCGCCGGCTGTTTGCAAAGGGCAGGCTGCGCAGGGTAAACTGCAGAGTCAGGAGGTGTTTGCCATGACTAAGATTATAACCATAAGCAGAGAATTCGGAAGCGGAGGACGGGAACTGGGACGCCGTCTGGCGGACCGGCTGGGAATCCCTTTTTATGACAAAGAGCTGATTCGAATGGCGGCAGATGACATTGATATCGAAGAGCATATCTTCGAAATGTATGATGACGCTTTCATGGAAAAGAAAGAAGTGGAGTACACGCCTTTTTCTTCTATCTACGAGGTTCCCATGTCAGATCAGACCTTCATGGCTCAGTCCAGAGTAATCCGCCGTCTGGCCCAGCATGGTCCCTGCGTGATTGTAGGGCGGTGTGCCGATATGGTGCTTAAGGACGAGCAGTGCCTGAACCTGTTTATCTATGCCAGCTTTAAAAAACGGGTACAGCGGCTTATGACCCGGGAGAACCTTCCGGAGACGGAACTTCGGCAGATGGAGCGCCGGGTTCGGGAAATCGACCGGAAGCGGCGTGATTACTATCAGTATTATACGGGCAACGAATGGGGGAAACCTCAGAATTACCATCTCTGTCTTGACAGTCATAAGGCCGGGATGGATGCCTGCATCGATGCGGCCATTGCATATATGGCACATCTGGATTAAGGCACAGGATGTAAATTTCGGAGACTGCCGCGGCGGGAATCTGCCTGCGGCGGTCTTTTGTTTTTCCCGGGAACTGAACAGAAGCCCCGGGAAGAATTTGCCGTCTGTCCGGCGGCAAAGGAACAGGGCGGAAGAAACGGAGGAGAAAAGATGGAATGCCGAATTCCTGATATGGACCTGGAACAGATTGCAGCCAGCGGCCAGTGCTTTCGAATGGAGCCTAAGGGCCGGGGATACTGCGTGACTGCGGGAGCGCGTTATCTGGAAATTGAAAAAGAGGAGGATACGGGAGACCTTTTCCGTTTGTCCTGCAGCCAGGAGGAGTGGGACTGTTTCTGGAGAGGATACTTTGATCTGGAAACGGATTACGGCGCGGCAAAAGCTGCCATTGACCCGGAGGATGGGTATTTAAAAGCGGCCGCTGAAAAAGGCTGGGGGATCCGGATCCTGAGGCAGGATCTGTGGGAGATGATTCTTACCTTTATCATTTCCCAGAGAAACAATATCCCCAGGATCCGGCGCTGTACAGAGCTTCTCTGCCGCCGCTGGGGAAAGAAGATGGAAAACTTTCGGGGGGAGGAATACTTTGCCTTTCCGCAGCCTGAGGATCTGGCAGAAGCTTCGGAAGAGGACTTTCGAGCCTGCAATCTGGGCTACCGGGCCGGTTACATCAGGGAGACGGTACGGATGGTGAATGCGGGAGAATTTTCCCTGGAAAGGCTTTTGGATCTGGAACATGAAGAAGCCAGGGATGCGCTGATGGAACTGAAAGGCGTGGGAATCAAGGTGGCAGAGTGCGTCTGCCTCTTCGGACTGCATCACATGGAAGCATTTCCGGTGGATACCCATATTGCCCAGGCTTTGAAAAATCATTATCCCCAGGGATTCCCCTTTGAACGGTATGGGAGCCTTTCGGGAATCCTGCAGCAGTATATCTTTTTTTATGAGCTGGGGAAAAACGGAAAGGAACCGGGGAAGAAAGGCTGAAAAGAGAGAAAACCAGAACTGGTAAAACGAGAAAGGCGGGAGTGCAATGCAGATCAGAAGAGCGAAAGAGGAAGATTATTCCAGAATGCTTGCCGTTTATGAGAGGGCCAGGCAGTTTATGCGGGATACGGGAAATCCAAATCAGTGGAAGAATACCGACCCGAGGCCGGAGGCTGTCCTTGAAGGGATCCGGAGCGGAAAGGCTTATGTGGCGGTATCGGAGGGAAAGGCTGTGTTGGAGGAAGAGGCCGTATCTGATGGAATGGCAGCATCTGACGGAAAGGAAGAAGAAAGCTGCGGCATGGATGATTCCGGGGAAGAGATCCTGGGAGCTTTTTACTTTGCCATAGAAGAGGATGCCTCTTATCAGGAGATTTTTGAAGGGAAATGGAAGAATCAGGAAGCTTACGGCGTGATCCACCGGGTGGCATCCTCAGGAAGCGGAAAGGGATTTGCTGCGGCATGCTTTGACTGGTGCAGAGAGCAATGCCTGGCTTCTGGATGCCGGAATCTGCGGATCGATACCCACGCAGACAATAAGGTAATGCAGCATGTGCTGGAGAAGAATGGGTTTGCTTACTGCGGAAAGATTTATCTGCAGGACGGCGCTATGCGCCTGGCTTATCAGAAATGTCTGTAAACGGAAACAAAAGACAAAATAAAACAGGGAGCATATCTGGCTGATATGCTCCCTGTTTTTTAAATTACGCAATAGAACTTTTATCTCCCCGGTCTGCAATGGGGTTACAGACCCGGACGCCAGATTCCGCTGGCATCTACATAATAGCCGTCAGGTGTTCTTGCATTGGTCCACATAGCGCCGTCAGGGCCTACGTAGTAGTAATTTCCATCGGAGTGGAGAATCCACTGGTTTGCAGCCATGTAGCCGTTGGGATTAAAGTAGTACCATACACCGTTGATCTGCTGCCAGCAGGCTGCCGGATAGGTTCCATCGTAATTCCGGTACCAGTATCCTACGGAATCCAGCTGCCATCCTGTAGTGGCGCCGGAGGGGCCGCTTGTGGATACGGCGTTGCCGCGGATGTAATCCAGCGTTTCAGAATCTACGGTCCAGCGCTCGGAACTTACCCATTTGCTCTTGTTGGAAGTAACGTACTGATTTACGCTGCGGACCTGGAATGAATAATTTCCGGTCTGGGTAATCATGTTTGCAAAATTAAAGGTGGTGTCATATACCTGAATGATATCGCCGACTACGCTGCTTCCTCTCTTTAAGCGGACTTCATAATAAGCAGCGTTATAAATCTCGCTCCAGGTTCCGCTTCCCTCGTAGTCCCATTCTACATCTTCCGGTACATCGGCTTCTGCACCGCTGTAATCACGGAGCTGAACGGTAACAACAACACAGGAGCGGCTGTCCCGGAGACTGGCGGATGAAAAGTAAGCGCCCTCGCCGCTTAATTCAAATGCGCTTTTGGAGTTGCTTCCAAAGTAATAGTCATCCTCGGCATACAGTGTTACTTTAACGCGCGGATATTTGCTTCCGGATGTACTGGACAGAAATTCCACATCATCTACGTAATAATTGGCGCTTGCCGTATCAACCTCCACTTCTCCGTATGAGGTTTCATCGCCGTAATCAACGGCGGTAAAGGTAAGACCGACCTTCTCGATCTTTGTCCGTTCCTCGGCGGCCATTGCCGGGACTGCAGTAAATCCGGCCAGTGCGGCAGCCAGTAACCAGGCAGTTAACTTTTTCCATGCTTTCATATGTTCCCCTTCCTTCCTGCACTCTCATTTAAAAATAAGATATACGTTATTTATCTGATTCTATTTTACACGAAAATGAAGGAAAATACTTGAATTATTTCCGTCTATTCTTCTACATTTTTCTGACATTTGTTTAAGAATTTGTAATATTTGCTGGAAGCGCTCTGGATGTATGAGAGTTTCTTTGAAAGCGGTATCGGATCAGCGGATGATGGTCCGGTTTCCGCGTCCGCTTTTTAAGTAGGGGGGAATGGGGCGGATCTGGATTACGATATTGGCCAGCGGGGAAAACATGGTGATCTTTTCCGGGTTGGATGTGGTCAGGGTCTCGTGGATCTCCCGGAGAAAATCGGAGACACTGGTACATTTAGGAAGGCCCAGGATTCCTTCCCCTTCCGGTCCGTATTTTTCGAAGGTTTCTTCTACGGACAGGATCTCAATGGACTGGATGGTGCCGTAAAGGACTATATTTGAATATTCCTCAAATGCCACCTGTACCACGCGGCCGATCAGCTCTGCATGGCGGGCCGGATCTGTGGATGTGACGGTGGGAGAACACCAGTAATCAATTACTGTCAGGTTCTCGGATTCATAGTTAAGTGCGGTCTGTGCCCACGCTTCGTTGGTAGTGGGAAGGGAAAGGGCGTTCTGTCTTACAAGTGCCATTTTAGTACCTCCTGCTTTTACGTTTGCATCTATTATAACACGGGGAAGGGCCGCTGTTAAGCGCATTTTGGCAGGAAGAAGGACTGGAGCAGCGGCCTGTGGAACCGGCGGAAACGGTCGATAGAATACTGGTTGCAAAAGATGTCCGGTTGTGCTATACCTATCCACGAAAGACTGTGACATAAGGCGGATGAGAATGGGACTTATGCCATAATACAAGGAAAAGATAGGGGAAAATACTTATGAAAAAGTCGTATGAGATGGACATGTGCAATGGTCCTCTTCTGGGGAAGATCCTTCTGTATTCCATCCCGTTGATGCTCTCCAGCATCCTGCAGCTTTTGTTTAATGCGGCAGATGTAATTGTGGTGGGAAGGTTTGCCGGTCACGAATCACTGGCTGCAGTTGGTTCCACCAGTTCATTAATCAATCTGCTGATCAATGTATTCATCGGTTTGTCCGTAGGTGCAAACGTGCTGGTGGCGCAGCATTATGGCGCAGGACGGAACGAGCAGGTAAAAGAGACGGTCCACACTGCGGTAGCCATAAGTCTGGTGTGCGGGACGTTTCTTATTTTTGTGGGCCTGTTTTTGTCCAGACCGCTTCTGGTACTGATGGGAACACCGGAAAATGTGCTGGATAAGGCAACTCTTTATATGAGGATTTATTTTGCCGGTATGCCGGTTCTGATGCTGTATAATTTCGGGGCGGCTGTACTTCGGGCAGTGGGCGATACCAGAAGGCCGCTGTTTTTCCTGGTAATAGCCGGTGTGGTCAATGCGGTGCTGAATTTGTTTTTTGTGATCTGTTTTCATATGGATGTGGCCGGCGTGGCTCTGGCAACGGTGATATCCGAGTGTATTTCTGCGCTTCTGGTGTGCCGGTGCCTTACACGGACCGAAGGGTCTTACCGCCTGATTCCTTCCCAGCTGCGGATCCATCCCAGAGCCCTTAAGCGGATTGCCAAGATCGGACTGCCTGCCGGATTTCAGGGGGCGGTATTCTCTATTTCCAATGTGCTGATCCAGTCTTCCATTAACTCCTTTGGCTCTGTAGCCATGGCAGGAAGCACAGCTTCGGCAAATCTGGAAGGATTTGTATATAATGCCATGAACGCTCTTTATCAGACCAATTTAAGCTTCACCAGCCAGAATCTGGGAGGCGGAAAGTACAGCCGTTTAAATCGGGTTCTGATTTTGTGTCTTACCGTGGTTACTGTGGTGGGAGCGGTAATGGGAGGCGGCTTTGTGCTGGCAGGGCATCAGCTTTTGCGGATCTATTCTTCGGATCCGGAGGTAATCCAGTACGGCTTTATGCGTCTGACTATTGTGTGCGGGACCTATTTTCTCTGCGGATGGATGGATGTTCTGGTGGGAAGCATGCGGGGAATGGGATATTCCATCGTTCCCATGCTGGTATCCCTTACCGGCGCCTGCGGTCTGCGGATCCTGTGGATCTTTACGGTATTCCGCTGGCAGCACAGCTTGCTTGTGCTGTACCTGTCTTATCCGGTGTCCTGGCTGATCACCGCCGGTGTACACCTGATCTGTTTTATTTATATTCGAAAGAAATTTCCGAAAAAGGATATTCCGGTTCTGGCCCGCGCTTAGAAGCGGCGCTGTATCCGGATGCTGCGGCCTGGTCCATGGAGTTGGTTTTACGGTACTCTGTGGGGCAGGCCGTTTTTTTTGTGCAAAAGATTTCAAAATTTATTGCACAAGCGCAAGATTTGCAATATGAGTTACAATTCTTACACTGGAAAAGAAAACGGCAGTCGGGTATAATAAAAGCATCAGGAAACAGAAAAAATAAAAATGCAAGGAGGATTTAAAACATGAAATTATCATTCAGATGGTACGGCGAAGATGACAAGGTAACCTTACAGAACATCCGTCAGATTCCCGGAATGCATTCCATCGTAACGGCTGTTTACGATGTGCCGGTGGGCGAAGTCTGGAGCCGGGAGAGCATTGCTGCCTTAAAGAAACAGACGGAAGATGCAGGCCTTCACTTTGAGGTTATCGAGAGCATTCCCGTGCATGAGGACATTAAGCTGGGCAAGCCCACCAGAGACCGCTATATTGATAATTACTGCGATAATATCCGCAGAGTGGCTGAGGCCGGGGTAAAGTGCATCTGCTACAATTTCATGCCGGTATTTGATTGGACCAGAACCCAGCTGGACCATGAACTGGCCGATGGTTCCACGTCTCTGGTGTACTATCAGGATCAGGTGGACAAGGTAAATCCCCTGGAGAGTGACAGCGATCTGACTCTTCCGGGGTGGGATGCCAGCTACACCAGAGAGGGATTAAAAGAGGTTGTGGCAGAGTATAATGCCATGACGGAAGAGAATCTGTGGGATAATCTGAAGTATTTCCTGGAACGCATTATTCCTGTTGCTGCAGAGTGCGATGTAAATATGGCTATCCATGAGGATGATCCCTGCTGGAGCATCTTCGGGCTGCCCAGGATCATTACTGAGGAGAAGAATCTGGACCGGTTCCTGAAGCTGGTGGATGATCCCCACAACGGCATTACCCTCTGTACCGGTTCTCTGGGCTGTTCCAATAAAAATGATGTGGTAAAGATGGCTGCCAAATACGCTGCCATGGGCCGGATTCATTTCGTTCATATGAGAAACGTGGCGATTCTGCCGGATAATCAGGGATTTGAGGAGAGAGCCCACTTATCCTCCTGCGGTTCCCTGGATATGTTTGCCATTGCCAAAGCACTTTATGACAATGGATTTGACGGATATGTAAGACCGGATCACGGGCGTATGATCTGGGGCGAGACCGGACGGGCCGGATACGGTCTTTATGACCGCGCTCTTGGCGCCACCTATATTAACGGCCTCTTTGAAGCCATTGAAAAGATGAGCAAGCTGGAGAAATAAAATAGTGTGCTGCAGCAGCCTGTTTCGGCAGGCTGCTTTTTCTTAGATTAAGGAAAAAGATGGATGAAAAGGCAGGATTGTGCTAAACTGGAACTGTTCCGCCAAAGAGACGGGAACGGTGAAACCTGCAAAAAAGGCAGGAGAAAGGATGGGGCAGGCAGTTGATGAAGATTACGTACATTGGCCACAGCGGCTTTCTGGCAGAGACGGAACATGTGCTTCTCCTGTTTGATTATTATCAGGGAGAGATTCCTGCGCTTCCCGGAGATAAGACGCTGTATGTCTTTGCCAGCCACCGGCACAGAGACCATTTTAATCCGGAGGTGTTTGGTCTTACACAAAAGCATCCGGGAAGGATGTATGTCTTTTCCAGTGATATCTGGAGAAGCCGTGTGCCGGAGGCGGAAAAAGGAAATCTGGTGTCTTTAAAGCCCAGGCAGGAGTGGCAGGATGATAGGATCCGGGTTATGACCCTTAAGTCTACGGATGAGGGGGTGGCCTTCCTGGTTTATGCAGACGGCAGGACCTTTTACCATGCCGGCGATCTGAATGACTGGCGGTGGGAGGAAGAACCGGAGAACTGGAACAGACAGATGCAGGAGAATTACCGGAAGAATCTGGAGCCTCTGCGGGGGTGCAGGATTGATGCGGCTTTTGTGCCTTTGGATCCCCGTCAGGAAAAGGATTATTGCCTGGGAATGGATTATTTTCTGGAAACGGCCAGGGTAAGGAAGGTATTTCCCATGCACTGCTGGGAAAATTACCGGATCATTGACCGGTGGTTTGCAGAGCATCCGGACAGCCCGTATCGGGATTCTGTGGTAAAGATCAACCGCAGAGGAGAGAGTTTTGAACTGGATGAAGGCAGAACAGAAGCGTAAACCATCATGCGCCGGCGGCAGATTATCAGCGTAAAGAAGGAGGAAAATCAGAGATGAAATTTCAGTATGCACATTACAACTACAATGTGGTGGATCTGGAGCGGTCCATACATTTTTATGAGGAAGCACTGGGCCTTAAGGAAGTGCGCAGGAAAGAGGCGGAGGATGGCAGCTTTGTTCTGGTATATATGGGAGACGGGGTTACCGGCTTTGAACTGGAATTAACCTGGCTGCGGGACTGGGAAAAGGATCATTATGACCTTGGAGACAACGAGATTCATCTGGCGTTTGTTACGGATGATATGGAGGCGGCCCATAAAAAGCATGAGGAAATGGGCTGCATTTGTTTTGAAAATCCGGAAATGGGAATTTACTTTATTAACGATCCGGACGGATACTGGCTGGAGATCGTGCCGCAGAAATAAGCATCTGGGCCTGCCGCAGCACAGCAAGCCCGGCAAACGCCGTTTGCATGAGCGGTCATTTGCCGGGCTTATTACGAAGTATCCAGCAAGACGCGCCAGTGACGCGTCTTGTCGGATTGTTATGGTATGGAATGATAGATCTGACCGGGATTCAGGGCGATGCCCTTATAGTAGGACAGTTCGCTGACGGTCACCAGCTGGAATCCCTGGGCGGTAAGGGCGGGAACCAGCGCTTCCACAGCTTCTGCTGTGGAGGTGTACAGTTCATGCATCAGTATGATATCGCCATCTTTAACATTTCCCATGACGGAATTGATGACAGACTGGGCATTTCGGTTCTTCCAGTCTTTGGTGTCCACATTCCAGAGAATGATGGGCATATTTACATTGGCAAGGACGGTGCTGTTTTTATTTCCGCCGGGGAGACGCATCAGAGTGGGACGGACGCCGGTGACAGCCTGGATGGTATTATTGCAGGCTTCTACCTGAGCACGAATGGCATCGGCTCCCAGCTGATTTAAGTACTTGTGATCCTGGGTGTGGTTTGCCACCTCAAAGCCTTCATTTACCATGCGCTGAACTTCTGCCTGGTAACTGGGAACGCGGTTCCCCACCATAAAAAAGGTACATTTGCCGCCATACTGGTTCATTACATCCATGATCCGGTTTCCCACAGGAGCGTAGGGACCGTCATCAAAGGTCAGGGCGATCATGGGGCGGGAAGGGTCAAGGGCACGGATCCCGGCAGGAAGCTGGGGTGTCTGCTGGCTGTCTGAGGAATCGGCGGTTTGCTGGCCTTCCTGTCCCTCCAGGGGAATCCCCTCCAGGATGGCGCCGTTTTGCGGTGTCTGCTCTGCACCGGCATCCTGTCCGGCAGCAGTTGCGGGGTCGGTCTGTCCTGGGACAGCTGCGGGATCACTCTGCCCGGCGCCGGCATCCGGCTGCTGTGAAACGGTGCCTCCGGTCTGCCCGGTATCCTGGCCGGAATTGACATCCTGTCCCTGCTGGGGAGCACCGGGCGTGCTGTTGTCAATAATTTCTCTGTGGGTTTGTCCGTTTTCGTCTACCCGAATGATCATGGTAGCGCCATTTGCAATCAGGTCTGAGCCGAAAACCGGCTGAAAGGCCAGAAGGCCTGCCAGAATACTGACTGTAAAAATGGCCTTACACTTTTTCTGAAACATAAAAATCCCCCTTAGTTAAATATTTTAAGCTGACCTCTATTGTACAATGAACAAAGGAAAGATACAACTTAATAAATCTTTATAAATCTTTCTTGTGTTTTGACAGAATTTAAAGGGTAACCAGCCTGCGGGGCTGAGACTTCCCGTAATAAAATAGAAATAAAAAAGGGGCTGTGAAAAATGAGAAATCATTTTTTCACAGCTCCTTTTGTGTCTGTATTGGACAGCTAACTTTGTTTGCCTGCCGGCATTATAGCATATGCATGCTTTATCGCAGGGTGCTGAAGGGAACCACATCCTTTACGGCATCGGCCGGCTGGATCTGGGCGTCTTCATGATCGATATCGATCAGCTGATAGCGGTCATTTCCCATATGAAGTTCTTTCATGTAAGTCAGCTGGCGCAGACCGTGACGGGTCTCGATCCGCTCAACCAGATCTTTGTGGTCTTTATCCTGAAGGGCATACACCAGGTCAATGGAAGCCTGGTCCACAGCCAGGATGTCCAGGGACGCAAGGATACCGATATTCGGCGTGACTACGGGCATGGCGGCAGTTCCTTCGCAGTCGCAGGAAACGGACATGTTCCGGAGAACATTGACAAAGGAAATGTTTTTGCCAAAATGATCGACGACAGCCTTGGCAGACTCGGTCATACGCTCCATGAATTCTTCCATGGAAATGCTCCACATGTCAGAAGAACCAGGAACGGTGTGGATCATGGCCTTTCCGATGCGCCCATCGGCACAGCCGATGCCGATGTTTTTATTGGAACCGCCGAAGCCGCCCATGGCATGGCCCTTAAAGTGTGTCAGGACAAATAAGGAATCGTAATTTACGATATTCTTTCCCATATGCATTTCCGTAAACCATTTGCCGTCTTTTACCGGCAGAGCAACCGTACCGTCCTCATCCATGATGTCTACAGGGCAGAAAGTCCAGCCGTTTACTTTCAGTGTTTCCCGGTGCTGGGCGGTGGTATAACGGTCACCTTCGTAATAGGTATTGGTTTCTACAATAGATGCGCCGGGAAGGTCATTTTTAATGAGTGTCTCTACCCAGTCGTGAGGAATGATGTTGGGGCCATTCTTCTCGCCGGTGTGAAGCTTGACTGCAGTTTTTCCCGTGATGACGCTGTTTACGCGGCGGGCGATCTTTCGAAGTCCTTCTGCGGAGAGGTCCCTGGTGAAATAGACTGTGGATGCATCGCCGGTACGCCGACTGTAGGGAATGTAAAGATCACCGCCCGTACCAGGCAGAATTTTCTGGATTGCCATATGAAAGTTTCCCCCTTTGAAATAATTTGCGTTATCCTGAAGGGCAGGATATTCTGCTTTTTATACCATAAACCATAAAGTGCACTTTAAGTCAAGAAATTTTGTGCGTTTTCTTATGATTTTTTCGGATTTGCCTTTTTCCACCAGAAATATGACATAACACCTGGAATAAGGGCTGCAGCGAGGATGCAGACCATGCTCAGGAAAAAAGCTGGCTTTAATGGAAGAAACAGTACAGACAGCACCATCACAGCGCCGGCAGCCACAAAGAGCCGTCCCCCCAGCCTGTGAGTACGATGCCAGATCTGGTCATCGGAGAGGGTCCAGGGCGTCTTTATGCCCATGTAGAAGTTGCTTTTGATTTTCGGCATGATATTGCCCAGGCCCATCAGCAGGACGCCCACAAGGACCGCAACAATGTGGCTGACGGCGATTTTCCCCGGATGGAAGGATGCCAGAAGGATCAGCGCGGACATGGCAGCCATAAAAAGCTGCATGGCTATGCAGAAGCCGTCGTAATAGGAGCCGAATTTCTTATAGTTTTCTTTTCTGGGATCGATTTTGGGGAGAATATCGAAAAGTACCGCAAAGAGAATTCCCATCCCCGCAATAAGCCAGATTTCATGTTTTTCACTGTAGGTCACGGTACCGTCCACACTCCAGTTTGTGGGAATCTGTTCCGGCAGGCGGGGATAGAGACAGGCCGTCACGGCCAGTACGAGAAGCGGAATCAGGTAGGCGATGATCCGCAGTTTTTTATTTTTCATCGCTGTTTTCTCCTTTCAGCTGCAGAATCCATCGGAGGATGTCATCCATCACGGTGGTGTTCAGTGAATAGTAAATATACTTTCCCTTTTTTTCGCCATCAATAATACCTGCCTGCTGGAGGATGGATAGATGGTGGGAAATCGTAGCGCCTGTCATGGAAAAATGGGAAACGATCTCGCCTGCAGTCATGGGGCCATCTTTCAGCAGATTCAGGATTTCCCGGCGTGTGGGATCAGACAGGGCCTTAAACGTGTCGCCAAAAGCCAAGGCAGCATCTCCTTTCTCTGTTCCGGTCCGGCCGGCGGAAAAAATAAATATCCGGAGCCGGCGGAGATTTGCGGAAGTGCAGATGAAACCGGCACTTACTTAGATATTTAGAAAAACATCTAAATAAAGAATAGCATAAAAAAATTCCTCTGTCAATGTATCTGCGGCAGAGGAATTCCGGAAATGATCCGCATCGTTATTTCGATGAAAACGGTGAGAGAAGCGTCTGTATGACAGCTTCTGCGCTCTTTTCTTCAGCCAGGATTGTCAGACCCGGTTCCTGGATATGCTCCAGATAATGGGCATCAGAATTGCTGATAATCCGGCAGTTTTCCAGATAGGGATTTTGGCGCTTCAGTTCATGGAGTTTTTTTAAGTCTTTCACTTCTGCGGTGACAAATCTGCTGTCCGGCGGAATGGAACCAAGGTTAGACAGAAGGCTGTTGGAAGATTTGTCGATATGGGCGGGGAACATGACGCCCTCATAGCTGCGGACCAGTTCCCACAGCCCGTCAAAGGAAATGTCCGTGCTGTTGATCAGCAGATTGGGAACGGTTCCGCAGATCTGATCCTGACAGTCATAAATCAGCTGACGTCCGAAAATCTCTTCCTTATTGGGGAAAGGAATCAGATGGCGGTACACATACTGATCAAAGTCCAGAGCCGCTTCCAGCCGGGAAAAGAGACAGACTGCATGAACTTCCTCGGAAGTGGTCAGTTCCATTCCCGGAATGGCTAAAACGCCGTATTCTTTGGAGGCGGCCATGAGAGCCGGACAGTTTTTGCTGGAATTATGGTCTGTCAGGGCGATTACATCCAGCCCCAGAACTGCCGCCATGCCGGCGATATTGGCCGGCGTCATATCTTCATCTCCGCAGGGGGAAAGGCAGGAGTGGATATGAAGATCGTAGGTGAGATTTAACATAATCCGCCGCCGGAGAGTTTCTCATGGACGGCCAGAGCTGCCTCAAAAATGGGAAGGTCTGTCTTAAGCACGGTGATTCCCTGGACCCTGGCCTTAGCAGAGGCGGTCTCATCCAGTGTGCAGCCTTCGGCCATGATGACACAGGCCGCATCTGTCAGGGAAGCCACTGCCAGAGTGTTCATATTTCCCATGACCGTCACCCAGGCACATCCTGCAGGAGCTCTGCCCATGGCTACGCTTAAGAGATCGCAGCAGAAGGGGACCGTGATCTCCCGCTCCGTCTCATCCCCCTTATTCAGCAGGGCAAAAAGCCCGCTGTCAATTAATTGCTGAACGGTATACATAAATTAAGAGTCCTCCTCTCCTTCCTGACCGTCTAAAAGGCTCATTTCATCAGAAATCCGGTGAATATACTCTTTAAGGATCCGCAGCGTCTCCTGTCCGCCCCGGCCGCCGTCTGCCAGGTCATCGGCAAGGACGGATACCTCCTCAGACAGCCGGTGCAGATTTTCGCGGAGATAATAAACACAGTCTTTTTCCTGAGCATATCCCCGGACAATGTCTTCTGCAAGTGCTTTGCAGGTGGGGGCGCCGCAGGAACCGCAGTCCAGTCCGGGCAGCTTTTTACACAGGCGCTCCACCTGATTTAAACGGGTGAAGCTTTCCATCATGGTATTTCCCAGACGGAAGACAGGCTCGTACTGTACGCCGGTGGTCCAGGGGATCAGCTCTTCTGCATCCCTGGTCATGTGGGTGCGGGCTACCGGCATATAGCGGCGCAGACGTTTCAGCTTCGTCTCAGCTACGTATGGATTTTCTACGGTAAGGATGCCGCCTACACAGCCGCCGTTGCAGGCGTTCAGTTCGATAAATTCCAGGTTGGTAAATTTCTGGTCCTCCAGATCCTCCAGAACGCGGTTTACATTTTCAATGCCGTCGGCCGCCAGGTAATTTTCCGAAAGGAGCCCGCTGGATTCGCCGCCGCTCCTTCCCCAGCTGATGCCGATCTTTCCGGAAGTTCCGATTTCCGGATAATCTTTGCCCACGGCCTTCATCCGGGAGAGAAGCTGCGGGTAGATGTCCTTGATGGCAAGGACCCGGTCCACCTGGCTGAATTCATTGCCCAGAGGAGACTTTACGTAGGTCACCTTGGAGGGGCAGGGGGAGATAAAGAAGATGCCGATCTTCTCCCGGGGCAGCCCGGTCTTTTCCATGGCCTGTTTTACTGCCAGCATGGCGGCTACCTCCACCGGAGGATTCAGGGGCAGCATGTGGGGGATCAGATTGGGGAAGCGGACGCGGATCAGCCGCACTACGGAAGGGCAGGCGGTGCTGATGAAGGGGAGCTGGTCACGGTGTTCTGCTATGTAGACCCGCGTGGCTTCCGACACCAGCTCGGCAGCTGCGCTCACTTCAAATACATCGTTAAATCCCATAAGAAGAAGGGCATTTAATACAATGTTTACATCATCCAGATTATTAAACTGGCTGTAAAGACTGGGGGCAGGAAGGGCCACAGTGTATTCGTACTGCTTCATGGCTTCCGGCTTATCATAAATGGCGTATTTCGCATGATGGGGACAGACGCGGATGCATTCGCCGCAGTCGATGCAGAATTTGCTGTTGATCTGCGCCTTTCCGTTTCGGACCCGTATGGCTTCGGTAGGGCAGCGCTTGATGCAGTTGATGCAGCCCTTGCACAGGTCCGGGTTCAGACGGACAGAATGATAAAATTTATCCATTAAATATTCACCACCATTGTTATTTTCGTACCTACGCCGATCTCTGTTTCGATATTCATCTCATCGGTGTATTTTTTCATATTGGGAAGGCCCATCCCGGCGCCAAAGCCTAAGGAACGGATCTCATCCGGCGCGGTGGAGTAACCGGCCTGCATAGCCAGGTTCACATCGGGGATCCCGGGACCCACATCATCCAGAATCATGATGATCTTTTCTGGTGTGATATCCACACGGATCTCGCCGCCATTGGCGTGGATCACCATGTTGATTTCACCTTCGTACATGGCGATGGCCACCTTTCGGACCGCCTCAGGGCTTACGCCCATCTGTTTCAGTTTTCGTTTCACATCGCTGCTGGCTTCCCCTGCCCGGGTAAAGTCATCCGGCGATATGGTGTAAGTCAGGTGAATCGCATCATCCATTAAATCGCACCTCCGCCAAGCCCGGCAGCATAAAGCATGCCGCATGATGAGAACATCCGGTGACCGGTAGCCAGGACCACCAGGTCCCGGTCCTTTGCCATCTGGATTACCGAGTCATCCGGCACTTTTCCGCGGACGAAGACGAGACAGACGATGTCTAACATCTCTGCAGTGCGGATTACCTGAGGATTACAAAGGCCGGTGAGGAGCACAGAGTGATCTTTGGAGAAGGCAAGGACATCACTCATCATATCAGAGCCGCAGGCAGAGCGGACTTCCTGATCCATCAGCTCTTCACCGGCAAGGACGCGGGCATTTAAGATCTCTTTTACATCTTTTACGGTCATAGAAGATTCTCCTTTTTTATGGACTGAGACGGGCGCTTTCCGGCCGCACGGCGGCGGGAAGGCAAAGCAAATGGTTATCCATATTATACTACCGATGGGGTGATTGGACAAGAAAATTCGGCAGATTGACGAAAGGTGATTATCATAGGTCAGATTTCATAAATCCACGCCTTCGCACTGAAATCCCTGTCCGCTCTTCCATATTCAGCCATGATTCTGGCTCCCGGGGGAAGCGGCAGCAGGATCTCTTTTGAATGTTCAAACCGATGGAGAATGACAAGCCTTCGATTGTTCCATTCCCGGATGACCAGCTGTTCTCCTTGGGGATGGTTGTAGCTTTTTGTGCTGCAGGTTCTTTCGATGGTGGTTCCGTATTTGATAATCTCTGCCGCTTTTTGGTAGAAGGCAATGCCTTCCTGGATCAGCCGCCATTGGCTTTCGGAGAGATCATAGATGTCTCCGCTCAGGCACATTCTGCCTAAAAAGGTGGAGATGATCGAATAGTAAATCCGTTCTTCGCTGTCGTCTGCACGCATCACCGCCCAGATCTGGCTCTGCTTTGGCTGGATCACGGCGTGAAGATTGGCGGCAATTAATGGGATTGCCGGTATTTCATGGGCATCGGAAAAGCTTGCCTGGCTTACCAGTTCCATTAATGAAGGCTCCAGACGGTGCCCGCCGCTGGAGCAGTTTTCGATTACAATATCCGGAATTTCCTGACGGATCCGTTCAAAGAAACGTCTGCTTGCTGCCATTTTCCGGTAGAGGCCGTCTCCCTGGCTGTCTCCGCCATCGCAGCCCATTCCCATGGTTTCGTTATAATCGATCTTCACATAGCCGAACCCGCATTCCTTCAGGGTACGGATTACCTTGTGTTCCAGATAATCAACTACCCAGGGATCCTCCATATCCCAAAATCTCCGCATACCTACAGTCAGAGGGACACCATCCTTTTTTACTAAATGGGCAGTATTCTGGTAGCTCCTGCTCTGATCGGCAGTATTTTCCATTTCAAACCATAACCCGGGAATCATTCCCCTGGAGCGGATGTAGTCTGCTGCTTGTTTCAGCCCGCCGGGGAAAGTTTTCTCGTTTACGTCCCAGTCTCCAATGTTCCGGTACCAGTTTTTTGCTCCGCCATACCATCCGCAGTCGATTACCAGATAGCGGATTCCCTTTCCGGCAATTTTATCACAGATTTTTTGAATGTTTTCAAAGGAAGGATTGCCCCAGGTGGTACAGAACTCATTGAAGACGATGCCCATTCCTTCATCGGCAGGAGATATTTGGGGATGCTGGGCTTTAACCAGGTTATCGCAGATCTCATACAGAGAACTGCCTTCTGCTATTACTGCTTCTGGAGAGGTGAAATGTTCTCCTGGAGCAAGTATGGCTCAGGCATGGGGATGTGCCTGAGCCGAATTGTCTTTGCGGTTAAAGCTTCCAGGCGGCGCAGCCGTGAACCGGAAGCAGGCAGGAAATTTCCTGACCGGAAAGGGGAAGCTCCTGGCCGGACCATAAATCCAGAAGGCGGGAGGGCGCACAGTCTGGTATCTGCGCCGCAGAATCGCGAAATTCTTTCCAGGAAAGAGACAGGGTTCGCTCTTCATCACTTAAGTTGAAGAATGCCAGGTACCGTTCACCGGTTTCCGAATTTACAGCAGTCCATACTGCCTCATCCTCCGTGAGTCGGATCTGTCTGGCGGGGAGGGGGAGCAGGGCAAGGATGTGGGGGTTCGTCAGCAGGGAAAGGGTCTGTTCATCCAGCATGGTCAGCTCTGCTCCCAGCATCAGGGGAGAGCCGAAGATGCACCACAGAGTCATCATGGTTTTCTGCTCTTCGTAGGTAAAGCGGGAGTCTCTTTCCTGTCCGAAGCCCTTTCCGATACGGCCCATAGGAAGCATATCGCAGTCCGGATAGCAGCCGGGTGACACATGATTCTGCCATATCTGGCACCGGCGGAACATATCTTTCAGCAGATCCCATCTGTCCCAGAAATCATCGGTGACTCTCCACATATTGGCATACTTTTCATAGTACCAGGCTTCCTGGATAAGGGCCGGTCCGGGAGAAAGGGAGAGGACAATGGGACGGCCGCAATGCTGGATGGCTTTGGCCAGCATTGCGATTTCCTCTTTGCCGGCAAAGGGATCGCCGGGATAAGCGGGAGAATAGGGCTGGTTATTGGTATTGCAGATATCGTCGCACTTAATATAATCCACGCCCCAGGAAGCGTAAAGCTCCAGAAGGGAATTATAGTAAGCCTGGCCTTCTGGTGTATTCTGTACGCCGTACATATCCGGATTCCAGCGGCAGATGGAGTGTGCGTCGGCGATCTGGTCAGCGGAAGCGTCTGTTCCCAACACTGCCATGTGCAGATGAGCAGCCTGCCGCGGGATTCCACGCATGATGTGGATGCCGAATTTCAGCCCCAGGCTGTGGATGTAATCGGCCAGGGGTCCGAAGCCTTTCCCGCCGGCGCTGGAGGGGAAACGTTCCGGATCCGGAATGAGACGGGAATATTCATCCATCTCCAGATGGGAAAAGGGAATGTACTGAAATTTATCCCGCATGGTTCCAGGGCGGGAAGCATACCATTGAATGTCCACCACCACATATTCCCATCCAAAAGGCTTTAAGCGGGCGGCCATATAGTCCGCGTTTTTCTTTACCTGTTCTTCATTGACTGTGGTGTCATAATAATCGTAGCTGTTCCATCCCATGGGAGGACGGAGGGCGAAAGTATTTTTGTTCATGGTTCCTCCTTCTGCCGCTTTTGTGGCTTATGTTTATAAATTTGATCTGTCCAGCAGGACCCATATTCCTTGTTTGGTCTTGCAAAAACTATTATAATAGGTACATGTCAGAAGAAAAAGAAGGATTATTTGATCAGAAAGGGTAATTTTTTGATGAACTATGAACAGGGAGTTTTTGGCGTGTTAAATGCGGACGCCATGGAGGATGAACCCCTCCTTCTGCTGGATGGGGGGATTGAGCGGCGCAAAGATGAGACTTATGATTTTGACAATGGAGCCAGAGAAAGTTTCCGGGGATTTTTATTTCAGTATACCCTCCGGGGAGAGGGGATTTTTATCCGGAATGGGAGAGAATACCGGGTCAGGCCGGGAGATGGATTTTTTGTAAGCCTTCCGGAAGACAGCCGGTACTGTCTTCCCGATACTCCCGGAGCAGAATGGGAATTTCTCTATCTGCATTTTGCCGGTCCTGCTGCGCTTCCCTTTGCCGGCAGGCTTAATGCGCTGGGGAAGGATGTGATTTTTCTGGATCCGGAGAGCCGCCCGGTGCGAATGGCTATGGACATGCAGAGGAGGCTTGTTAAGGGCGGAAGGCTTGAGCGGTATGAAGGCGGAGAATTTCTCTATGGCTTTTTATGCGGACTTTTGCGGGAGGCGGAGAATTCCGGAATCAGGGGAAGGGACTCCCTGGCCCAAAAAGCCGCGGAATACATACGACAGGAGTATTCCCATCTTCAGGGGGTGGAAGAAGTTGCTGCGGTATTTAAGGTTTCCCCGGCGCATCTTTCCCGGTGCTTTAAAAAAGAGATGGGTATTCCGCCCATTGAGTTTTTGAACCGGCAGAGAGTTCAGGCCGCCATGAACCAGCTTTTGGGAACAGAAAAAACGGTGAAGGAAATCGGAGAAGAAAATGGTTTTTCCTGTGGAAATTACTTTGGAAAGGTTTTCCGCCGCTATGCAGGCGTTAGTCCGGAAATTTACCGGATGAGAAACCGGATTTGAGACATTTTTTACAGAGAAAAGTTTTCTCTTTTTTTGAGAAGTATGAAATAATGTGGATTTTTTCACAATTACGTGATAGAATGTAGATACATTGCATAAAATGATGGCGCCGGAGGAGAACATTCCAAAGCCGGCATTGCAGGGACGGACGGCAGTTGTCCCTGACATTTTAAAATGCAACGGACACTGGAAAAAGAGCGGCCTGGGGATATTCACAGGTACGAAATAAGGAGGTTTCACAATGGCTTGCAAAAAACAAACAGTCCCTTTTTCCGGGACGAAGGAGCAGGAAGCGGCTTTGAAAGAAGCGATTTCTGAGCTGAAGGACACGCCTGGAGCCCTGATGCCCGTTATGCAGAAGGCCCAGAGTATTTACGGATACCTTCCCATTGAGGTTCAGACCATGATTTCTGATGAGATGGGGGTTCCGCTGGAAAAGGTTTACGGCGTAGCAACCTTTTATTCCCAGTTTGCACTTCAGCCTAAGGGCAAGTATAAGATCTCTGTCTGTCTGGGTACTGCCTGCTACGTAAAGGGATCGGGAAATATTTTCTCCAAACTGGAAGAAGTTCTGGGAATCACCAACGGCGAGTGTACGCCGGACGGAAAATTTTCTCTGGACTCCTGCCGCTGCGTAGGCGCGTGCGGTCTGGCTCCCGTTATGATGATTAATGACGAGGTTTACGGAAGACTGGTGCCGGACGATATCCCCGGAATCCTGGCGAAATATAAATAGCTTATGATGCCGGAGATTTCCCTAAATATACTGGATGTGGCGGAGAATTCTACCCGGGCAGAGGCGACGCTGGTGGAAATATCCATCTGTGCGGACCGAAAGGCCGATACGCTGACAGTGGTCATTGGGGACAATGGCTGCGGGATGACGCCGGAACAGGTAAGCCAGGTGACGGATCCTTTTTTTACTACCAGAACCACCCGAAAGGTAGGACTTGGAATTCCCTTTTACAAGTACGCGGCGGAAAGCACCGGGGGAAGTTTTTCCATTCAGTCGGAATTGGGAAAGGGAACCAGGGTAACGGCGGTGTTCGGGCTGTCCCATATTGACCGGATGCCTCTGGGAGACATTTCCAGCACCATTCATACGCTGATCCTTTATCATCCGGAGACGGATTTTGTATATACTTATCAGGTTGACGGAAATGGATTTACATTAGACACCAGGGAACTTAAGGAGATTCTGGGAGATGTGCCTTTTACAGAGCCGGAGGTTTCCCAGTATATTTTGGATTTTCTCACTGAGAATAAGAAAGAGGCGGATCAGGGCGCAGTGATCTGACGCGTCCGGAGCCGGAACAGGAGGATGACATGAAAACTCTTGCTGAATTAAAAGCAATTCGTGACAGAATGCAGAATCAGGTAGGCATTCGTGCAGAGGACCACAATCATATCCGTGTAGTGGTGGGGATGGCTACCTGCGGAATCGCAGCCGGAGCAAGGCCGGTGTTAAATACCCTTGCAAAAGAAGTACAGGAAAGAGGACTTACCGATAAGGTGGCGGTAACCCAGACGGGCTGCATCGGCCTGTGTCAGTATGAGCCTATTGTGGAGGTAATGGCTCCCGGCCAGCCCAAGGTTACTTACATAAAGATGACCCCGGAGAAGGCTGTGGAAGTAGTGAACCGTCATCTGGTGGGCGGCCATGTGGTGGATGAGTACACCCTGGGCGCAGCCGACATTAAATAAGGAGGAAGACCGATATGTATCGTTCACATGTGCTGGTCTGCGGCGGAACCGGATGTACTTCCTCGGGAAGTCCGCAGATTATTGAAAAACTGAATGAAGAGATTATCAAGCAGGGCCTGCAGGATGAGGTGGCGGTCATTCAGACCGGATGCCATGGCCTGTGCGCATTAGGTCCCATTATGATTGTATACCCGGATGCCAGCTTTTACTCCATGGTAAAGGTGGAGGACATTCCGGAAATTGTTTCCGAGCATCTGTTAAAGGGACGTGTGGTAACCCGTCTCCTTTACAAAGAAACGGTTACCACTACCGGCGTACGTGCGCTGATTGACACCGACTTTTATAAAAAGCAGCACCGTGTTGCCCTTCGCAACTGCGGCGTGATCAATCCGGAAGTGATCGACGAATACATCGGAACCGGCGGTTATGAAGCATTGGGAAAAGTGCTGACGGAGATGACTCCCGATGATGTGATCCAGGTTCTTCTGGATTCCGGACTCCGCGGAAGAGGCGGCGGCGGCTTCCCTACAGGACTGAAATGGAAGCTGGCCAAACAGAATGACGGCGATCAGAAATATGTCTGTTGCAATGCGGACGAGGGCGACCCTGGCGCATTCATGGACCGTTCCGTTCTGGAAGGCGATCCTCATGTGGTGCTGGAGGCTATGGCCATTGCAGGCTATGCCATCGGAGCCAATCAGGGCTATATTTATGTCCGCGCTGAGTACCCAATCGCTGTAGAGCGTCTGCAGATCGCTATCAAGCAGGCCAGAGAGTATAACCTCCTTGGCAAAGATATTTTCGGAACGGGATTTGACTTTGATATCGACCTTCGTCTGGGGGCAGGCGCTTTCGTCTGCGGCGAGGAGACGGCGCTTATGACCTCCATCGAAGGAAAGCGCGGCGAACCCCGGCCACGTCCTCCCTTCCCGGCACAGAAAGGTCTCTTTGGCAAGCCCACTATCTTAAATAACGTAGAGACTTATGCCAATATTCCGCAGATCATCTTAAACGGACCGGAGTGGTTCGCATCCATGGGCACTGAAAAGTCCAAGGGAACCAAGGTATTCGCTCTGGGAGGAAAGATTCACAATACCGGTCTGGTGGAGATCCCCATGGGAACTACCCTGCGGGAGGTTATCGAGGAGATCGGCGGCGGCATCCCCAACGGAAAGAAATTCAAGGCGGCACAGACCGGCGGTCCTTCCGGCGGATGTATTCCGGCCGAGCATTTCGACATCCCCATTGACTATGACAACCTGCTTTCCATCGGTTCTATGATGGGTTCCGGCGGTCTGATCGTTATGGATGAGGATGACTGTATGGTGGACATCGCCAAGTTCTTCCTGGAATTCACCGTGGAAGAGTCCTGCGGCAAATGTACTCCCTGCCGTGTGGGAACCAGAAGAATGCTGGAGATCCTGGAGAAGATTACAAAGGGACAGGCCACCATGGAAGACCTGGATAAGCTGGAAGCACTCTGCTATTACATAAAGGACAATTCCCTCTGCGGTCTGGGCCAGACAGCGCCGAATCCGGTGCTTTCCACCTTGCGGTATTTCCGGGATGAGTACGAGGCTCACATTAAGGAGAAGAGATGTCCGGCCGGCGTCTGCAAGGCTCTGCTTTCCTATGTGATTGACCGTGACAAGTGCCGCGGATGTACGCTGTGTGCCAGAACCTGTCCGGCCGGCGCCATTATCGGTACGGTTAAGAATCCCCATGTCATCGATCCGGATAAGTGCGTAAAGTGCGGCGCCTGTATGGAAAAATGCCGCTTCGGCGCAATCTACAAGAAATAAGGGAGGGAAGAACAAATGGAGAATGTTACAATCAAAATCAACGGCATGGAAGTTACCGCTCCAAAGGGTTCCACCATCCTGGAGGCAGCCAGACTGGCTCACATTGAGATTCCTACCCTGTGCTTCTTAAAGGAAATCAATGAAATCGGCGCATGCCGGATCTGTGTAGTCGAAGTAAAGGGAGCCAGGAGCCTGGTGGCTTCCTGTGTATATCCCATTAATGAAGGCATGGAAGTGTGGACCAATACCCTGCGGGTACTGGAGTCCAGAAAGAAGACGCTGCAGCTCCTTCTTTCCAACCATGACCGGAAGTGCTTATCCTGCGTAAGAAGCGGGAACTGTGAACTGCAGCAGCTGGCCAAGGAACTGGGCGTGGAAGATGAAGGATATTACGACGGCGCAAGGACGCCTTCGGAGATCGACGACTCCGCAGTCCATATGTTCCGGGATAATTCCAAGTGTATCCTCTGCCGCCGCTGCGTGGCTATGTGCGAACAGGTTCAGGGAATCGGCGTAATCGGACCGAACCAGAGAGGCTTTGCTACCAATATCGGCTCTGCTTTCGAGATGGGCCTGGGCGAGACTTCCTGCGTATCCTGCGGCCAGTGTATCGCAGTATGTCCCACCGGCGCTCTGTATGAAAAGTCCTGTATCGACGATGTGCTGGCAGCCATCCATGATCCGAATAAGCATGTGATCGTGCAGACGGCTCCCGCTGTCCGGGCAGGTCTTGGCGAGGAGTTCGGCTATCCCATCGGCACGGATGTGCAGGGAAAGATGGCGGCAGCTCTGCGCCGCATCGGCTTTGACAAAGTGTTCGACACCAATTTCGGTGCGGACTTAACCATTATGGAAGAGGCCCATGAATTTATCGACCGGGTACAGAACGGCGGCGTGCTGCCCATGATCACCTCCTGTTCTCCGGGCTGGGTAAAATACTGCGAGCACTATTTCCCGGATATGACGGAAAATCTGTCCTCCTGCAAGTCTCCCCAGCAGATGTTCGGCGCCATTGCCAAGAGCTACTATGCGGAGAAGATGGGCATTGATCCCAAGGATATCGTATCCGTATCCGTAATGCCCTGTACGGCCAAGAAGTTTGAGATCGGCCGTCCCGACGAGGATGCCACCGGTTACCCGGATGTGGATTATTCCATGACCACCAGAGAGCTGGCCAGAATGATCAAGAAGCTGGGCATCCGTTTCCGTGACCTTCCCGATGAGGAGTTTGATGTGCCTCTGGGAATCGGTACCGGCGCGGCGGTGATCTTCGGCGCTACCGGCGGTGTTATGGAAGCAGCTCTGCGTACGGCGGTGGAGACCCTGACCGGCGAAGAGCTTCCAAACGTGGACTTTACTCAGGTTCGCGGCACTGAGGGCATCAAGGAAGCTGCTTATCAGGTGGCCGGCATGGAGGTTAAGGTAGCCGTAGCATCCGGCCTGGCAAATGCCAGAAAGCTTCTGAATATGGTAAAGAACGGCGAGGCCCAGTATCACTTTATCGAGATCATGGGATGCCCCGGAGGATGCGTAAACGGCGGCGGCCAGCCTCAGCAGCCGGGCCATGTACGTAATACCACCGACATCCGGGCTCTGCGTGCCAGCGTGCTTTATCAGCTGGATGAGAAGAACGCCATCCGCAAGTCCCATGAGAATCCCGCCATCAAGGAACTTTATGACACCTTCCTTGGAAAGCCGGGAAGCTCCAAGGCACATCATCTGCTCCATACCAGCTATGTAAAGCGCAGCATCAATTAAAAACATGCCATGAATTAAGTAAGCCCTTCGGGATCGAATCTTGTTTCGGTCCCGGGGGCTTGATTTTTGTCCGGGAAAGAGGTATACTATTTCCGACATATGACGGAAATAAAGAAAAACGGATGCTGCAAAACCCGCAAAGGAAGCAGAAGAATAAGAAGGATCCGGAGGTGGAAATATGGCAAGACCAAGCCGGTGCAGGCGGATCTGTGCGGAACCGGACTATGATCGTTTCGTTCCGGACGGCGCTGTCTGCAGTGGAAGAAATGTGCTTACACTGGATGAGTACGAGGTGATCCGTCTTGTGGATCTGGAGAAATTTACCCATGAGCAGTGCGCCGGGCAGATGGACATATCCAGGACAACGGTGACGGAGATTTACGAATCTGCAAGAGAGAAGATTGCAGACAGCATTGTCAACGGCAGGGAAATCGTAATTGCCGGCGGGAATTACCGGCTCTGTGACGGTCCGGCGGCCGGCCTCTGCCGGAAACGGTGCAGACGAGGAGCATTTGGATCCCGGAGACCGGAGTTAAGAGAGAAAGGAGAATGCGATATGAGAATTGCAGTAACGTATGAGGAAGGAAAGGTGTTCCAGCATTTCGGACACACGGAGCAGTTTAAGATTTACGATACGGATGAGGAGAAAATCCTGGATCAGAAGATAGTGGATACCAACGGAAGCGGCCATGGAGCCCTGGCCGGATTTCTGGCGGACCTTAAGGTGGACGCGCTGATCTGCGGCGGCATCGGAGGCGGAGCCAGAAATGCTTTGGCGGAATGTGGAATTAAGCTTTACGGCGGGGTAACCGGGGATGCAGACCAGGCGGTGAAGGCGCTTCTGGCCGGTGAACTGGCGTATAATCCGGATGTGCAGTGCAGCCATCACGGACATGGAGAGGGAGAACATGGAGGGGACTGCCATGGCCATCATGGGGATAGCTGCCACGGCCATCATGGAGAGAATGGTCATGGCTGTCACGGAGAACATGACCATGAATGCCGCGGAAATCACGATCATGGCTGCCATCTTCGTTGATTAGAAATAAAAAAGTCCGGAGGCGGGCGGGGATTTACCGGTCTGTCCTGCCGGACTTTTTCCGATTCTGCGCAGGATGCCTTATGTCAGGCTTCTGCGCAGCCGCATCATATCATTTTTTGGAGTGTTCGTGTTGGCACAAAAATGGTGCTGTAAAAATCGGCAATCAGTGGGCATCCCCGACAATGAGTCAAAACCCGTCGATGCGAGAATTAAAAGCGGGAAATATATTAAGAAGACAGACGAAAACGGGGTGAGATAATGCAGATAATCGACAACATCAATACCACTGTCAAAGGCGATTTACAGTCGGTCATTCACAAAGGAAGCAAGCTCTCCATTGCAGCAGCGTGCTTCTCAATCTATGCCTATCAAGAGTTGAAAAAGCAGCTTGAAGGCATCGATGAGCTGCGTTTTATCTTCACTTCGCCAACTTTTGTGACTGAGAAAACACCAAAAGCCCAGCGCGAGTTTTACATTCCTCGTATTTCTCGCGAGCGCAGTCTTTACGGTACAGAGTTTGAGGTAAAGCTTCGCAACGAACTTACACAGAAAGCGATTGCAAAAGAATGCGCCGATTGGATCAGGAAAAAAGTGACATTCAAGTCCAATGTCACCGGTGAACAGATGATGGGCTTTATGACGGTCGATTAAAGCACCTATATGCCCATCAACGGTTTTACTACGGTTGAATGCGAAAACGGCCGTCAATCTTTCGATGGTCTATGCCTATTTTGAGATTGGCCGGATGATTGTCGAGGAAGAGCAGCACGGCGCAAACCGCGCGGCATACGGCACACAGCTTTTGAAAGAACTGTCCACCTATTTGACAAAAAACTTCGGGAAAGGCTTTTCCGTTGGCAATCTGAAAAATATCCGGCAGTTTTACAAGGTTTATTCCGAGGATCAGATTGGCGAAACAGTGTTTAGCCAATTTGGGAATCTTCCTGCTGTCAGCACTGGGAGGAAGTTTTACCTGAGCTGGTCACACTATTTGAAGCTCATGCGCATTGACAATATCGAGGACCGGCATTTTTATGAAATCGAGTCGGTGAAAAACGGTTGGAGCCTCAGCGAGCTGAAGCGGCAGTACAACAGCTCCCTCTATGAGCGGCTTGCACTCAGTACGGATAAGGAAGAGGTTTAACGGCTGGCACTGGAAGGGCAAACCGTATTTTTATTCGAGATTGTCATTGTAATTCTGCTTGATCCAGCTGCTGATGGAGCAGATCTCGCCGGCATCCTGAAGGCTTAAGATCAGCTTTGTGGCCACATCCACCAGGGCGGCATCGAAGGCAGCCCTGGTTTTCCGGGGAACCTGTGCGTTAATGATCTTTTCCGCATCCTGGTCATCCAGGTCCAACATGACGGAAACCGCGTCATCTGCAGACAGTTCCAGCTGCACTGCCAGAAAGTCAGAGCCGGATTTGCCAATGCGCAGGGAAAACGAATAGGATATGGCAATATTTTGATAGGAACAGGCAAAATGGAAAAGACTCCAGAGAAAAATATACATGCAGATTCCTGCCAGACCGGATTGCTTTTCTGCTTTTTCAGCGATATAATAGGCAGGTACAGATATTTTGGAATCTAAGCGCAGAATTGGAATCTAAGCGCTAAAAAGATACGAATGGAATCATGTAAAGGAGGACTGCCATGGAGTCGTTGAAAGAGATTGCCGTAACTCCAGCCAAAGAGCTGCCGGCCTGCCCGGTGGAGACGACCCTTATGCTGATCAGTGATAAGTGGAAGGTGCTGATTCTCCGGGATCTGCTTCCGGGGACCAAGCGGTTCGGGGAACTGAAAAAGTCCATCGGCCATGTATCGCAGAAGGTTTTAACAGCGCAGCTTCGCCAGATGGAGGAAAGCGGCCTGCTGACCAGGACCGTTTATCCGGAGGTGCCGCCTCGGGTGGAATATACGCTGACGGAGCTGGGATACAGCTTAAAATCGGTTCTGGATGCCATGTGGGACTGGGGAGAGGAGTATAAGGCCAAAAATCAACAAAAGAGAACAGAGGGAGAAGAGGAACGAGCATGAAAAAAATAGGATTTATCGGAACCGGAATCATGGGCCGGTCCATGGTACGCAACTTGATGAAAGCAGGATACCAGGTAGCTGTTTACAACCGCACAAAATCCAAGGCTGATGAGCTGGTGGCAGAGGGAGCCGTCTGGTGTGATTCCCCGGCGGAGTGCGCCAAAGGCCGCGATGTGGTGATCACCATTGTGGGATATCCCAAGGATGTGGAACAGGTTTATTTCGGGGAAGACGGCGTTATCAAAAGGGCGGACCCGGGAACCTGCCTCATCGATATGACCACCACCAGTCCGAAGCTTGCCAGGGAGATTTATGAGAAAGGGAAGGAAAAAGGCCTTAAGGTGCTGGATGCTCCGGTGACAGGCGGCGATTCCGGCGCTAAGGCAGGGACCCTTACCATTCTGGCAGGCGGCGATAAGGAGACGTTCGATTTTTGCCTGCCTGTTTTTGAGGCCATGGGAAAATCCATTTATTATGAAGGACCGGCAGGAAACGGACAGCACACCAAGATGTGCAACCAGATTGCCATAGCGGGAGCTTTGAGCGGAGCCTGCGAGGCTCTGGCATATGCAAAGGCAGTGGGCCTTGATCCGGCTCTTATGCTGGAATCCATCAGCACAGGAGCGGCAGGAAGCGCACAGATGACCAATGTGGCTTCCCGGATTCTTAAAGATGACTATCAGCCGGGATTTTTTATGAAACATTTTATCAAGGACATGAAGCTTGCGGAAGAGGAATCGGAAAGCGCCGGAGCCAGACTTCCCATGCTGGAATGTGTTCTGAAGATGTATGAGCAGCTGGAGGCCCAGGGAAAGGGTGATCTGGGAACCCAGGCGCTGATCTGTTATTATGATAATGCCGGGGAAAACTGCGGAGAATAATCTGGTATTTGCTCTCTGCAGCGGCCGTTACCCAGTGCAGGACCAAGGATGTTGCCGCATGTGCGGCAGAGGGCGCATCTTTAATGGCCATTCAGACCAATGATCCCCGGATCACGCTGGCGGCCGGCGGTTATCCGCTGTTTGTAAACGGAAAGATTGCCGGAGGAATCGGCGTCGGCGGCGGTGCGGAAGAACAGGACTGCGCCATTGCCGAGTATGTGGTTTTTGTGTTTGAGGAGCTGACGAAATAGGATAAGTTTCCTTTGACCATGGGAGCGCAGGCAGCATCACAGCATTTTAATATAATATGATCGAAAACAGGGGATACCTGGAAATGGAAAAGAAGCAGAGGGCCGAGGGGCATTCTGCTTCTTTTTGGGCGTGCCTGGCGGCGCACGTTTCCTGAGGGTAAAAATCCCAGACCTACTGGATACTTTCGCGCCGGCATCTGAATCTGCTCCGTATGCTGATCCAGCTTGTTATAATTTTCTGGAGATTCCAGCGCGGTTTTGCAGGCCTGAAATTTTCCGCGGCAATACTCGCCCGTCTTACTGTGACAGCTCTCTCTTTGCCAGTTCCTTATAGATCCGGCAGTTCTGATGATTGAAGTCATACTCCAGCGCTTTATCAAAGTCCTTCACGGCAGCTTCCGGATTCCCAAGTCCGATGTTCGCAAGTCCCATCAGATAATAGCAGTGAGCCTTATTTCTTCTGTCCATGTCATCCTCGAAGATCAGGAAGTCCGGAAGTGACACTGCGAAGAAATCGTTCTTTACCTTATCATTCAGATGGCGCTCGCCGTAATCCATGAGCTTATTGAAGCAGGCAAAGGCTTCCTTCGCTTCATCCGCTCTTCCCAGCTTCAGGAGATATGCGCCTCTGTAATAGAAGAGCATGGGCCATTCTTTCGTGCAGCCGTCCAGAACCTCTAAAGCCTCTTCAAAGAAGCCTGCCTCCGCGCAGTCGCGGGCCGTCTGAAGATAATTTTCGTGGAAATCACGCATCAGCACCTTCAATTCTTTCAGTCTGGCTTCTTTTTCTTCTGCAGACGCGTTCAAAACCGCCTCGTATCTGGATACATAATCAAAGGGATCGGTTTTCAGGTTTTCTGCGATCCATGCGCAGGCCTCATCCTTTTTTCCCAGAACCCGGAGCACCGCCGCCTTCAGGCCCCGTGCCTTGATGTTGTGGGTGTTCTTGATAAGCCCCTTTTCCACAAAGTCCAGAGCAAGCTCATAATCCCCTCTTCTGCAGGAGATAACAGCCAGGTAGTACCAGGACATCTCCTGCTGCTCATTGGTCCAGGCCGCCTTATAGAAGCTGTCATAAGCCTCATCATACTTCTCCTGACAGAACTGGCTCAGTCCCAGATTGTAATAAGCCTCGCTGCCATAGGGGTTGGGACTTCTCCAGGTCAGACCTGCGCCATCTCCATGGCTGACGCCATTTCGTACATCAATGAGCATTTTCAAAAGGACCTGTCTCTGGAACAGCTGGCAGCCGAGGCGAATATGAGTCCATTTCATTTCACCAGAGTGTTTACGAAGGAGACAGGAATCACGCCGCATCAGTATCTGATCAAGACCCGCCTGTCGGCGGCAAAATATCTTCTGAAATCCACAGAGATGTCCATCAAGAACATCGCCTTCAGCACCGGCTTTAACAGTGAGACAAGCTTCTGCACCACCTTTAAAAAATGGGAAAACGTAACTCCCTCCCAGTACCGCCAGTCCATTCTGAACTGATTTTCTGTCTGTATCCCAAAACGGGGAATGCCTTTTAGGCATCGAAGCATCTTGATAAAGAGTATTGGACGGGGGCGGCTGCCAATTATATAATAGAAGATGGAATCAGAGGCATATGGAGGCTTTCTGCCAAATGCCGTCCGGATGACAGCAGAGAATGATCGGAAGATTCAGGAGGGAAAATTATGGAATACCGGAAGCTTCCCCATGGAGGGGAACCTATCAGCATATTAGGACTGGGAACCAGTTCCATCCAGGAGGCAGGGGAGAAGGAGATCGAAGAAACCATTTCCTATGCAGTGGAACAGGGAATCAATTATTTTGACATGGCATCGGCAGAGGCAAAGCCCTTTCCCGCTTATGGACGGGCTCTGGCCGGTGTTCGGGATCAGGTGTATTTCCAGATTCATTTCGGGGCGGATTATACTTCCGGAACATACGGATGGACTACAGATCCGGACACTATCAAGCGGTCGGTGGACTGGCAGCTTTCAGCCCTTAAGACGGATTATATTGATTTCGGCTTCATTCACTGTATTGACGAAATTTCCGACCTTCAGAAGATGCAGAAAAGCGGCGTGATCGAAACGATCCTTCGGCTTAAACAGGAGGGGATTGTCCGTCACGTGGGCCTTTCCAGCCACACGCCTGAGCTGGCGGGAAACGTGCTGGATATGGGAATTCTGGACATGATGATGTTTTCCGTTAATCCGGCTTACGATTACCAGAAAGGGGATTACGGCATCGGCACGGTGGATGACAGAATGGAGCTTTACCGGAGATGTGAGAAGGAAGGCGTGGGAATTTCCGTGATGAAAGCTTTTGGCGGAGGACAGCTTCTGGATGAACGGACCTCTCCCTTTAAGAAGGCCCTGACGGAATATCAGTGCATTCAGTATGCATTAGACAAGCCGGGCGTGGTGACGGTGCTTCCCGGCATCCGGGGAAAGAAGGATCTGGAACGGATCCTGGGATTCTTAACGGCATCGCCGGAGGAAACGGATTATTCGGTGATCGGCACCTTTGCGCCCCATGATGCGGAAGGCACCTGCGTGTACTGCAATCACTGCGCCCCGTGTCCGGCAGGACTGAATATCGGGCTGATCAATAAGTATTATGATCTGTCCAGGGCGGGAGATTCTCTGGCGGTAGATCATTACCGGAAACTGGAGGTAAAGGCGGACAGCTGCATTCAGTGCGGGCACTGCAATCACCGCTGCCCATTCCATGTGGATCAGGTATCCCGGATGAAGGAAATCAAGGAATGGTTTGAATAAAGAAAGATACATATTGATGGATAATTTGAATCCAGTCTGCTCCATGAAATAGAAGAGATCTTTATGCGGCTAAGTTCTTGTATGGCAAGGCTGTCAACTGTTCGATATTCCACAATTTAGCAATTTTCAATCGGTGTTTTTTCCAGAAAGAAATAGCCAAATGGAATATTTGCTTTTTGCTTACTTCTTCATGATATAAGCGCCAAAAGGTCATGCTTCCAAAAGCACGGTATCGCCCTGGGAGATGCATACAGTTCGTCGTGGCATTTGTCTCGCACTCGCTCGATATGTGCTTTGCGCACATTATACGATATCTCAAAAAGCCCTTCAAGCGGTCTGCAGTCCTCAAAGAAAAATTTTCGTCTCTCATTGATTTTTCTATAACTTTTACGTAAAATAAAAGTAGGGAAATCCCTACTTTTCATTTCAGAGATGTGGTGCAAAATCATGTTAGCAAATGCGTTTGTGGACAACGCCAAAGTCATGGCAAAGGGGCAGATCACAATTCCAAAGGATGTTCGTAATGTGCTTGGCGTGTCGAGTGGTGATCGAGTTACTTTCATCGTTGAAGGGGACACTGTACGTATTGTCAATTCTGCTGTTTATGCTATGCAGATGCTTCAGCAGGAAATGGCCGGAGAAGCAGAACGTACCGGTATGACTGAAGAAGATGATGTTATGGCTCTTGTCACAGAACTGAGAAATGAGGACGAAAAAGAGAAAAACCGGCGATTATGACACCAGTGGAGTTTTTAAATATGTGATTTATCCAAAAGGGAGCGCTTAATACCGGATTTTATCCCTGATATGGAGAAAAGGGGCTGTGAAAAAAGCATAGCCTAAAAACAAAGAAGGATCATGGGTCAAAAATAAGCCCAAGGTCCTTTTTTGTTAAATTAACTTGCGATGATAATGATTAACACATCTAATTCTAACGAAAAACAGGCTGTTTTGCCAATTCTTATTTCGGATTATCTTCCTTTTGATAGCTTACTCTGATAGTCTGCCGCCGGATAGGCGGCATGTATTCAGGGATGCCAAATACGCCGCCACGACTTTCATGGGATGGCTGGAACGCCGCCCGCCGGCGCATGAAGGTTTATTATGTAAACATAAAACTAATTTATACTATCATAAAATACATAAAATTGATTATATAATGCTTTCATGGTATTGTAAGGATAAAGAAAAAAGCTGTTAACGACAACAGTAAGGCAGGGTATCTGCCAGTAAGGAGGAAACCCAGATGAGAAAAATGAACACGGAGCAGCTGATTCCGGAAATCCGGGAGTTAGCCATGAAGGCCTGTTACGAGCTGGATGACAATGTAGTCAACGCGTTTCGGGATGCCCTGCAGCGGGAGAAGTCCGAGTACAGCCGCCAGACCCTGGAGCTTTTGATTGAAAATGCGGAGTATGCCAAAATGGAACAGATTCCCTGCTGCCATGATACCGGCGTCTGCGTAGTGCTTCTGGAAATCGGCCAGGAGATTGCATGGGAAGGAATGCCCCTTTTTGACGCGGTGAATGAGGGGGTAAGACAGGGATACCGGGACGGATATTTAAGAAAATCCGTGGTAAAGGATCCGCTGGAACGGGTGAATACAGGGGACAACACCCCGGCAGTTCTCCATACGGAGATTGTTCCCGGTGACAAGGTAACCATTACGGTAATGCCTAAGGGCGGCGGAAGCGAGAACATGGGAGCTTTCACCACTCTGGTGCCGGGAGAAGGCCCGGAAGGAGTGAAGCGGTTTGTGATGGAAACCATCAAGCATGCGGGGGGAAAGACCTGCCCGCCCATCATCGTAGGCGTAGGCGTGGGAGGAACCATGGATTACTGTACATGGATTGCCAAAAAGGCTCTTCTTCGCCCCATCGGCCGGCGTCATCCCAAGCCTCTCTACGCGAAACTGGAGGAGGAACTTTTAGCGGAAATCAATAAGACGGGAATCGGCACCCTGGGAATGGGAGGCACGGTAACGGCTCTGGATGTGCATGTTGAGTATTATCCCTGTCACATTACGGCGCTTCCGGTGGCGGTAAATCTCCAGTGCCACGCCAGCCGTCACGCCAGCAAAACGATCTAAGGAGGGTTACGCCATGAGAGAATTTAAGGTAAGTCTTCCCCTGACGAAAGAGGAAGTAAAGAAATATGAAATCGGGGATGTGCTTTATCTCACCGGATATCTGTATACGGCCCGGGACGCGGCTCATAAGCGGTTTGAGGCCCTTGCGGCAGAAGGAAAGCCCCTTCCCGTGGACCTGACCAATCAGACCATTTTTTACGCCGGTCCATGTCCCGCCAAGCCGGGAAGAACCATGGGATCCATCGCCCCTACCACCAGCATGCGGATGGATGGATTTGTGCGCATGACCTTTGAGCAGGGAATGGTGGCCATGATTGGAAAAGGAGATCGCTCCGACGAGGTGGCAGAACTCTGCAAGGAATACGGGGGAGTTTATCTCTTAAGCATCGGCGGGGCTTCCGCCATGATTTCCAATCAGGTAAAAAGCTGCGAAGTGGTGGCTTATGAGGATCTGGGAACGGAATCGGTGAAAAAGCTGTATGTGGAAAATCTTCGGGTGATTGTGGGAATCGACACCAGGGGACAGGTGTTCCAGAAACGGGAGATTGAAAAGTACAGGGTACGCCAGGAGGGCTGATCATCCAACGCAGCCGGACAAATGAGATCAGCCCTGCCGGGAACATTACACATATTACAGATGAAGGAGAAGGTACTGGATAAACCGCTTTACGGCGAAGGAGGTGTAATTCCGGTTGGGCAGCAGGACGTAGAACATCCGGTCAGCCAGCTGGGAATTCAGCTGATAAAAGCGGAGGGGAACATTGGGAGTATGGATCAGGCGGTCGCTGACCAGGGTGGCCGCGAATCCATCTGCTGCCAGATGATAGGCTGTGGCCAGCTGGGACAGACGGAGCTTGATGTTCGGATGAAAGCCGGCTTCCTGGAAAATCTGAATGGCCCGGTCATGAAGATTGTTCCCGGGAGTCAGGAGGATAAACTCCAGGTCGCTGAACAAGCTTAAGGGAGCGGAGGGGCATGTGGGATCCAGATGTTTGCCGTCGATAATATCCTGGGCTGTCAGGGCTGCATAGGCTGTCTTCTGATTAACGGGATGGTTCTCAGGAACCGCCAGAAGAATATGATCACGAAACATGGAGTAATGTTCAAATTTTTTCATCATGTCAGGATTGCAGCTGAAAGTGAGATCGATTTTCCGCTGCGTCAGCAAATCAGACAGCACATCTGAGCTTTCTTCTGTAATTTCCAGTTTGATTCCCGGATATTCCTGACAAAATCCCGCCAGTACCGGAGATAAAATGTACGCGTTTACATAGTGGGAACCGCCGAAGCGGATCAGACCGGTGTTCAGGTTCTGGATATCCCGGATCTGCTGGTTCAAGTCATACTCCAGGCTCTGGATTTTCTGAATGGACTGAATGTAGGCCTCGCCGGCGGCAGTCAGCTGAAGAGGACGGCGGCTTCGGTCGAATAAAGGCATTCCGATGGAATTTTCGATTTTCTGGATGGCGATGCTTAGGGCAGGCTGCGTCAGATACAGATGCTCTGCGGCCTTGGAAAAACTTCCGTCCAGGTAAACCTGATAGATATATTGGAAATCCTGCTGCATAGTATAAACCTCACTTATATTGATAT
>DVKS01000122.1 GCA_018715905.1 Candidatus Caccovicinus merdipullorum | reverse complement strand
TATTGTGGACTACGGCGGAGCCAATGTGGCCAAGCCTCTTCACGTAGGCCATCTGCGTTCTGCGGTAATCGGCGAGAGCATCAAGCGCATGGGAAGCGCTCTGGGACACCATATGATCGGTGACGTGCATCTTGGGGATTTCGGCCTGCAGATGGGTCTGATCATCGAAGAGCTCCGTGACCGGAAGCCGGAGCTGGTGTATTTTGATCCTTCTTATACGGGAGAATATCCCAAGGAAGCTCCCTTTACCTTAAGCGAGTTGGATGACATTTATCCCTGCGCCAGCAAGAAATCAAAGTTCAAGGCAGAAGAGGGCAGGACCCAGGGCATGAGCGAGGAAGAGATTGCCAGTGCAGAGGAAGCTTCCCGGGAATTTGCAGAGCGGGCCCATCTTGCTACCAGAAAGCTTCAGGAGGGATACGCGCCGTACCGGGCCATCTGGAAGCATATCATGGATCTGTCTGTGGCGGATTTAAAGAAAAATTACGGCCGTCTGAACGTATTTTTCGATCTGTGGAAGGGCGAGAGCGATGCACAGCCTTACATTCCCGGTCTGATTCAGAACCTGATCGACCAGGGGCTGGCCTATGAGAGCCAGGGTGCACTGGTGGTGGATATTGCCGAGGAGACGGATTCCAAGGAACTGCCGCCCTGCATTGTAAGAAAGTCTGACGGAGCGGCTCTTTACGCTACTTCCGATCTGGGAACCATCATCCAGAGAGAAGAGGACTTTAAGCCGGATGCTTACATTTATGTGGCAGATAAGCGGCAGGAACTGCATTTTACCCAGGTATTCCGGGTGGCCAGAAAGGCCGGCTTTGTAAGGCCGGAAGTGTCCATGCGCTTCCAGGGCTTCGGCACCATGAACGGAAAGGACGGAAAGCCCTTTAAGACCAGAGACGGCGGCGTAATGCGGCTGGAGCGTCTGATGGGGGATATTGATGACGCGGTTTATGCCAGAATCATGGAGAACCGGACTGTATCCCAGGAAGAGGCCAGAGAGACCGCCAGGATCGTAGGCCTTGCGGCCTTAAAGTACGGCGATCTTTCCAATCAGGCGGCCAAGGACTATATTTTTGATATTGACCGGTTCATCTCCTTTGAGGGAAATACGGGACCCTATATCCTTTATACCATTGTGCGGATCAAGTCTATCCTGAATAAATATAAAGAGCAGGGCGGACAGCTGACCAAGGGCGCCATTCTTGGGGCAGGGTCCGAGCCGGAGAAGGCGCTGATGCTTAAGATCAGCCGGTACAGCGAGGTTCTGGAGGGCGCTTTTGCAGAGCTGGCTCCCCATAAGATCTGCCAGTATATTTATGAACTGTCTAATGACTTTAACCGCTTCTATCATGATACGAAGATTCTTGCCGAGGAGGATCCGAAAAAGCAGGCCGGCTGGATCGGTCTGATCGATCTGACGAAGGATGTGCTGAGCGCCTGCATTCAGGTGCTTGGTTTTGAGGCGCCGGAGCGGATGTAAACCGGTTCGATGCCCTTTATATGGACTCCCGTGACCTGCCGTCTGGGCAGGGAGAACGGGAGTTCATCTGGAGAAGGGGGGATCCGTTTTGAAGATCAGGGAACTGACAGTGAATACCTTCTGGAAAGGCGAAGTTGGGGTGCGGGGCCTGGTGGAAGATAACGGAAAGGAATACCGGGTGCAGCTTTACGGAAAGGGTTCGGCTGTGCGGGATTATTCCTGTTCCTGTCCGGAAGGAAATTCCTGGAGGGGGATGTGTCCCCATGCAAAAGCCTTATGGGAGGCATATCAGAAAAAAGAAAAAAACCAGGGCGGTTCGGGCTACGGCCTGGTTTTTACGTCCCAGGAAGTCCGGACCATGATCCGGGAGTATACCAACCGGGAAGTGGCCCGGATACAGCTGGAAGGGCAGGAAGGGGCAGTGCGTTTTCTTGCCAGGCTTTCCATAAGCGGTGGGGGAAAGGAAATCCGTGCAGAATTTAAGGTGGGACGGGAAAAGCAGTATGTGATCCGCGATCTGACTGCCTTTGCCCAGGCCATGAATCACGGCACGTACGTGGAGTATGGAAAAAATTTTGCTTTTTATCACAGCCTGGATGCATTTACGCCGGAAAGCCGGCCTTTGGTGGAATTTGTGGTGGAACTGGTGAATGTATACCGGGACTATTATGCCCAGTTTCGGCGGACGTCCTTTGACAGCCATCCCCCCCTGCGGGAATTGAATTTAAGCAGAGAGAACCGGGACCGCTTCTTTGCCATTGTGGCAGGGCAGACCCTGGAGGTGGAAAACGGCCTGAAAGGGAAGCGAAGCCTTCAGGTATGCTCCCAGAATCCCCGCTTTTATGTACAGGTACAGCGGCAGGGAAGAGACGGCCTTTCGGTTTCCTTTGACCCGAAAAGCTTTCTTTTCTTTGGTGAAAAGTGCCTTTATGTGGGAGATGAGGAGCGGATTTACTGCTGCGATGAGGAGTGCAGCCGGGTGATGGGAGTATTTGCTGCTCAGATGAGCCAGAGCGTGAAGCATACGGTTACGGTAAACCAGAAAGACATTCCTCTTCTTTATGAGCGTGTTCTCCGGCGGATTGAGCCTTACTGTGTCTTTCAGGATGAAGAGATCAACTGGGAGGAGTACCGTTCGGAGCCGCTTAAAGCAGAATTTCGCTTTACTTCGGAGGAACCTGGGGAGATCACCATGGAACCGGTTCTTTCCTACGGAGAGTACACCTTCCATCCTATTGAGGATGAGACACTTCCAAGAACGGTCTGCCGGGATGTGCCGGGAGAATTCCGCATCAGCCAGCTGATTGCCCGGTATTTCCGCTATAAAGAGCCGGAAGGAAAGAAGCTGGTGATCCGCGGAGACGATGAAGCTATGTTCCGGCTGATGGAAAGCGGCATGGCAGAGTTTGCCCAGCTGGGGAATATCCTGGTGGATGATTCGGTGCGCCATATGCGGATCCTGCCGCCGCTATCTGTGCGCACTTCTGTTTCCATGAACGGCGGGTGGCTGGATATCCGGCTGGATATGGACGGACTTACCGCTTCTGATCTGGAGCAGATCCTGAAGGCATATCAGGGAAAGAAAAAATTTTACCGTTTAAAGAGCGGGGAATTTTTAAAGCTTCAGGATGACGGCCTTTTAGCTGTGGCAAGGCTGGGAGAGGGGCTGGACCTGGATTCAAAGAAGCTGGCGTCTGGACACCTTTCTCTTCCTGGCTACCGCGCATTTTATCTGGACAGCCTTTTTAAGGAGGGGCCCGGGATTACTTTTTACCGGGACCAGTTATTTAAGGCCGTGGTCCGGGGGATGAAGGCGGTAGAGGACAGCGACTTTGCGGTGCCGTCCTGCCTTCAGACGGTGCTGAGAGGATACCAGAAGCTGGGTTTCCGGTGGCTTCGGACACTGGATTCCTATGGCTTCGGAGGAATTCTGGCGGATGATATGGGATTGGGGAAAACGGTACAGATGATTGCTCTTTTTGTGGATGAGTATGCTTCCGGAAAGGATGCAGGGACCAAAGAGCGGTCACTGATCGTCTGCCCGGCTTCTCTTGTGTATAACTGGGAGAACGAGTTTCAGAAATTTGCCCCTATGTTAAAGGTTCAGGCGGTGGCAGGAACAGCACAGGAGCGGGAGGAGGTTTTTGCTTCTCTTGATGAAGGGTGTCAGGTGCTGATCACTTCCTATGACCTGTTAAAGCGGGACATGAAGCATTACGAATCCATGTCCTTCCGTTTCCAGGTCATCGATGAGGCCCAGTATATCAAGAATGCGGCCACCCAGAGCGCCAGGGCGGTGAAGGCCATCCGTGCCCGGACCCGCTTTGCCCTGACCGGAACGCCCATTGAGAACCGGCTGGGAGAGCTGTGGAGCATTTTCGATTATCTGATGCCGGGGTTCCTTTTTACCTATGCACATTTTAAGAAGATTTACGAAAGCCCCATTGTGCGGGAGTCGGATCCGGAAGCAGTTTCCAATTTAAAGCGATTAATCGGGCCTTTCGTTCTGCGGCGGGTAAAAAAGGATGTATTAAAAGAACTTCCGGATAAGCTGGAAACGGCAGTGTATTCCAGACTTCAGGGACAGCAGAAAGAACTTTATACGGCCAATGCCGCAAAGCTTAAGGAAGAGCTGGAAAGCGGCGGGGATGCGGTCTATGAGAAAGGAAAGATACAGATCCTGGCGGAGCTTACCCGCCTGCGCCAGATCTGCTGCGACCCGGCTCTGTGCTATGAAAATTACCGGGGCGGATCGGCAAAGCTGGAAACCTGCATGGATCTGATACGAAATGGTGTAAACGGCGGCCACAAGATCCTTCTCTTTTCGCAGTTTACTTCCATGCTCCGGATCATCGAGAAACGCCTTTCCCAGGAGGAGATCGCCTGCTATACGCTGACCGGAAGCACGCCAAAGGAGGAACGGCTCCGGATGGTGGATTCCTTCCATACGGATCCGGTGCCGGTATTCCTTATCTCCCTGAAAGCAGGGGGAACGGGACTGAATCTGACGGCGGCGGACATGGTGATCCATTATGATCCCTGGTGGAATGTGGCGGCCCAGAACCAGGCCACGGACCGGGCCCACCGCATCGGTCAGGAAAAACAGGTGTCCGTCTTTAAGCTGATCACCAAGGGAACCATTGAGGAAAACATCATGGTGCTTCAGGAATCCAAGAAAAATCTGGCGGATCAGATTATTGCAGAAGGCGCCGTATCCTTATCCTCTCTTACCAGAGAAGATCTGGTGAAGATGCTTACGCCGGAATAGAAGACAAGAAACCGATTATCAAAGGAAAATGCCAAGGAGGATGCAGAATGGAACATCAGACCTGGAGCCAGGACTGGCTGGAAGACCCAAAAGTCTTTCAGGTAAACCGTCTGGCAGCACATTCAGACCATCGCTGGTATGAGAGCCGGGAAGAGATGGAGAAAGGGGAAGCGGCGGGAGGGGAGATGCCTCTTCGCTGTTCCTTAAATGGAGCCTGGAAATTTTCTTATGCGGAAAACCCGGATAGCCGCCCGGCAGAATTTTACCGGGAAGATTTTAATGCGGAGGAATGGGCGGAGATTCAGGTTCCCGGCCATATTCAGACGCAGGGGTATGACCGGTGCCATTATATCAACACCATGTACCCCTGGGACGGACAGGAGGAATTGAGACCGCCGAAGGTGTCAAAAATCTACAATCCCGTGGGAAGTTATATAAAGGAGTTTGTGCTTCCGGAGAACTTTGAAGGAAAGCGTGTGTGCATTTCCTTCCAGGGCGTGGAGGAAGCCATGTATGTATGGTGCAACGGCCGGTTTGCAGGATACGGGGAGGACAGCTTCACGCCCTCTGAATTTGACCTGACGGAATACCTATACCGGGAGCCGGGTAAGAAAAACCGTCTGGCTGTGGAAGTTTATAAAAAGAGCAGCGCAAGCTGGATCGAAGATCAGGATTTCTTTCGGTTTTCCGGAATTTTCCGGGATGTCTATCTTTATGCGCTGCCGGATGTGCATATCCGGGATATTTTCGTAAAGGCCGGACTTACCGGGGATTACCGGGAAGGAACTCTGGATGTGAAGATCTCCCTTTCACCGGCACCGGACTGGATGCGCCGCCTGGAAGAGGAGGGGCGTTGTGCCGGGGAGACCGAAGAAGCAGCCCCGGGGGCCAGGCTCTCTATCCGTCTTCTGGATGGAGAGGGAAGGTGCATCTTGGAAAATGACGGGGACAGCCGCCTGATCTGCGGAAACGGAGCCCGCGGGATATCCATTCCCTCAGTTCCCGGCGTGGAGGCCTGGAGCGCAGAGACTCCCTGTCTGTATACGCTGGAAGTGACCATCACCGATGGGATATCCGGAAAGATTCTGGAGATTGTCCCGGTGAAAGTGGGATTCCGCCGTTTTGAGATGAAAGACGGCGTGATGCTGTTAAACGGCCGCCGGATCATCTTTAAGGGAATCAACCGCCATGAGTTTAATCTGCACCGGGGACGGGCGGTGACGGAAGAGGATATGCTGTGGGATGTGCGCTTTATGAAGCGGCATAATATCAACGCAGTCCGTACCTGCCATTATCCGGACCAGAGCCGCTGGTATGAACTGTGTGACCAATACGGCATTTATCTCATTGATGAGGCAAATCTGGAAAGCCACGGCTCCTGGCAGAAGATGGGGCTGTGCGAACCTTCCTGGAATGTGCCGGGCAGTCTGCCGGAATGGAAGGACTGTGTGGTGGACCGGGCAAAGTCCATGCTGGAGCGGGACAAGAACCATCCTTCCGTTCTGATCTGGTCCTGCGGAAATGAATCTTACGCAGGCGATGATATCCTGGCCATGAGCCAGTATTTCCGCGAGCGGGATGACAGCCGCCTGGTTCATTACGAGGGCGTGGTCTGGAACCGGGATTATGACCGGATTTCAGATATGGAAAGCCGAATGTACGCAAAGCCGGCAGAGATTGAGGAGTACTTAAATTCCAAACCGGAAAAGCCTTATATCTCCTGCGAATATATGCATGCCATGGGAAATTCCCTGGGCGGAATGAAGAAATATACGGATCTGGAGCGGTATGATCAGTACCAGGGCGGATTTATCTGGGACTATATTGACCAGTCCTTGGTAAAAACAGACTGTGACGGGAAGGAGATCCACGGCTATGGCGGTGATTTCGGCGACCGGCCCACAGACTATCAGTTCTGCGGCAACGGCATCGTCTACTGCGACCGGACCGTATCCCCCAAGGCACAGGAGGTAAAGTACCTGTACCAGGATCTGAAGCTTTCTGCAGACCGGAAAGAGGTCATCATAAGGAATGACGGGCGGTTTGCCTCTACGGCAGGGCTGTCATTCTGCTATCAGGTGCTTCTGGAAGGAAGAGAAACCGGCAAGTGGAATTTTGACGCGGATGTGGCTCCCATGGAGGCCCGGCGTTTTTCTCTGGAGGAGCTGGGAATTTCCCTGACAGAAACAGAGACGAAGAACGGCGGGCTGAAAGCCGGCGAGTATACCTATCGTTTGTCGGCATGCCTGAAAAAAGATACGTTGTGGGCGGATGCCGGATACGAGGTAGCTTTTGGAGAGTCGGTGGAAGCTGTGGGGCTGATGGAAGAAGGCCGGATGACAGAAGGGCTGCCGGCGGATGGAAAGGAGGCAGCAGGAACTGCAGCGTCCAAGTCCCAGGCAGACAGGGCCGCCGGGGAGGCCGGAGAGGAAGGTTTCCTGCGGGTGGTCTGCGGAGACGTGAATTTCGGAGTTCACGGCAGAGATTTCGCCGTGCTGTTTTCCAGAACGGAAGGTGGAATCGTGTCCCTGCGCCGGGGCAGAACCGAGTGGATTACCCGGCCGCCGGTTCCCGTTTACTGGAGGGCAACCACAGACAATGACCGGGGCAACCATTTCAGTACAGGCAGCCATCAATGGATGGGAGCCGGTTTGTTTTTCGAACATGGAAACCAAGATGTGGAGATCCGGCAGGAGAAGGATCGGGTTACGGTTACGTATACGTACCACCTGACGGTAAGGCCGGCTGCAGAGACAAAGGTGACCTATGTGGTGACACCGGAGGGAAAAGTCCAGGTGGAGGCCCATTATTACGGAACGAAGGGCCTTCCGGAACTTCCGGCCTTCGGAATGCGGTTCCGTCTGCCGGGACGGATGAAGGAATTCAGCTGGTACGGCCTGGGACCGGACGAGTGCTATGTGGACCGGATGGAAGGGGCCAGAATGGGCATCTATACTATGACGCCGGAGGAAAATGTTTCTCCCTATCTGGTTCCCCAGGAGTGCGGGAACCGCACAGGCTGCCGCTGGCTTTCGGTAAAGGACGGAAATGGGAATACCCTTACCTTCTCTGCAGAGGTCAATGAGGGGGACACAGCAGAAGCGGTATCTTTCCCGCAGGCAGCTGTGCGGCCCTCCTTCCAGGCAAGCGTCCTTCCCTTTACGGCGGAAGAACTGGAAAATGCCATGCACTGGGATGAACTGGCTTCGCCTCAGTATACCAACGTCTGCATTTATTCTGCCATGCGCGGCGTGGGCGGCGACGACAGCTGGGGAGCGCCGGTGTACCCGGAATATTGTGTAAGCGCAGAGAAAGATCAGGTACTGCGGTTTACGATCTCCATGGGAGAGGAGTCAAATACCCCGCAGCAAGCTACGGGGCATCAAATTTGCAGCGCAGCAGAGCTGCGGGGTATTTGACCCTCGCGGCAGTCGCCAAATGGACATGCAAGCATGTCCGCTTGGCTCGTTGCCCGCGGAAATAAAAGTTATCGCTGCGGTTCCGCCGGCTGTCAATGAC
>DVKS01000121.1 GCA_018715905.1 Candidatus Caccovicinus merdipullorum | reverse complement strand
TGCACCGTAGACTTGCTGATCCCGAATTTCTTCGCCGTCTGCCTTACTGTCGCATTATGGTCTATGATGTAATTGGCAATGGCAACTGCCCGTTCTTCGATATATTCCTTCATGAGGCTGCCTCTGAGAACGTTTTTTACATCATATTAATAGTTAGACGAAATTATGCATGGCTTAATTCTGCCCTCTTGTATGCTTGTAATCAATATGATACGGTTTTGAAAAAATCCTTTGTATCTATATTTTTTCTTTCTCCTCCTCACGTTTATATATCCGCTTCCCGAATTCATATGCCTCCATTAAATGATCCGTTTTACCAATGCCGGGCCTGCCGTTGGTGTCGCCGCATCCTCCTGCCAGCAGCATTCCCTTGTTATGAAAGCCGATATAATTTACCATCGTAAACTGATAATAAGAGACCGCCTGTTCAAAGGTCCAGAAAAAGTCGTCGGCAGATGTCATCAGCAGCGCGCAGTCATGGACCGGATACTTTTCATACCTTCCCAAAGGCGGGTTATCATCCTTTTGGGCAATGCAGTAAAAGCGCTCAATAAAGGCTTTAATCTTCGATGATATGGTCCAAAAATATAAGGGTGATGCGAACACCAGCAGATCTGCCTCTAAGATCTTTGGAACCAGGGAATTAAAATCATCCTTCTGCACGCAAGGCTTCCCATAACGGCAGGCATTGCAGCCGATACATCCGTTCACCTGCAGCTGATTTAAAGAAATCAGTTCTGTCGCATGACCCGCTTCCATAGCGCCCTTCATAAACGCATCCACTAATTGGGCCGTATTTCCTTTCTTGCGTCCGCCGCCTAAAATAATCAAGATCTTTTTCATCAAAATCTGCACCTTTATCTGTTTTTCAGTTCCGTATACTTTTTCTTGCTTCCGTAGGCTTTCTCCACCGGATATTTCTCCGCGTTTTTCTTCACTTTTTCCAAAATAATTTCATCCAGATCAAAGCCACAGGTGTCCGCCATCAAAATGCAGTAATTCAGAACATCCGCCAGTTCTTCCCGCATTTTGTCCTTTTTCTCTTCACAGCGCACATCCCCGGCGCTCCACTGAAAGATTTCCAGCAATTCTGCCGCTTCCAGGGAAATGGAAATTGCCAGATCCTTAGGATTATGAAATTGCTTCCAATTGCGTTCCTCTCTGAATTTTAACACCTGATCAATGGTTTCCTGCCTCATGATTCCTTTCCCTTTCTTTTTATTGTTTGTTGCAAGCTTCTTTCCATTATACTATGTTCGGGAAATTATTCAAACAGAAACAGGGATGGAACTTTGAGAAGAGCAAAGTTCCATCCCTGCAGTTTTCTTTATATTTTCCAGCAGATTTTCCTTATCCACCCCTGGAGAGCTTCCAACTCTCCCAGCTGGATTCCTCTCAGAGTGTCATACAGCTTCTTTGTCACTGCCCCCGTCTCCTTCATTCCGCTGGGGAAGCAGATCACATAGGCTCAGGTAATACTCCGCCACATAGATCAGCGACCGCTGGGTAATGGAAGGCGATTTTGGGATCACAATCTCTGCTTACTGTCCTACGGAAACTTTATTCTTCGGAAACCGGAGGTTCTTCTTTCGTGGGAAGCGTTAAAATAATGGTTTCGATTCTTGTCCACATGCTCCACGGTCATTTGAAGGCCGTCTTCTTCTACTTTTTCGTCCTCTTCAGGTAAATGATCCAGCAGGCCGATTACCAGGCCGCCAAGAGAATCATACTCCTCAGATTCCAGATGAAGTTCCAGCCGATCATTTAGGTCATCTAATTTCATCGATGCGTTCACCCGGTAAACCCCAGGCTTAATCTCCACCAGACTTTCCTCTTCATCACTGTCATATTCATCCCGGATATCTCCAACAATTTCCTCCAGCATATCTTCCAGAGTAAACCCTCATGCCGCCGGCAGCCGACGCACAACCATCTCACGAAAGTCATGGCGGCGCATTTGGCATCCCTGAACTAATGCCGCCTAATCGGCGGCGGACTTATAGAGTAATCAGACCGGCTGTGGCCCCGTATTTATCCAGAACAATGACAATGTTGTTTAAACTTTTCCGCATTTCCAGCATCAATTCAGAGGCTTTCTTATATTCATATGTATACAACGGCTGCCGGAGATAATCTCTAATATGAAACTCTTCGTTGCTGTCCAGCAGCAGCAAATCTTTCACATTAATAATGCCGATTACATTATCTGTAGAATCTTCATAAACAGGGATTCGCGTATACCGCTCTTTGCGGTAAACTTCCAGAAGCTGGTCATATGTGTCATCCACCTGGGCAAACGTCATATCTACTCTTGGCACCATAATATCTTTCGCCAAACTTTCGCCAAAATCAAACACATTCGTAATCATCTTCTTTTCTTCTGTTTCCAGAACGCCCTCTTCATGGCTTACTTCAACAATGGTACGAAGTTCATCTTCGGTAATCGATTACCGTTTCTGCCTGTTTGTTTCCAACCTTCAGCCATATTTCGCATACGGATTTTATTCACGGTTACAAGCGCTGTCTCAGAAGAAGAAAAGAATGCAGATAGAGCCAAAAGAATAAATAAAATAAGCAACTGTATGACCGCGTCACCAGACGGATCCATAATAAAACCACTCCTTTAACAAATTTTTAATTTGATGTTTACTACGAAAAAATGTACTTGTTAATTATTTTTCTTAAAAAGACCGTTATCGATTGATGGAGTGGATAAAGGAAAAGGAATCGACAAGGCATTTGCAGACCGGATATTTGACCGGCTCCAACCAGGAAGGCAGCTTTGAAGCAAAAACCTATGTTTCCAATGAGCCCATCAGCGGAGTCTGATTTCCTTTGATAAGCTGGATGTGGGAAAACGCCTGCAGATTGAAAACAAGAAGGGAGAAAATACGCTGCCCGCTTCGAAGGCTGGCGGTCCCAAAACTTTGAATGCAGCAAATAACAATGGCGACATTGCTATTGAATTCGTAAGTGGGTAATCAGTGACTTTTTCAGTAAAATCAACAAAAAACCCTGAAATGCTTTCAAAGCATCTCAGGGTTCCTGGAAAGTAGCGGAAGGGAGATTTGAACTCTCGACACCACGGGTATGAACCGTGTGCTCTAGCCAACTGAGCTATTCCGCCATATTCTGTCGGACCATCAAAAGATAATCCTGCGCTATGTCAGATACGCTGCAGGATCTGAAACACAAGCGCGAAGCTATTATAATAGAATTTGAGAAAAATAGCAAGTCTTTTTTGAAGTTTTTAAGACTTTTCTGGCTGATTTTTTGGACCATCTTTCAATTCTCGATTTTTGTTTCCCTTGTCCGGATTATGCGGTAAGGATCCGAAGGGGATTCCGGGCGCCGGGCGGCCGCATGTTCAAAGATGCCTCCCGGGCCCGGCCTTTTTACGCGTGAAGCCTGCGGATGATCTTGCAGATCACTTCGTTTTCCGTTACCAGAGGTTTTTTATGGGTGAAGAAAATGATGCCCTCGGTGGGAGAGAGGATGGTGGAGATTACATTGCCTTCATAGGGATGAACAATCTCCGCCAGGGGCATGCCCATGGGAACCTCGTCTCCGGGACGGCACAGCCGGCGGTAGATGCCGCCTGCATTGGAGCGAACGGAGGTCAGATCCGCCTCATTGATTATGGTGGAGATGAATCCGCTGTGGCTGTGATATTTTAAGATCCCCATGCGGGTCAGGAAGCGGAGTACCGCCGCCACCGCCTGCCGTGCGGATACCTCGTCGATGAAGTCGGTTTCCGTAGTGTAGAGGGAGAAGGCGTTGGTGTTCCAGATCTGCCAGTTGTAATTCAGTGTAGTGGTATCAATGGGACTTGGCCTGCGTACCACCACGTAGGGCAGACCGAAAAGGCCGGCCAGGCTGGTGTTCTGCCTGCCGGTGTCCATCATGCGCACATGGGGAACAAAATCGCCCGGCATGTAAAAGCTGGCAAATTGAATCCCATAATTGTAATCCTTCACTTTTTCAAAGACGCCGGCGGCGATGCGTTGGGTGGTTTCTCCCAGGTCATAGCCGGGGAACATCCGATTGATGTCCGTGTTGTCCACCGGCCAGAATCGTTTCCCGATATTCATGGCGTGGTGGTTTACTGAGGGGATGACAAGGATTTCCTTCCCGGATATAATGGAATGAGAGGCCTCCAGCTCTTCCAGTTTTCGTATGATCTGAGAGCAGATGTAAAGCTGCTGCACCTCATTTCCCCGGATGCTTCCCACGATGCAGGCGGATTTCTGGCCGTGCCCGAAGCGGTAGCCGGTGATGGTCAGGTCTTCGCGGCAGGGGGAACCCAGCCGATAGATTTCAGTCTTTTTCATTGTTCTTTTCCTCCCAGTATCCGTCCTAAAAGAGAACCGCTGTAGACCACGGGGTATTCCCGTCTGGTGAAGACCATGCCGGAGATAGGGGCTTCCACAGCTTCTACCACATCCCCGGTAAGGGGATCCAGAATTTCTCCAAAGAGATCGCCGGCCTGTACCTGGTCGCCGATCTTTACGTGAGGGATATAGATCCCGGCACTGCCGGCATTCAGATAACCTACGGCATGGTCGGTGGATATTACCGGGGTCCTGACGCTTCTTACGTTTCCTTCCCATACGCCCATGGATTTCATGACATTCAGGATTCCGTCTACCAGCTGGAAGCCGTAGGAGCGGGTGATGCGCATGCCGACACCCATCTCCACCACCAGAGTGGGCGTGCCGGTTTTGTTCAGGCTGTAAGCCAGGGTGGATTCCAGGACTGTGGCGGATGCGTGCACCCAGACAAAGTCCACATTGATCTTCTCTGCAAGGGGGATCAGGGTTTCTGCGGTGGTCTCATTGATCCGCACCTGAGGCAGTTCCATAAGGAAAATGTTGCTGGCATGGATGTCTATGCACAGGTTAGCGCCTTTTAAATCTTCCGTAAGGTGGTAAACCAGGGACTCCATCATGGGACCGTTCTCGCTGCCGGGAAATATCCGGTTCATATCCAGGTCAAACATGGGAATTCCACGGGTGATGGAGTCGATGCCCAGGGGATTTAAGGCCGGATAGACATCCACGATTCCTTTCAGATGCTCCGGTTCTGCCTTAAGCCGCCGAAGCAGCTCATAACAGACGAACTGGCCTTCCAGCTCGTCTCCGTGGGTACCCGTTACGATGGCAATCCGTTTTTCATCGCCGGAAGGGTGAAGGGGCATGATCCGGTTTTTGCGGATATTAAGATGCTCCGCCACCGGAAGTTCGATTGATACCACTGTCTCCGTCATTGCTGATTTCCTCCACATTTACATAGATTTTCTGTTTCTGGGCGGCGCTGCCCAGAAAGCATCCTTTATCTACCGTACAGTCGCGGTAGTCCCGCCCATGTGCCAGTTTAATGTAATAATCGTCGATATGCAGGTTATTGGTGGGATCAAAGCCGTACCAGCCGTCTTCAAGGTAGGCTTCCACCCAGGCATGGGTATATCCTTCGCCGATCATCAGGCCGTTTACGTACCGGGCCGGGATTCCCAGGTACCGCAGCACTGCGGTCATGATGTGGGCGTAATCCTGGCAGACGCCTTTTCCCAGGCGCAGGGCCTGTGCGGCCGTAGTCTGGATCGTTGTGGCTCCGGGGATATAGGCAAAATGACTGTACAGATAATCCATGGTGCACACGGCTTTTTCCACAGGGGTTTCGGCGTCCCTCCTGCGGAATTCTCTCCGGACCTCTTCTGCGAAGGCAGCCACTTCCGGCTGGAAACCGGCATAGGCTGAAGGGTACCGGTACATGGGATGGAGCGGTTCCTTCTGAACCATCATTCCCTGTACGCAGGCGGTACCCGCCACCCGGTAGCGGAAGGCGCTGTGGGGCGCAAGGGCGGAGCCGCTCAGCTTCCGGTTCCCGAAGCCGTCCGTCAGTGTGCTTAAGTAATCGGCAGGCTCTACCCGGCAGTCGGTGAGGGCAATCTGCTGCCGCAAAGAGTCTCCGGGGACGCAGCGTAAGGAAAAGTAATGGCTGCTTACCGGAGACGAAAAGTCCAGATCCATTCTGTATTCAAATCGCAGCTTTCTCATAGTTTTTGTATGCTGCCTGCTGCGGCCAAAATCCTTCGGCTGAAGCTTTTCCGCCGCAGGCTTACCGGAACAGGCCGTACAGGCAGCGCAATGCCTCCTGATGATCGATTTCCTGTCCTGCCCCGTTCAGAATCATTTCGCCGAGACACTTCAGGCTTTCTTCATTATAGCTCAGATTTGCTTTCTGAATCCGGTTCAGAAGCTTTCGGTATTCTTTTTCCAGATCCTGCATGTGGTAATTAAGCCGGATACACAGATCCAGGCGTTCCACATATTTTCCGCATTTCAGTATATTTCTGCAGTCCTCCGCTTCCACATAATCATCGGCGGCGCCCCAGAAGGCAAGGAGGTAATCCAGTACCTGCTGCAGTTCCAATAAGGGGGAGGTAGTCCGCCGGCAGGCTGCCATGGTGTCCAGGGCAAGCTGGATGTAGGAGAGCACCGTGCTGCTTAATTCATTCCGCAGCACAATGGCATTGTCATAAGCCCGCTTCATATTGGAGAAAACAGAATCCGGATTCTCCTCTTCAAAAAGATAGGATTGTACAAACTGCCGGTTTGACTGGTAGATATTGGGAATATTCAGCCTTTCACAGTATTCTCCGTAGATTCCCTCCGGCTGTTCAATGATCTGGTCATAAATATGAAAAAATACCCGCAGTGTAGTGTAGACTCGTTCCGTATACCGGCCAAGCCAGTACAGATGATCTGCATTTTCTATTGAGATAATACCCATGTGTCTTTAAATCCTCCTCCCTGGGATGAGTTTACTACAAATGAATCGGCGTTTCGTGAGAAGCGGGTCAGCCCGCTGGCCCAGACTCTGGTTTCCTTTCCGGAAAGCACAAATGCCCGCAGATCTGCTTTGCGGAGTACCCGCTCACTGCCCTCCACAACCTCCATGTCCTGAAAGTCCACAACTTCCTGGGCGATGAAGCGGCGTGGCTGGGACCGGATCAGCTCCTTTAATTCGGCCAGCTTATCCCGGGTGAGACCGCTTCCAAAGACTACGCCGTATCCGCCGGCTTCTGCCACATCTTTCACAACCAGCTTTTCCAGATGATCCAGCACGTACTTTTGATCCTCTGGATAGAAAGGAAGATAGGTGGGGGCATTTTTCAGGATCGGTTCCTGGTCCAGATAGTAGCGGATCATTCTGGGAACAAAATAATAGATTCCCTTGTCATCGGCCACGCCGTTTCCCGGGGCGTTGACGATGGCTACATTTCCGCTGCGGTAAACGTCCATAATATTGGGAATGCCGATCAGCGATTCCGGAAGGAAGGTCATGGGATCCAGGTATTCATCGGATATGCGGCGGTAGATGACGCCGACCTTCTGCTTCTTTTCCCGGTAGTCCCTATAATATAGATAATTGTCCTCCACAAACAGATTGGAACAGGTGGCAAGGGCGCTTCCGGTCCGCTCGGCCAGGTAGGAATGCTCAAAGTATGCTGCATTGTACCGGCCGGGAGTCATGATGACGGGAATGCCGCCGGTATTTACCCATTCCAGAGTTTCCTTAAGCAGGTCTGCGTAGTTGCGGTTGTCAGCCACCGGATTATGGCGGAAGGTGGAAGGCGATACGCGCCGGCAGAACTCCCGGGCGATCATGGGATAAGAGGCGCCGGATGGGATCCGGAGATTATCCTCCAGAATATACCACTCGTTGTCCTTTCCCAGGACCAGATCAATTCCCGAAATGTGGCTGTAAATGTTTTTTGGCGGATGGATTCCCTCGCATTCCGGAAGATATCCGGAAGATATAAAGACAAATTCTTCAGGGATTACCCCGTCGCGGACAATCTTTTTTTCGCTGTAGATGTCATTGAGAAAGAGATTCAGCGCGTCCACCCGCTGAATCAGTCCCTTTTCCATGCGTGAAAATTCCTGGTGGGTGATTACCCGGGGAATGGCGTCGAAGGGAAACAGCTGCTCATGGAATTCTCCGTTTTTATAAATACCGAATTTTACGCCGAAGCGTGCCATCAGCCGGTTGATTCCTTCTGCATGCTCAATTAATTCTTTCATGGGCTTTTCCTCCTGCTTTGAGTGACGGTGCCGGAATCTGATGATGCCGGGACAAAGGATAGCTGCTCCTTATGCTCCCGGGATGAAAAACGAATCCGGCCGGCCGTGTAGAAAAAAGAAAAAAGACGTTCCGCCCCCTGTGATCTGGGATGAAACGTCTTTGTCTCGGAAAACGGCCCCGGAAAAATCCGGCCGAAGGATATTACAATGTTGGATATCTCATAAAAAAGGCACTTAATCCTTGGATTAAGCGCCCTTGCTTTGTAATTTACTATACTTGTTTTCGGCTGATTTGTCAAGGTTCTTCAGCCCTCTATGCCGCTGAATCCGGCAGGTTTTTATCTTGATTTGTCGGGAACATCCTTTCCTTTAAACTGTCCGTGTATGGTACAGCTCACCTGTTACGGTTACTACAGCGAAAATTGCAAATAAATCCGTTTTTTTAAATGGTGAATTACGGTTCTGCAGTGAAACATTCCATTTGTGACCGTAAAATTAGTGCTAAA
>DVKS01000120.1 GCA_018715905.1 Candidatus Caccovicinus merdipullorum | reverse complement strand
GCGGTGGTGCTTCTGACCGTGATCTGCCTGGCGCTGATTGTTACTATGGCAGCAGCCATGGTGCGGACATATCTGGGCGAACGGAAAATGAAGCATACGTATGACACGCTGCAGATTTTAGGGGATACATTTTATGCAATTTACCGGATTAATTATGAAACGGGTACCTATGAAACGGTAAAGTCCTCCGATGATGTGCGCGAGGCTCTGGGTGAGAGCGGAGATTACGGATATTTTCTGAATGTACTGAGGGAATGTGTCAGCGAGAAGACCTATGAAGAATTTGCACAGAGTTTTTCTCTGGAGAATATCCGGAAGCTGGTGGGAAAGAAAATTTACGAGTACGGCGGAGATTATCCGAGACGTTTCGGAAATGATTATAAATGGGTCAGCATTAAGATCATTTATAACCAGGCCCTGAATTTAAATGAAGTGATCATGTGCTTCCGGGAGAATGATATGGAAAAGCGCAGACAGCTCCAGCAGCATACGCTTCTGGAAAATGCACTGTCTTCTGCCAAGCAGACCGCGCAGAAGAAAAATACATTTTTCAGCAATGTTTCCCATGATATGCGTACTCCTTTGAATGCCATCATCGGACTGGCAGAACTGGCCAGAAAGAGTGAAGGGGATATGGATAAAGTCATGGACTACGTTGAAAAGATCCAGCAGGCGGGCCAGCAGATGCTGACGTTGGTAAATGATATTCTGGATATGGCCCGCATCGAGCGGGGGGAAGGCAGTTCCATGGAGTATGCACCGGTGAACCTGAAAAAATGCGTGGAGGACTGCGCGGCCATGTTCGAACCGCAGGTCAAAAGGGAGGGAAAGATACTTAAGGTGCTGGATGATGTGGAATATCCGGTAGCCTACTGTGATGTATTCCGGATGAATCAGATCCTGAATAATCTGATTTCCAATGCGGTGAAATACAGCGTTAGAGGAGCTGAGATCACTGTGGAATTAAGGATTACGGCCCGTCAGGGAAAGAAATGCAAGTATCAGTTTATCGTCAGCGATACGGGGATCGGAATGAGTTCGGAGTTTCTGGAAAAGATATTTGAGCCTTTTGCCAGAGAGACGGTATTTTCTCCCATAAAGATCAGCGGTACGGGACTGGGAATGCCGATTGTGAAAAGCCTGGTACAGCAGATGAGCGGAGAGATTTCTGTTCAGAGCCAGCTTGGAAAAGGAAGTACTTTTACGATTACGCTGCCGCTTTTGATTGCGGAAGAGGGTGAACTGAAAGAAGCGGCCAAAGACCAGGTGCAGGATGAAGTATTTTCCCTGGAGGGAAGGCGGATTCTGGTGGCGGAGGATAATGCCATAAATATGGAAATTGTTACAGAGACACTGTCCATGATGGGCGCAGAGGTGATCCAGGCGTGGAATGGCCGGGAGGCGGCAGAGACTTTCAGATCTATGGAAGCAGGGACCGTAGATGCCATTCTGATGGATATGCAGATGCCGGAGATGGACGGCTGTGCGGCATGCCGGGAGATACGGAAGATGGAGCGAAGCGATGCAAAGACAGTTCCCATCATCGCGGTTACAGCCAATGCCTTTGCCGAGGATATCGCCAGGACCACGGAAGCGGGGATGAACGGACATATTGCAAAGCCCATTGATTTCCGGCTCCTGATCCAGCTTTTGGAGACGGCCATGAAAAAGCAGGAAGATTGAATCAATAGAGCCTGAGGCTGTGGGATTTCCTACAGTCTCAGGCCTTTTATATCTTTGATGCGGGAGAGAATCGTGCTGCAGCTTAAGGAGATAATACCGGGAAGGGTATCCATGTGACTGCGGATCAAATCTTCCATCTCTTCGGATGAGGATGCTACTGCGTGGACATGGAGCTTGTTTTTTCCGGTAACCCGGTAGATCTGTGTGATGGTATCATTTTCTTCCAGGAGATGTATTACCTGGGCCAGAGTGTCCGGCCGTGTCTCGATTTCGAAATAGCAGGATACGGCACCGCTGATTTTCTGCGGGTTTATGATTGTAGTATATTCTTCGATAATGCCCCGCTGTTCCAGAGACTGGATCCGCATCTTTACTGCTACGCGGGAGATGCCGATCTGCTGTCCGATATCAGAGTAGGACATACGGGCGTTTTTAATAAGCAGATGAATGATTTTCTGATCCAGTTCGTCCAGGCCGTCAAGAAACATAAAGGACGCCTCCTTTTAAAAATAGATATCATCATTATAAAGGAGCGGAATTCATAATGCAAGAATGGAATTGACTTTCGTATATAGCTTTGCTAAAATGATTACAAAAAGAAATTATTAACTTACGTTTTGTAATAAAATTACTGTGCTTGACTGCAGGTGCAGCCGTGAGAAGAGGCCGCAGGAGAAATGACGAAAGGTCTCTGACAATAAAAGGGAAGAGAGGAAGCAGGAAAAATGAGAGGGGATCTGACAAAAGGGCCGGTTATGAGGACTATGCTGATATTTGCGGTGCCGATGATTCTTGGGAATCTTCTTCAGCAGTGCTATAATGTGGCAGATACGCTGATTGTGGGCCGTTTTCTGGGGGCGGATGCCCTGGCGGCAGTAGGATCTGCCTATACGCTGATGACTTTCCTGACCTCTATTCTTCTGGGGCTGTGTATGGGCAGCGGAGCCGTGTTCTCTATCTGCTACGGACAGAAGAATGAGGAGGGGCTTAAGGAGGGAATCGCAGCTTCTTTTCTGCTAATCGGTGTGATAGCCATTCTGCTGAATGTGCTTTCTTTTGCAGGTCTGGACTGGATTATTGTATTTCTCCAGGTGCCAAAAGAGATTCAGGGAATGATGAGAGAGTATCTGTGGGTGATTTTCTGGGGAATCGGGGCAACGTTCCTTTATAACTACTTTGCATCTCTTCTTCGGGCTGTGGGGAATTCGGCGGCGCCGCTTTTGTTTCTGGCAGCATCTGCGCTGCTGAATATCGGACTGGACCTGTGGTTTGTGGTGGGACTGAAACGCGGTGTGGCCGGAGCTGCTGAAGCTACGGTAATTGCCCAGTATGTATCCGGGGCGGGGATAGGAATTTATACCTGGGTGCATTGTCCCGAACTGCATATCGGGCTGCGCCATTTCCGGATAAAACGGAAGTGCATCCAGCAGATCGCCGGTTTTTCTGTGCTTACCTGTGTACAGCAGTCGGTAATGAATCTGGGGATTCTGATGGTCCAGGGACTTGTAAACAGCTTTGGCACAACCATAATGGCGGCTTTTGCGGCAGCAGTGAAGATTGATTCTTTTGCCTATATGCCTGTCCAGGACTTTGGCAATGCCTTTTCCACTTTTATTGCCCAGAACTATGGAGCAGGAGAGAAGGAACGGATCAAAAAAGGAGTTAAGGGGGCTGTGGCGGTTTCTGTTGTTTTCTGTATCCTGATTTCGTCGGCGGTATGGCTGTTTGCGGAGCCGCTGATGCTCTTGTTCGTCAGTCCTCAGGAGACGGCAGTGATTGCAGAGGGCGTGCGCTATCTGCATATTGAAGGAGCGTTTTACTGTGGTATCGGGTGCCTTTTCCTTCTTTACGGACTTTACCGGGCGCTGGGCAAACCGGGGATGTCTGTAGTGCTTACTGTGATTTCACTGGGGACGCGAGTTGTGCTGGCTTATATACTTTCGGCTGTGCCGGCTTTCGGAGTCGTGGGAATCTGGTGGTCGGTGCCTATTGGCTGGGCTCTGGCTGATGCAGCAGGACTTTTCTATTATGCAGTAAAGAAAGACCGGCTTCTTCCCCTTGATTAAGGGGAAGGGCCGGTTTTTACGATTGCTCATAAGGACATATCTGCAGTCAGGCGGACCAGATGCAGTGACCTTCTTTGTAGGTTTCCAGAACCTGTATGGAAGGAATATCCTGAGGAGAAACTGTCAGGGGATTCTGGTCCAGAATAATCAGATCGGCGTATTTTCCTGGGGTGATGGATCCTTTTTCTCGCTCTTCTCCGTACTGGAAGGCAGCACGGATGGTGACAGATTTCAGTGCTTCTTCCGGAGATATGGCTTCATCCTTTCCCAGGGTTATTCCGGCGCGGGTGCGGCGGACGGCGGCGCACCAGATGGTTTCCAGCATATCCGGCGGAATTACCGGGGAATCCTGGTGGAAGGTAACGGGGATTCCCAGCTGGAGAGCAGATGCGGCCGGGCTGATCCGGGAGGCACGTTCCATGCCGAAATTCCGGATATGGGTATCACCCCAGTGGTAAACGTGTGCCACGAAAAAGGAGATAACGGTGTGGAGGCGGGCTGCCTGGATCAGCTGGTCTTTTCCCATAAGCTGCCCGTGAATGATGACCGGGCGCAGTTCTGCCAGGACAGGCGCTTTTTTTTCTGCCTGGCTGAGACAGCGCAGATACTGAGCGGCAGCTGCGTCGCCGTTTACATGAGCCAGAAGCTGTGTCTTTTCTTCGGCAGCCTGGAGAAAGGCATCCAGAACAGCTTCATCAGTCATAGTAGGATAACCGCAGAAATCCGTCCCTTCGTAAGGCTTACGCATCCAGGCGGTACGCCCCTGGGGTGAGCCGTCCAAAAAGATTTTCATGCCTGCGATTTTCAGATGGTTTTCGTAATGGCGGATATGAGAAGGGAGGGCCGCCTTTACTGCCGGATAGGAAGAAGTGCCCGCGTAAGCGTCAAGGTCCAGATACAGCAGATTTTTGTCCAGAAGAATCTGATAAAAGGGCAGCATTTCTTCCACCAGCATGCCTTCCTGGATTGTGGTAATTCCGTGGGATGCATAAATTTTTTGGGCGCGGCAGAAAGCATCGGAAATTTCTTCAGGCCCGGGCATGGGAACTTTCTTCTGATACTGGAAAAATGCATTCTCCTCCATGTAACCGGTAAGCATTCCTTCTTTCTTTTCGATGGTTCCTCCTTCCGGCACCGGAGTCTGCGGGGTTACCTGAAGGAGGGAAAGGGCGGCGGAATTAAAAAAACCCATATGGCCGGACTGGTGCTGGATGATCATAGGATAATCCGAAGATGCCTGGTCAAGCTGGGCCAGGGTGGGACGGAGGCCGCTTGGCATGCGGTTCTGGTCAAAATCCCGGACGATGATCCACTGCCCGGGCTTTGGCTTTTCCTTTTGGATCCAGCCCTGAATAACACGGATCATTTCTTCGGGACTGTGGATTTCGGCCAGAGAGACCTGCAGAAGAGAGAGGGCCAGCTGGAAGAAATGGCTGTGGGGATCCAGAAAGGAAGGAAGAAGCGTTCTGCCTTTCAGGTCCTTTTTGGAGGCGTTTGGCGCGGCGGCAGAAAGCTTGGCAAAGCTTCCCACATCCCGGATTCTTCCGTTTTCTGCAAGAACCGCTTCCGGCGCGGGGCCGTCTTCCATGGTAATGATGGGACCATTGAAAAATAAAACTGCTGATTTTCCCGTCATAGATTCTCCTTTCTCATCCTGTACGGATGGAGATTCAACTGTGTTTTCCTGTTTACTGCTATCGTATAAATTATGGCGTTTTTTGTCAAGGAATATACTGCGAAAGTCCTGCCGGCGGATAGGCGGCAACAAAAAAGCTGCATTCTGCGGAATCACAGAATGCAGCTGAAAGTTACTGTTTGACAGTACTCCAAAATTCTTTTGATGCCTTGTGCACCTTTGGACAGAGGATTACAATGGCGATCAGATTGGGAATGGTAAGCAGGCCAAGGGCGATGTCCTGAATGGTCCATACCAGATCCAGGGCCGCTACGGCACCGATAACACAAAACAAAGGGAATACGTATTTGAACTTTTCTGCCACTTTACGGCCGAACAGATAGTTCAGGCCAACGAAGCCGAAATACCACTGGCTCATCAGAGTAGTGCTGGAAAACAGCAGAAGGCTGATGGCAACCAGATACTTTAACGGCGGCCAAACAGAGGCAAATGCATAGGTAACGATGACGTTGGCAGGGGCTCCGGAATCGAGGATTCCGGTAACGCCAAGAACCAGGCCGGTAATGGTGCAGATGACAAAGGTATCCAGAAAAACTTCAATCACACCGGTCATTCCCTGTTCTGCCGGGTGGTTTACATTGGCGGCAGAGTGAATTACAGGAGCGGAACCTTCGCCGGCTTCATTGGAGTAAAGACCGCGGGCTACACCGCGCTGCATGGCGATAATCATGCTGCCGATAGCACCGCCTGCTACTGCATCCAGGCCGAAAGCTCCTCTTATGATGGAGACCAGAACACCGGGAATATTCGTAATATTTGCCAGAATAATCAGCAGTCCGCCGATCACATAAATTGTTGCCATGATGGGAACCAGCTTCTGTGTCACATGAGCCAGCCGTTTTAAGCCTCCCAGGGTAATGGTAAAGATCAGGATGACCAGAACAATTCCTGTAACAAGATGGGGGATCTGAAAGTTATCGTGCATGACACCGCTGATGGTATTGGACTGGATGAAATTGCCGCCGATAATCTGGGTGATCATGAAAATGGCGCAGAGAACAGCCAGCCATGGGGCGTGAAGCCCCTTTTTGATGTAATACATAGGGCCGCCTACGTAGGCGCCGTTTTCGTCCTTTTCGCGATACATCAGACCCAGGATAATTTCACCGTACTTGGTTGCCATGCCCACGAAAGCGGCAACCCACATCCAGAAAATTGCCCCCAGGCCGCCGGTTAAGACGGCCGTGGAGACACCTACGATATTTCCGCTGCCTACACAGGATGCCACTGCGGTACAGAGTGCCTGGAACGATGAGATGGAACCGGATTCCTGAGAATCCTTCTGGCTGCCCATTAAAGGCTCGATCAGGCTTTTCCGGATGATATAAGGGAAATGACGAACCTGAACAAAACCTGTTATGACAGTGTAAAGGATGCCGACTCCGATCAGTACAAATAAGAGCCAGTTGCCCCACAGCCAGTTATCCACAGTTGTCAGTATCTTTAACAATTGGTCCATGACAGAACCTCCTTTTTAAGGCATCATTAACGTCCGGAATATTCCTGACAAAGCTTTTTCGTATATTCTACGCTGTTTTTAACGCCGGTCATCTGCTTTTCCAGAAATTCTTCCAAAAGCTCCTGTGAAATCTCCTGTGGATAATAATACTGCTTGGGCTGGATAACATCAGGATCAAACAAAGGAGGCTCTACCTTGAAGCAGCCGCTGCCTACCTGATTTACGCCGCCGGCGCCGGGGGAACGCTTAAACTGGGCGCAGTACGGATAACACATTTCCA
>DVKS01000119.1 GCA_018715905.1 Candidatus Caccovicinus merdipullorum | reverse complement strand
CGCGTCCGCCCTGGCCGTCACGGCTTCCCTGATAGCCGCCTCTCTGACCATCACGGTTTCCCTGGGTTCCTCTTCCGTCACGGTTCTGGCTGTCACGATTTCCCTGGAAGCTTCTTCCGTTCTCCGGTCTGGAATTCTCCCGTCCGGCGGATGCTTCCTTTGACACTTCTGCTGCTCTCACCGTCTGCTGCGGCTTCTGAGCCGGTGCATCCGCCTTCTCTCCTGCCGCTGCCTTCTGGGCCGGAGCCTGCTTTTTCTGTCCGGCGGGGCGGTTTTTAATCTGCTGGGAATTCTGCGGACGGTATACCGCTACCAGCTTTTTTCTGGGAGATGCCGCGCCGCCCTCGTTTTTGCCCGAGGCTGCGCCTTCCTGGGACGAAGCCTTCTGGTTCTGCCCGTCCATAGGGCTTCCCTGCTCTTTTCCTAAATCATTTATATTCATACTTCGCTACCTCCGTTTATAGTCATTTGTTTCCCGATCGCCTGCGCAAGGTTCTGGTCCTCCACTGCAAGAGATGCACGCATCTCCTTGCCCATGGCCCTTCCCAGCTCTTCCTTGCTTCCAAAAAAGCTTACGCTCACGTGATGATACCGGCACATGTTTTCAAACATCTTTCTGGTATTTTCCGAGGCATCCTCTGCCACAATCACCAGCCTGGCGCGTCCGCTCTTAACAGACTTTTCCGTGGAAAACTCTCCGCTCTTTACCTTGCCTGCCCTGGTGGCCAGGCCGATCATATTCAAAACCTTCTGCTTAGAATCCAAGTTCTTCCATCTCCTTTTCCAGAGCTTCATAGACTTCCCTGGGAACTGCCATTTTAAAGGAGCGGTCCAGGCCTTTGGACTTTACCGCTTTTTTCAGGCATTCACAGGAGGGACAAAGATAAGCACCCCGTCCATTTTTTCTCCCAGTGGCGTCAATGAGGATCTCCCCCTCTGCTGTACGCAGCACCCGGATCATTTCTTTCTTGCTCTTCATCTCGCCGCAGCCAATGCACTGTCTTAAGGGTATCTTCTTCACACTCACGGTCTCATCACACCTGCTTTCCTGTCTTTACGCTTCCTCCTGCGTATCCGGATCCTCTGATTCCAGATCAGCTTCACCTTCCTGAATGCCGGATTCTTCCGCTTCTTGGAGTTCTTCACCTTCCTGGAAACTCTCGTCATCCTGGTAATTATAATCTACCATATCTTCCTGGTACTGGATACCCAGTTCTTCAAACAGTCCCTGCTCCTTGGCCTGGGTCTCGCTCTTAATGTCGATCTTGTAGCCGGTAAGCCGTGCCGCAAGGCGTGCATTCTGTCCTTCCTTGCCGATGGCCAGGGAAAGCTGATAATCCGGAACGATAACCAGCGCCTCCTTCGCCTCCTCATCAGCCACAACGCAGATCACCTTTGCCGGGCTTAAAGCATTCTCAATCAGATATGCGGCATTTTCATCCCAGTTAATGATATCAATCTTCTCGCCCCGCAGTTCATTTACCACCGCGTTTACTCTGGCGCCGTTTACACCTACGCAGGCGCCTACCGGGTCAACATTGGGATCATTGGACCATACGGCGATCTTGGTACGGGAGCCGGCCTCTCTGGCAATGGCCTTGATCTCCACGGTGCCGTCCTTTACCTCAGCTACTTCAGACTCAAACAGGCGCTTTACCAGGTCCGGATGGGTCCGGGAAACGGAAACCCGCGGTCCCTTGGAAGTATCCTTTACCTCCAGAATATAAACCTTGATATGATCCGTAGGCTTTAAGATCTCGCCCTTTACCTGCTCACTTTCATTTAAGATAGCATCCACACGGCCCAGGTTAATGCTGATGTTCCGTCCCAGATTCTTCTGAACGATTCCGGTCATGATGTCCTTTTCCCGGCTGTAGTATTCATTATACAGCACCTTGCGCTCTTCCTCGCGGATCTTCTGCAGGATCACGTTCTTTGCATTCTGGGTGGCAATACGGCCGAACTCCTTGGACTGGATCGCCACCGGCACGATGTCGCCGGGAATGTAGCGGGGGTTCTTAAGCTTTGCTTCTTCCACACAGATCTGGGTCAGCGGATCTTCCACCGTCTCAACAACTTCCTTCTCCGCAACCACGGAAAAATCACAGGTGTCCGGATTAATGGTAACTTTTATATTATCCGCTTTTCCGAAATGGTTTTTGCAGGCTGTCAGCAGGGAATTCTCAATGGCCTCCAGCAGGACCTCCTTGCTGATGTTCTTTTCCTTTTCAATCATTTCCAGTGCTAATAACAGTTCCTTATTCATGGTTATCCTCCTAAAGCCTCTACGCGTTTAAAAATCCAGGGCCAGACGAATCAGTGCAATATCTGCCCGCTGAAAAGTCATCTGTGAACCGTCTTCCATCTTAAGGGTAACCGACTCTTTATCATATGCCTCCAGGGCTCCGGTATACTCCTTGCTTTTGTTTAACGCCTTGTAAAGACGGACCTCCACATCCTTTCCGATGCTTCTGGCGAAGTCCTTTTCTTTTTTCAAAGGCCTTCCAAGACCGGGAGAGCTGACCTCCAGAATGTAGCTTTCATCAATAAAATCCTCTTTATCCAGCCAGTCACTGACCTTTCGGCTGATCACTTCGCAGTCATCCACTGCGATTCCGCCTTCCTTATCAATATAGGCCCGCAGGTACCAGACGCCGGCTTCCTTCACGAACTCTACATCCACCAGCTCAAAACCATGTTCTTCCATTAACGGAAGAAGAAACTTTTCCGTCCGCTGTTCATAGTTTTCTCTCTTTGTCATACTGCCACCACCTTCCTTTCCTCTGCCAAGGCACTCCCTTCCCTCACAGCAGCCATCATGGGCCGGCGGGCGATTTTCCCGCCATATGAAGGAATACATAAAATGAAGAGTGGATCTGCATCCACTCTTCATTAACCTGCCTTAATCTTATTATCATAATTATGATATCACGGTTTGAACAGAAATGCAAGCATTTTTTTGCCCGCAAAAACTGCAGAAAATACCTGGCATAGGCAGCTGCACGAACATCCGCCGCCAACGTCACATATCATACCATATATCTCATAGCAAAGGAGCATCCCATGACACCGAAGCTTGAAATCCGGGGGCTCTCTTACTCCTATCATTCTCTGGAAGGAGAAACACGTGCCCTTTCTGATATATCATTCCAGGTAAATCCCGGGGAATTTCTGGCAGTGATCGGTCCTTCCGGCTGCGGGAAATCCACGCTTCTTTCTCTTTTGTGCGGACTGGCTGAACCAGAGGAAGGAACCATTCTCCTGGATGGAAAACCGCTCTCCCAGTCGAAACACCGGATCGGATACATGCTTCAGAAGGATCACCTTTTTGAATGGCGTTCCATCCTCTCCAACGTATCCCTGGGTCTGGAAATCCGGAAATGCTTAACACCACAGCGTCTGGAGGAGCTTTCTTCCATGCTGAAAGCATACGGTCTGGAGCAGTTCCAGGATAAACGTCCCTCGCAGCTTTCCGGAGGCATGCGCCAGCGGGCCGCCCTAATCCGCACACTGGCGCTGAAACCGGATCTTCTCCTGCTGGACGAACCATTCTCCGCACTGGATTACCAGACCCGCCTTTCCGTCTGCGATGATATCAGCTCCATTATCCGTGAAAACAAAAAAACGGCCCTGCTGGTCACCCACGATCTGTCAGAAGCCGTAAGCGCAGCCGACCGTGTCATCGTTCTGTCTGCCAGGCCCGGCACCGTAAAGGCGGTTCTTCCCCTATCGTTCCCGTCCGATCATGTGTTAAGTCCTATGGAACGACGGAACATGCCGGAATTCTCCGGATACTTCAATGCTCTATGGAAGGAGATGAAGAGTCATGACTCCCAGCCTTTTTAAGCCCCGCGTAAAGCAGGAAAACATATCCCCGGCACAGAAGGAATTTCTGGCTGCCCAGCTTCTCCACCGGCGCAGGGTAAGCATATCACGGATAATGCTTTTTATCCTGTTTCTGGCACTCTGGGAACTGGCCGCCTCCTTTTCCTGGATCGACCCCTTTATCTTCAGCAGCCCCGTACGAATTGGCCGCTGCCTCTGGACCATGGCCCTGGACGGCACCCTATTTCTCCATACGGGAGTAACATTAGGAGAAACCGTAATATCCTTTTTCCTGGTTGTGGTGCTTGGACTGGCCGCCGCCCTTCTCCTCTGGCTCAGTCCTGCTCTGGCACAGATCCTGGAGCCATGCCTGGTCATGCTGAACAGCCTTCCAAAATCCGCTCTGGCTCCTCTTCTGATCGTGTGGCTGGGAAGCAATACCAGAACCATCGTGGTGGCTGCCGTCTCTGTGGCCCTTTTCGGCTCCATTCTGACACTCCATACCGGATTCTGCCAGACTGACCCGGACAAAATCCGCCTGATTTACTCCCTGGGAGGGGGAAAAATGGATGTACTTACCAAGGTACTCCTTCCCTCCTCCGTTCCTTTAATCATCAGCAGCATGAAGGTAAACATCGGCTTGTGTCTGGTAGGTGTCATCATCGGTGAGTTTCTCTCCAGCCGTGCCGGTCTGGGATACCTGATCATCTACTCCAGCCAGGTATTTCAGATGAATACGCTGGTGGCCTCCATCATCATCCTGTGCCTGATGTCCGCAGTCCTGTATCAGGGCATCCACTGGCTGGAGAAAAAATTCCTGTGATCTTTCACACACCCAGCCGGAGCCGCTTTTACCAGCTGCTCCGGCCGCAGATTTTAGAAAAGAATTAGAAAAGAAAATGAGGATTAAAGGTTCCAGCCCGGTCCCATCTCCACCTGGATCGCCGTTGACGGACCTGCCGCAGCCGTATCCTGCCCGGAAGTCTGTGTTCCTTCCTGACCGGCTGCCTGGGTTTCCTCTCCTTCCGCAGCCACCGCAGCAGGAGTACACGCTCCGGAAGCATCCGCCTGATAAGCCGTTCCATTGTAATCCAGAACGGCATTGGCCGCCATCTGGCCGCTGTTTACATCCAGATAATACAGGACGCCGTTAATGGTCTGCCAGCCGGTCTGCATGATGCCGCTCTCGTTGAGATAGTACCAGACACCGCCTACATTCAGCCAGCCCGTCTGCATCACACCGCTTTCATTCAGGTAATACCAGACTTCATTCTGGTTCAGCCAGCCGCTCTGCATGGCGCCGCTTTCATTAAAATAGTACCAGGCGCCGTCCACATTCTGCCAGCCGGTCTGCATCACGCCACTTTCATTCAGATAATAGCGGGCGCCGTTTACCTCCTGCCAGCCGGTGGTCATGGCTCCGGAGTTATTTAAGTAGTACCAGCTGCCGTTATCATTCAGCCAGCCCGTCTGCATCACACCATCGCGATTCAGATAATATCTTGCTCCGCCAACTTCCTGCCAGCCAGTCTGCATCTGGCCGTTTTCATTCATATAGTACCAGTTTCCCTCTGCCTGGGTCCATCCCGCAGACATTGCGCCGTCCGGCTGGAAATAATATCTGGCTCCATTCAGTTCCTGCCAGCCGGTTATCATGGCACCGCCGGGACTGAGATAATATCTGGTTCCGTCCAGATCAAGCCAGCCGGTCTGCATCACGCCGCTTCCATCCATGTAATACCAGGCGCCGTCTATGTTGCGCCAGCCGGTAGCCATCAGACCTGTGGCCTTAAAATAATACCAGTTATCCTCCAGCTCCTTCCAGCCCACTGCCATCTGTCCCGTGGTCTCATCCAGATAATAGCTTCCCTCCGGCATGGTCATCCAGCCGAGAACCGGATTCCCGTTTTCATTCATGTAGTACCAGCCCTCACCGTCATCGATCCAGGTCTGCTTCTGCATTACATTGTCTTCGTAATAATAACGGTTCCCGGCAATGGTCCGCCAAGTATCATCAGGAATTATGTTTGTATAATCCTTAAAAAGGAAGTCAATGTCAACGTTTCCATTTACTCCGTTTACGGAGCCGGTATTGGTGGCCTGCCACATAGATGGATTTTCAAAGGTATACATGGTATTATACCGTGCCACCCAGATATCGTAATCCAGCATAGACAGGTCAATCTTGTTGGTCAGCCAGTACTCATTGGCATACACCATGGGATAATATCCCGCGTCTTCGATCTTTTTGCAGAAAGCATTGATCACCTGACTGACCTCAGAAGGAGACAGGGTTCCCAGAGTGTCATTATCCTCCGCATCAAAAGCTACCGGATAGGAAATCGGATAATCCTTGATCAGTTCCAGAACAAAATCTGCCTCCTGCTCCGCCATCTCCACAGACGTGGCATAAGAATAAATATATGCTCCAATCTCCAGGCCTGCCTCCCTGGCCTTCTGGGCATTTACCGGAAAATACGGATCTACCGTACCGCGGAACCGGGTTCCCAGCATGGCAAAGGACACATCGTCAGCGGCCACCTGCTCCCAGTCAATGTCCATCTTCCAGTAAGATACATCGATTCCTCTGGCAATGGCCCCGTTAATGGGTGTTCCGTCTGCCATCTGATAAGCACCGCCTGCCCCTCTGGTCCACTCGGACGCAGCCGCAGAAAAGGGCTGGCTAAGCAGACAGAAACATAAAAATCCCGCGCCAAATCTGGCCGCCCCTCCCGGAATCCGTACAGGCCCTGCCATACAATATCTTCGTCTCTCTGCCGCAATGGGTCTCTTTCGTTTCATATGAATCATTCAACTCCCCTTTTATCGTAAAACTCTTCTTGTCAGACTTTCTGTTACAGGCAGCAAATGTAATCTGCCTTCTGTCTGCCAGGCCATTAAGTAAAGCACTGCATACTTCATGAGACCCCAGCATTATCAACAGTTTATCAGAAAAAATACAGCCCTGGCAATTACACAGGGCTGTCATATTCTTACGATTTCCTAAACTGAGACGAAAGGTTCCCTGCTGCAGCTACAAGGGAGACCGGAGAATCTCCAGAAGCTCCTCCCTGGATGCCAGAGTATTCTGAATCCTTCCCTCAGAAATAATCTCATCGGAAAGCTGCGCCTTCCTCTCCTGAAGCTTTAATATCTTTTCCTCCAGCGTACCCTTCATGATCAGTTTATAAACTGTGACTACCTGCTTCTGCCCGATCCGATGGGCCCGGTCTGTGGCCTGGTTCTGAGCCGCCATATTCCACCAGGGATCGAAATGGATGACAATGGACGCTGCCGTAAGGTTTAATCCCGTGCCTCCTGCCTTCAGGGAGATCAAAAATACCGGCGTCTTGTCACGGTTAAAACGCTCTGCCATCCAGATTCTTTTTTCCTTGGGCGTGGAACCGGTCAGCAGAAAGCTTTCAATGTTCTCCCCCTCCAGACGCTTCCGGATAATCTCCAGAGCCGAGGTAAACTGGGAAAACAAAAGAACTTTATTTCCGGCTGCCGCTGCGGTGCGGATCAGTTCGATGCAGGCTTCTGTCTTAGCCGATTCCCCCTTAAAATCCTCAAAAGCCATGGATGGATCACAGCAGATCTGCCTGAGCCGGGTCAGCTCTGCCAGAATCTGCAGCCTGCCGGTCTTAAATTCCTCCTCCGTCTGCTTCTCCAAAGAATCCTTAAGGCGCTGCACACTGGCCTGGTACAGCTCCTTCTGCCGGCCTTCCATGACAGAGTAGATCACCTTCTCCAGCTTATCCGGAAGCTCCTTTAAAACTTCCCTCTTGGTTCTTCTTAAGATAAAGGGCCGGATCATCTTCCTTAAGCGGCTGGAAACTGCCTCGTCCTGACTATTCACAATGGGCTGCTCGTAGTTCTCACGGAATTTTTTATTGGAACTTAAGATTCCCGGCATCAAAAAGTCAAAGATGCTCCAAAGTTCGCTCAGGGAATTTTCAATGGGCGTCCCCGTCAGGGCAAACCGATGCCGGCTGTTCACCGCCCGCACTGCCCTGGCAGACTGGGTACTGTAATTCTTGATATTCTGGGCCTCGTCGATAATCATATCATCAAATACCAGCCCTTCATACGCCTCAATATCCCGCTTCAAAAGATCATAAGAAGTAATCCGCACACCGTCCCGCCCGGATCGGATCATTTCCCTCCGCTCCGCCGCATTTCCCGCTATGGTCATTACCGGAAGTTCCGGCGCAAACCGAACAAGCTCCGCCTCCCAGTTATATACCAGGGACGCCGGACAAACGATCAGGGCGGCATAAGAATCTGCGCCTTCCCGCCGGCCCGCCAGATAGGCAATGGCCTGCACGGTCTTCCCTAATCCCATATCATCTGCCAGGATTCCCCCAAAGCCAAGCTTCGACAAAGTCATCATCCACCGGAAGCCAAATGCCTGATACGGCCGCAGAGAAGCATGCAGTCCTTCCGGCACCTCAAAATCGCTGTCTTCCACATTTTTCATATCCCGCAGCAGCGCCTTAAATGCCTGGTCCCGCTGCGCTTCCATCTGTCCGCTGTTTTCCTGGAGAATCCGGTCCAGGTAGAATGCCCGGTAAGCCGGTACGGATACATGTCCTGATACCAGATCCTTCCCCTTTAATTCCAGCCCTTCTGCCATCTCCGCCACAGCAGAAAGTCCGTTCTCCTGCAGACTAAGGAAAGTTCCGTCTGCCAGACGATAAAACTTCCGTTTCTTTTTGCAGGCAGAGAGAATTCCATCCAGTTCCTCTTCCGAAAAGCGCTCCCCTTCCAGCTCAATATCCAGAAGGCCCGTCTTCATGGCCACACCGATCCGCACCTGGGGAGTGCGCACCGTCTGGATCCTCTTAAAACTGTCCGAAACATATACCTGCCCGATCTCCTGCATCTGCGGAATGCCCGATTCCAGAAGACCGTAAAGCCGCTCTTCCTCATCTTCATCCAGCAAAAGAACCTTCTGCTGCGCGTCCGAATCCTGAAAATACTCTTCTGCAATGCGGACTGCTTCCTTCTCTTTTTCAAAATCCCGGTGCATGTCCCGGACGGTGATCTCATCCATCAGATTATATTCCTTCTCCCCATAGCAGAAAAGAAACTTTCCGGTCACAGCACCGCCCATATAATCCAGGTAGATCCGTATTTCCAGAGGATGGGGACGCTGCATTTCAAGCTTCGGCGGAACTGTGCAGTCCGTACATTTCTCCAGAGCCGGCAGTATGGACGAACAGAATACTGCCGCATCTGCCGGATGGATTCCGTAAGTCCTTTTTCTCCCACCCTGAAACAGGCGGGCCGCTTCCCCCAGATTCTGAGCAAATTCCCTGCTGCACACATACATGGTGCTGCCTACCCGGATGCAGCAGGATTTCTGTCCTGTGAAAATCTCCGCTGCCGGCATCTCCAGCTGATACCCGCCGGCCTGTGTCTCCTTCAGCTTCACAGAAAGCCTGGGTTCCTCCGAAAGGAATTCCATCTTTTCCTTCATTTGCGGCGCTTCCAGACTGCAGCTTCCTCCGGCTAAAATCCCTGCCAGCTTTACCATCCAGATGTCCGTCAGGAGAATCTCCCGCTTAACCACATCACTTACGTCACTATCGTAATAGGAATAATAGCTGCTCTGCCGGTAATAATTGCTCATGGCGCTCTGGCTCTCCTGAACATACTCCTCCAGAAAATTTAACAATTTCTGGCTCTTTGGCGTAAAAGCTCCCCGCTCATGATAAAATGCCAGCTTCTTTCCATACTCAATGTAGGCGTAATCCCGCACGCCCATGACCAGGTCCGTGATATTCTTCACCACATATTTATGACTGATTCCAATGCGAAACTCCGCATACCATTCTCCGCTCTTCCTCTTCAGCACCGGCAGAAGTTCCACCCTTCCTGTAATTTCCGGCTGAAAATACCGCGCTTTCTCCTGCATGGAATTGGAATACATTACCTGTGACAGAATTTCATCTGTAGGCGGGATGTATGCCCCTTTTTCCTTATTTTCGGGAGCAGTGTCTTCATAATAGAAAGCAAGTGCAGCCGCCACGCAATGCTTACACAGTCCGGAATATGTATAAAACGCCTGACATTCACAGTGGCAGGCAGCAAACCGATCCTGTTTCAGACTGTAGGTCAGGCGCACTTCATAAGAATCCTCAACATTCCCCTCCACCTGCGCCAGGATGTAGACCATATCTTTCTCTCTGCGTATCGACATATCCTGGATTCCGCCACTTTGAAAAAGCTGTTTTCCTCTGGTATAGGCACGGCTGTCCGATACAGCACGTATTTTTTTAATTTCGATCATTTTTCGTTCTCCTCAGTGCAAAATCCCCGCTGATCATATGCGGCGTCAAAAGCATTCGGAGGTATTATACTTCTTTGGGAGAAGATGTGCAACGGAATGATGAGACTCCTTCTTTACGAAAAAATCTCAGGCAGAACCGGAAGCCGTCACATACTGCTCTGCTTCCTTTAAAGTCAGCTGGTACTCCTCCATGATCTGTTCCACAATATACGCATCCATATAACCGCTTCTTCGAAGAATCGCCACAGTGCCCTTTATTCCCTGGCTGATGCCTTGACTGATTCCCTGGCTAATACCCTGACTGATTCCCTGGCTGATCCCACGCTTAACGCCTTCATCGATTCCACGCTCAAAGCCGGCTTTCATGCCCTTATTATAAACTCCCTGGCTCAAATTACACAATTCCAGCACCTCGCTTTCTAATTCTGCCGTCATGGCCAATATGAAACTCTTCCTGCAGCACCTGCTTCTTTTCTTCCGCGCCGGTCTCTGCAGCCAATAGTACATTCATCAACCGCAGAATCGGACTTTCCACCGGGATGCCCGGATCTCCCAGATTAATGATCATTGCCTGCAGCAGATCCGCGTTTATGTGAGGAAAATCAATATCTCCATATATCACCTTTCCATCCAGTGTGATCTTTTCGATACTGTTTTCCCACTTTTTGGCCGGATCCATGCAGAGCCAGATGGAGTATACTTTTCGAATCTTTCCATATTCCGAATGGCTGAACACCGTTCCGTATTGGCCGGAGATCAACCGGCTGCAATAGTATACGGCCCGCTTCTCTATGGGATATCCCAGTGCAGTCGCCTGCTGGGCCTCGATATTAATAATCAGCCGGACCGGCTTCACATTTCCCGGCACACAAGCATGAAAACGGATATCATAAAAAACCGTCTGCTCCTTCAGACTGCCGTCCTCTGTGCCTGTGCTCTCAATCTGCCTGTCACTGTTTATCTGCTCCCCGGTCTCTTCCGCGTCCGGATCCACCGGATGAACCGCACTTGCGGAAATTTCCGGTGTCCCTTTTATACATTCAGCAATCTCATAAAGGGAACAGAAAGAAAACTCATCCACACATGTCTTCAAAATCCAGACAAGAATCGCTTCGTTTGCCAGGACTTTTTTCACCTGTGCGTCGTATCTTACCTTTGTTTCTGTAAGATCGATCAGTCTTGCAAGCTGCGTCTGCACTTTCATCCGATCACGTCCTCTCCGTGCAGGGTATGAAAATTTCCATAAATTTGTAAAATAAATCCACTGCAAACCCGCCGGTAAATCAAATCATTTTCTGGAAATCTTTTACTTTATATTACCATATTTTTACATATATTGCAAGGCCTTTTTGGCATTTTTCCGGAACGTACAATAAAAACGGCAGCGCCGAAATGCTTACACGTCATTTCAAGCACTGCCATTTTCTGCTTATACTTCTATTCTGCATATCCGGAATCCATGCCGTTTAATCCTGCATCTTATTCCGCTGCATTTTCATTCTTTTTCCGCTTCCAGTACAGACCGCCTGCCAGTCCGCCGCTGACAATCAGGACTGCCAGCAGTACACCATAAGACAGGGAACCGTCTCCGGTCTTGGGAAGAACTGCTAAGGGCACCAGCGTGTCTACGATCTGGTCAATGACATCGCCGGGTGATAAAGGCACCTCGCCCTCACCAATCTGCGCCGTAGGTGTGCCGGGATCGGTGATGGTAACGGTATCGTCGGTGGTCAGGTCGGTTCTGCCGCCGCCTCCGCCGCCATTGCTTCCGCCGCCTCC
>DVKS01000118.1 GCA_018715905.1 Candidatus Caccovicinus merdipullorum | reverse complement strand
TGCCCAGCGGGCCCGCCGGATTTTTGCGGGGAAAGCAAACACTCCACATGCTGGGCACGGGAAGGTTTTCCATGAAGTTCAGCCGCCGGATAGGCGGCCTGCAAGGAGGGATCTGCATGGTACAGGAAATTTTTAAGCGATATGAGAAAAAATATCTGCTGACGGAATCGGACTGCAGCCGTTTGATGCTTACCATCGGCGGGATTTTGAAACCGGATGAATACGGAAAACATCGGATCAGCAATATTTATTTTGACACGCCGGACTGCCTGCTGATCCGCAGGTCCCTGGAAAAGCCGGTTTACAAGGAGAAGCTGCGGCTTCGTGCTTATGGGGATGAAATCTGCATGGATTCCCCTGTCTTTCCGGAACTGAAGAAAAAGTATGACTCCGTTGTCTACAAACGTCGGATTCAGATGAACCTTAAAGAAGCCAGGGCGTGTTTTTATGACGGAGCTGCAGTCAAACGGCAGGATCAGATATTCCGGGAACTGGACTTTACTATGAAGCGGTATGCTTTAAAACCCATGGCATATATAGCTTATGAGAGAGAAGCTTATATCTGCTGCCTGGATGAGGAAATCCGCCCGACATTTGACCGGAACATTGTGGGACGGAGTCAGGAACTGGAACTGAGTCTGGGAAACTATGGCGACAGGATCCTGGAAGAAGGGATGGTATTAATGGAACTGAAAGTGGCAGAGGCGGTGCCGCTGTGGCTTGGAAGGATTTTAAGTGAAATGCATATTTTTCCGGTGTCCTTTTCCAAGTATGGAACGTATTATCAAAAATATCTGGCGTCCGGCAGCCGGGAAGAATCCCATGCCGGCCAGATGCAGAAAGGAGGAAGACGCTGTGCTTGAGAGTTTTATAATGGGAACCGGAACAGAAATTACTATGTGGCATTTGGCTGTCTGCACTGCAGTTTCGGCCGGCCTTGGCCTTTGTCTGGCGGCGGTCCACAGTTACAAAAATACCAGCAGCCGCAGTTTTCTTATGACTCTGATCCTGCTTCCTGTGATCGTACAGGTGGTAATTATGCTGGTAAATGGAAATCTCGGAGCAGGTGTGGCTGTTATGGGAGCGTTCAGCCTGGTTCGTTTCCGATCCATGCCGGGAAGCGCCAGGGAAATTACCAGCGTATTTACCGCCATGGCCATTGGTCTGGCAGACGGTATGGGATATCTGGGGGCGGCAGCATTTCTCACGGCGGCTGCAGCGGGCATCACCGTACTGTTTCTGACACTTCCTGTAAGAGAGGACCGGTTTCTTCAGAAAGATCTGAAAATTACGATTCCGGAGAATCTGGATTACAGCGGGATTTTTGATGACATTTTCCGGCAGTATACCAGGAATACGCAGCTTGTGCGAGTAAAGACGGTAAATATGGGAAGCTTGTATGAACTGGAATATGAGGTGCTTTTAAAAGAACAGAGCGAAGAAAAGAAAATGCTGGATGAAATACGGTGCAGGAACGGAAATCTGACCGTGTCCTGCGGCCGAAGAGCGGAGCGGGAAGAAATGCTTTGATATTTTTTGCAGGGGCTGTTTTAAAGGCATGATCCTCTCGTTTTGGAAATGCTGGAAAACGCAGCGAATGGGCCTGATGGCAGAAAGGAAATGGTGAGAGAAGCCAATATGGGAAAAAAGACAAAGTGGATCAGAGGTGCGGCAATGATTCTGGCAGGCGGCCTGCTGGCACAGACTGCGGGCTGCACAGCAGGAGGGACAGACACATCTTCTGAGCAGACGCAGGAGATTTCTTCTGAAGAAACAGCAGGAGACCAGGAGACAGAGGCCGAGGGCAGCGGTGATCAAAGACCGGACGAAAGCGGCGGCCAGACAGCAGACGGTGCGGAGCAGGAGAGAGGCGGACTGACTGCAGAATATGATGCAGATGATTTGAATGCAGAATGGTCGGAAGAGGATGCACAGTTTATTGTATGCAGCGGGAAGGAAGCGGAGATTACAGGCCAGGGAGCAGAAGCAGAGGATGGAGTGATCCGTATTACACAGGCGGGCACTTATATTCTGCGGGGCGATTATGAAGGACAGATTCAGATTGAGGCAGGCGAAGAGGATACCGTGCGCCTGGTACTGGACGGTTTTTCTGTTTACTGCCAGAACACATCCCCTATTTACGGCATTCAGTGCAAAAAACTGGTACTGACGCTGGCAGAGGGGACGGAAAATCAGGTTTCCGATGGGGAGTCTTACACATTTGAAAGCGAAGAAGAGGATGAGCCTGATGCGGCGATCTTCTGTAAAGATGACTTAAGCATAAACGGAACAGGAAGTCTGCAGGTAAATGGAAATTACAGCAACGGCATCCGGGGGAAGGATGATGTAAAGATTATTTCCGGCCAGATCCAGGTAACGGCTGCAAAAGATGGAATCAAAGGAAAGGATTCGATGTTGGTGAAAGGCGGACAGATTCAGATTACCAGCGGGGAGGACGGCCTGAAAGCAAATAATGACAGTGATCCAGAGAAAGGATATCTTATTATTGACGGCGGAGAGATCCGGATCAGCGCCGGGGACGATGCGATTCACAGCGAAACCTGGCTGACAATCCATGACGGTACAGTTGCCATTGAAGAAAGTAATGAAGGAATCGAAGGGATGAAGGTGGATATCAATGGAGGAACCATAGAGATCCTGTCTTCCGATGACGGCATTAACGCGGCATCATCCGGTACGGAAGAAAGCACCGCTCCCAGGGAAGCAGAGCGTCAGAAGATGGAGGCAGATCCGGATGTTTACGTACAGATTGCCGGCGGGCAGATCACCATTGATGCCGGGGCAGATGGAATTGATTCCAATGGAAATCTTTATGTAACCGGCGGAACGGTATATATAAACGGACCGGAAAATGACAGTGAAGGAGCGCTGGATTATAATGGAAGCGCGTACATAAGCGGAGGAATTTTTGCGGCAGTGGGAAGTTCCGGCATGATGCAGGCTTTTTCGGAAGAGTCAGAACAGCGGATGATTCTGGTGTATTATGATGAGACTCAGACAGCGGGAACAGCCATAACCCTGACGGATGAATCCGGCAAAGAAGTGTTCTCCTGGACGCCGGAAAAAAGCTATGGATGTTTGCTTTTAAGTATACCGGAGTTTGCAGATGGGATGACGTATACACTGGCTTCTGGTGAAAGCAGCCAGGAACTATCCATAGAGGGCATCATTACACAGAGCGGTGAAGGCGGATTCGGCGGCGCCGGAACCGGACGTTTCGGCGGTCCGGGAGGCGGAGGCCAGCCTGGCGGTCAGAGGCCGGAAGGAAACGGCGGTCAGAGGCCGGAGGGAAATGACGGCCAGCCGCCGGAAGGAAACGGCAGTCAGCCGCCGGAAAACGGCGAAGCCTTGGAGGGAGTCCCTCTGGACGGAGGCGGACGCGGAGAAAGCCGTCCCGGCGGGGCAGGGGCACCGGAAAGTGAAAGCGGCACCGGTTCTGATTAAGCTTTGAAATCAGGCAGAATGGCTGCCGGTGTCTTTGCTCTCACAAACTGTATAACTTGTATCTAATTCAAATCCAAAGGAAGGAGAATCGGCGATCAGGCAGATTCTCCTTCCGTTTTTATGCCATAAGCCCGGCATGAAGCAGCTGCAAAAGCCGAACCGTAAGAAAAAAGTCGGGTATTTCGTAAAAAACGGAAGCATTCTGTAAAAAACGGGAATTTTCGTAAAAAAACAGGGATTTTCGTAAAGAAAGGGAAAGTACCGTTTAGAATTCTTTTATTTGCGTGTTATTTGCCTGTTATTTTTCGCCCCTATCATATAGGTATCCGGTAAGAAAAAGAATAGGAGTGATGAAAATGACAAAAAAGATGAAATTGACTGCCGTTTTCGGAGCGGCCTGCCTTCTTTCGGCAGGGGCCTCCATGACGGCTATGGCGGACTGGGTGCAGCAGGGCAGTGACTGGATGTATCTGGATGGCTCAGGGAACCGGGTAACCAATGAATGGAGACAGTCCAACGGATATTATTTTTATCTGGATGGAAACGGCATTATGGCCAGAGACCAGTGGATCGATGACGAATATTACGTGGATATTAATGGCGTGAGAGTCACAGACCGGTGGATCTATTCAGAAGATGGAAATGACGGAGCGCCGGATTCAGACGGCGGATGGTTCTATGTAGGAAGCAATGGCCGCGTCCTTTCTGATGAATGGGCAACCATCAATGGCCAGAGGTACCGCTTTGATTCCGATGGTTCCATGATGTATGGCTGGTATTCTGATGACAACAATCTGTATTATCTGGGAGGCCCTGATGACGGCGCGGCAAAAACCGGATGGCTGTGCCTGGCTTATGACCCGGATGAGGACGATCAGGATGAAGGATCTGTTTATGAAACCGATGAAAGCGGATACGGCACATGGTTTTACTTCGGTACCAATGGCCGGGCAGTAAGAGCTGACGAAGGAGATGGCTATGTCAGCAGAAACATCAATGGATATCGCTATTACTTCGATGAAAACGGTGTTATGGCCACAGGCTGGGCCAGCGTGGCAGATCAGGCTGCTGATGATGTTACCGGAATCAGCACATTGAAGTATTTTGGAGCACCGAATCAGGGACAGATGGCAGAAGGATGGGTATATCTTTACGATGATCCCGAGGATTCGGATTACAATGACAATAATTTCAGCTTTAATACCGCATCTGCCAGCAATGCCAGCCGCAGCGACTGGGGAGACGGCGCATGGTATTATTTTGACAGCAACGGCGTTCCGGCCTATTTAGAGTCGGATGCAGCCACATTAACCGATGCCACCACCAGAGTTAACGGCGAGCGCTATTTCTTTGATGAGTACGGCAGGATGCAGAGCGGGCTTCTGG
>DVKS01000117.1 GCA_018715905.1 Candidatus Caccovicinus merdipullorum | reverse complement strand
TGAGGCGGCGGGAAGTTGACTGTATTCTTGTAAAGGATTTTTCCAGATTCGGCAGAGACTATATTGAAATCGGGGATTATCTGGAACAGCTCTTCCCCTTCCTGGGAGTACGGTTCATTGCGGTGAACGATAGGTATGACAGCCAGGAAGGAGGGAAACAGACCGCAGGGCTGGAAGTGGCGTTTAAAAACTTTATCTATGACTTTTACAGCCGGGATACTTCCAAAAAGATACGGAATGTCCGAAACAAGATGGCAAAGGCAGGCCAGTTCGCCAGCGCAAACGCACCTTACGGCTACCTGAAATCAGCGGAGGATAAGCATAAGCTGGTGATCGACGAGGAAGCGGCTGTTGTGGTTCGGGAAATTTTCCGGCTGCGGCTCTCCGGTCTTTCCGGAAACAAAATTGCGGCCATCCTGAACGAAAAAGCAATTCCCTCTCCTGCTCAATACGCCCTGAATCATAAACGGGGAATGGACTGGAGGCGGGTGAACCAGAAAACCGCATGGGATCCGGCTAAAGTGCTGGCGATTTTGAGGGATGAGCGGTATGCTGGAAATATGGTATCTCTCCGCAGAACGCTGAACGGGATTTATGGAGCAGATACTCCGGTTGAAAAAGATGAATGGGTTCGGGTAAAGAATACACATGAAGCCATTGTATCCTATGAGGATTTCGTAAGGGTTCAGGACACTTTCCTGATATACCGGAAAAGCCAGCCGGAAGTCATACAGAAGTATAATGCTTTTACCTGCGTTTACTGTGGAAGGAAGTTGTCATACAGCAGAGACAGGAAGAAACTGATTTGCCGATATGGGGAAACCAATCCAGCGGCGACCTGTTATAAGGCTGCTTATCCGGAAGCACAGCTGAGAGACGCAGTGCTGGACAGCCTGAAATGGCATTTTGAACAGTTTGTCAGATGGGAAGAACTGAAAGTCCATGCTGACCAGCGAGAGCAGGCTAAGTTGGATACCTCCGGGCTGGAAAAGCAAATTGACACACAGGAAAAGGTAAAGACAATCCTCTATGAAAAGTATCGGGACGGCAGGTTAAGCCGTGAGGAATACATTGCAGAGAGAAACCGGGTGAATCTTCTGCTGGAAGAATACAGGGGACGATTGGAACAGATTCGGCTGGAGCGAGAAGCAAGAGAAAGCGGAGAGACAAAACTCAGTGAATTTTCCCGCCTGGTTCAGAAGTACAGATATGCGGAAACGCTGACCAAAGAGTTGGAACAGACATTTGTAGAGAAAGTTCTGGTATTTGACGCGGAACACATCAAGATAACCTGGAAGTTTGAGGATGTGTTCGCCGCAATCGAGGCGATGGAGTAACAGCCCAAAGTGCTGATACTCCGGAACCTCAAAATTTTTTATTCCTAATGGGACACCAGCAGACGTCACCGACCGCCTGGAGCACATCAACCCTTCCCTAGCCGCCCGGGCCCGGGTAGTGCTGGATGTGAATAAATCAGAGCGGCACATCCGCGGCGGACTGGCCACCCGGGAAAAATACCAGCACCGGCTGCAGATCTGCAGCAAAGACGAAACGTAACAGCAGAATCCCTGCCGGCAAATGCCATAATCTCCGCATTCCTGCCGGCAGGGATTTTTTTCATTCGTAAGATCGTTTCAGGGAATATTTTCTGCCAGCCAAAGATTGCATAATCCCCTGACCGGATGTATAATAGGGGCTGTTTGCGGAGGTTTGTATGAAAACACTGATATCTTTTTTTAAAAAAGAAACCGTATTCTGCGTTTCTTTTCTTCTGGCCCTTTTGTCGGCATTTGCCGTTCATCCGGATTCTTCTTATCTGACCTATCCGGATTACCGTACCCTGGCTCTGTTGTTCTGCCTGATGATCATTGTCGCAGGCTTTCAGTCTCTGGGTGTATTTTCTCTTCTTGGAGAATCTCTTTTGAAACGGGCCCGCACTCTGCGCAGGCTGTCTCTTATCATGGTGCTGCTCTGCTTTTTCTGCAGCATGATTATTACTAATGATGTAACGCTGATCACATTTGTCCCCTTTACCCTCCTGGTTTTTGAGATGATCGGAAAAGAGGAGCGGATTCTGAAACTGGTGGTGATGGAAACCATCGCCGCAAACCTGGGCAGTATGGCCACACCCATTGGAAATCCGCAGAATCTTTATCTATATTCCGCCTCCGGTATTTCTGTTGCAGAATTTTTCCAGGCAGTGCTCCCATATGCAGGACTGGCTCTGATCATGCTCATAGGAATCCTTCTGGCAGAGAAAGAGGAACCCCTTGACAAAATGCTGCCGTCTCATGGCACACAAGAGCGGATTCTGCCATCACTCCTGCCCTTTCTGGCTCTGCTTTTTTTATGTCTTCTGGTGGTCCTGCGCATTCTGCCCTGCGCACCGGTGCTTGTCTGCGTGGCGGCAGCGGTGCTTATCATCAACCGGAAACTGTTTTGTGCAGTAGATTATTTTCTTCTGCTGACATTTTTATGCTTTTTCATTTTTATCGGCAATGTCAAACGGATCCCTGAGATTAACGAGCTTCTGATTTCTCTGGTAGACGGCCATGAACTGTGGGCCGGCATCCTTGCCAGTCAGGTTATCAGCAATGTACCTGCGGCAATCCTCCTTGCCGGATTTACAGACAATTTTGCCGTTCTCATCACTGCAGTAAATCTGGGTGGGCTGGGGACTCTCATCGCCTCCCTGGCAAGTCTTATCTCATTTAAATTTTATGCAAAAAAATTCCCCCATAAAAAAGGGGAATTCATGAAAATTTTCACCTTCTGGAATCTGGCGTTTCTCCTGATTCTTACCGGCGCGGCAGTCCTGCTTTCATAGGCAGCCGCGCCGCCTATATTTTTTATGAAAGGCCTCTCCCGGCCAAACAATCTGTTAAGACGGTTTTCTCTTTTCCTTCCATGTCAGCAAAAACGCCGAATGCACAATAACAAGCACGGATCCGGCATTATGTACCAATGCTCCCACCACCGGGTTCAGGACGCCTGCGATGGCCATGATAATAGCCGCAAAATTCAGCGCCATAGAAAAGGTGAGGTTGCATTTGATAACAAACATCATTCGTTTGGACAGACGGATAAGGTGAGGGATCTGACGAATCTCATCATTAATCAGCGTAATGTCAGCCGCATCCACTGCAATATCGCTTCCGATTCCGCCCATAGCGATCCCCACATAAGCCTGCTTCAGAGCCGGCGCATCGTTAATTCCATCACCAATCATACACACCGGTTCCCCTGCCTGCTGGAACCGTTCCAGGCAGCGCAGCTTATCTTCCGGAAGACATTCTGACTGCGTCTGAGTGATTCCAAGCCGGGCCGCAATGTTCCTGGCCGCATTTTCATGGTCACCGGTAAGCAGAACGGGAACAATTCCCGTTTCCTTTACCTGGCGAATGGTATCTGCTGCATCGGGCCGCAGTATATCTGCCAGGCTGATCAGTCCTGCCGCCTCTCCGTCGATTCCCAGGTAAATCACCGCAGCCCCCTCTTTCAGGTATGTTTCTGCGGTATCCTTTTCTTCTTCAGTCAGCAGAATGCCGTTATCACGAAGCAGCTGCTCATTTCCGGCCAGAACGATTCTTCCGTCCACGATCGCCTTTACTCCCCGCCCAGGAAGCATCTGAAAATCCTGCACATCCGGCATCACAGCCTTGCCCATACTGATCTCTGTGTTTTTCTCCAGATACTCCTGAAAACAGTGTACCACTGCTTTTCCCAATGGATGTTCCGAACGAAGCTCCGCACCTGCACTGCAGGCGTAGATAAATGACTCTGAAATATCTGCCCGAAAACTTTTTACGGCAGTTACTTTCGGGGTGCCGCAGGTCAGCGTTCCGGTCTTATCAAAGGTAATTCGCCGCACCGATGCCATCCTTTCCAAAGCATCTCCCTCCCGCACCAGAAATCCATGCTTTGTAGCGTTTCCGATAGCCGCCATCACTGCCGTAGGTGTTGCCAGAACCAAAGCGCAGGGACAAAATACCACCAGTATAGTCACTGCCCGAATAATCTGGCCGGTAAAAAGCCAGGTAAGAAAAGCTGCCGTCAGTGCAATTACCACAATCCAGGTAGCCCACCGGTCTGCCAGCCCGACGATCTTCGCTTTTCCCGCATCAGCAGACTGCACCAGGCGAATCATGCGCTGAATCGCGCTGTCCTGGCCTACTTTCACTGCCTCCATATCAAAAGATCCAAACTGATTCACGGTTCCGCTGGAAACCTCATCACCTTCTTTTTTATCCACCGGAAGAGGCTCTCCAGTCATTACCGACTGGTCGATGGATGTCTGCCCGCTCCGGATCACGCCGTCCACAGGAATCATCTCTCCAGGGAGAACCCGCAGGATATCGCCTGCCTGAACAAGCTCTGCAGGGATCACCGTCTCTTTTCCATTCTGAATCCTCCTGGCTGTCCGCGGCGTCAGGTGCACCAGCCGCTCGATGCCGGCACGGGCACGGGCCACTGTCATCTCTTCCAGAAGTCCCCCCAGCTGCATGATAAACGCCACTTCTCCCGCTGCAAAATCTTCCCCGATAATCACGGAAGCAATCAGGGCAATGGACACCAAAACATCCGCCTTAATGTCAAAAGATGTCACCAATCCCACCAGGGCCTCCAAGATAATCGGAATCCCGCACAGGATGATCGATATCCATGCAGCATCAAAAGGCAGAGGAATCAGATCAAAGATACTGATGACCAGTGCCGCGCCGGAAAGAATCAGGCATACTGCATCCTTTTTTATTCCTCCCCATTCCAAAAAAGCTTCTATGTATTTCATCTTTCCCTCCTTATACCCATAGGGGTATGGGTTTATTATACCAATAGGGATACACGCAGTCAAGAAGCTTTGAAGTTTTTATAAAAAAGCGGAGGACTCATCTGACTCTCGCGGCAGTCGCCAAATGGACATGCAAGCATGTCCGCTTGGCTCGTTGCCCGCGGAAATGAATCCTCCGCAATCTTGCAGTATCTTTTTTGCCTATTTCATATTGGCAAACCGTTCCACCGCCTTGGTGAAACTGGCTATGGTCTGGTCCGCGTCCCCATGCTCGATGCCGTCGCGGACACAGTGCTTAATGTGCCCTTCCAGCACCACCTGGCCGCACTTATGCAAAGCGGACTTTGCGGCATTAATCTGAGCCAGGATATCTTCACAGGGAACATCTTCATCTACCATACGGTCGATGGCCTGCACCTGACCAATGATCTTTTTCAGCCGACGGTGCAGATTCTCCGCATCCATACATTGTCTCATGCACTCACCTCCATACCCTTGGGGGTATGTGTATATTATCCGGCCGCCGGGAAAGTTTGTCAAGAGTTCCGGTTTGATTTTCGCTTTACTGAAGGCATTCATTCAGGAAATGCGCCACCAGAGGCGCCAGTTCCTTAATGGACCTGTCCGTGGTATTGATGCACAGATCGTAATTCAGGCGTTCACCCCACCGATGTCCGGTGTAAAACTCATAATACTTCGCCCGATTCTTATCCACCCGGCTGATCTGCTGCTTTAACTCCCGGTCTGTAAGGTTCTCATGCTCCGCACCTCTCTCACGGCAGCGAGCCATCTTGCTCTCCATCTCGGCATATACGAAAATACGGAAGGGGTTCTGCTCCTTCAAAATATAGTCGCCGCATCTTCCTACAATAATACAGTCCGATTTCTCCGCCATCTCACGGATGATCCGGTGCTGCTCCTGGTAGATTGTCTGGTGCTGGTCCGTAATGGGATTGACCATAGGATAAAAACTGCGTCCGATGCTGATAGGATAGGACATAACCGGCCGGTGTTCAATAATATGCTGCACATACTCCTCCGACATGGATGTCCGCTTGGCAATCTCCGTCACGATCTCCTTATCATAGTAGGCCATCCCCATAATTTCCGAAAGACGACGCCCCAGCTCTCTTCCTCCGCTTCCAAATTCACGGCCAATGGTAACAATTCGATTCATAGACCTTCACTCCCTTCCAGAAATTGTTTTCTTTCCCTCAAGTATACTACATTTGGAAAGAATTTACCAGTTATTATTATTGCTTCCGGATTTATCTTTTCCAAAATTTCCCGTATATCTCTGGAAGAATCATAAAAGCCTGAAAATCCTGCAGCCGTCAAATCAGATTACCAGATCTTTACATCGCACCCCTTTAATTTCAGCAGCGCTTCAATAAAATAATAATCTGCATACACAAAATTCACTTCCCGGTCCTTCTCCCCATGGTAAGATCCGGTACAGCGGGAAAGGATTCCATCGATTTCCGGTGAGAAATCGCACCGGTCGGCCGCCAGAGTCTTTAACAGCCTAATACCCGCATTCCGGTAAGCCTCTGCCCGGTCAGGAATCATCCTGGACAGTTCCAGGAAACCGCCGGCTGCCACAGCTGCCGCAGTGGAATCCTCGATATGGGGATCTTCCGGCTGGTCAAAGTCCACCGGAATGTGCCAGTCGGCGGGGATCCGGGAAAGGAACCGGTCGGCTGCCTTCTTTGCCGCCTCCAGATAGGACTCTTTTTTCGTATGCCGGAAACTGATGGCAAAACCGTAGATGGCCCAGGTCTGGCCTCTGGTCCAGGAAGTCCCCTCTGCGTATCCCTGTCCCCCAAGCTCCCGCACCATTTCTCCGGTAACCGGGTCGAATTCTACAATATGGCGGACAGAACCGTCCTTCCGGATAAAGTTCTCTGCTACGGTATCTGCATGAAGCATGGCAATTTCCTTAAATCGCGGATCATCGATTTCTTCCGATGCCCAGTAAAGAAGGGGAATATTAAATAAGCAGTCAATGATGGCCCAGCCCCGGTTGCTCTCCGTCTGCCCGGGTACATTGTCATTCCATGCCCGGATAAACTTTCCTGCCGGGTTAAAACGGCCGGCCAGAAGGCTTGCCGCTAAAAGTGCCCTTTTTCTGGACTCCGGATTTTTCGTCAGACGCCAGTCTGCCGCAGCCGTAGGCAGCCACATGAAACCTACGTCATGGTGAAGGCCATAATACATGGAAAAGCACCGGTCCATCTTCTCTTCGGATATTCTGGCAATTTCCATATACCGCTGATCTCCGGTGTAATGATAAAGCTGCCACATAATCCCGCCCCAGAATCCATTGGTCCACCAGTTAATTCCATTGTCCATATCCCATTCTATGGACTGGTCTGCCCGGTCATCGTATACCCCCTTTACTGCCACTGCCGGGATTTTTTCTGCATTCCGCTCCCGGACTGCCTCCATCTTTTTCACGATCTGATCCAGAGTGCCATCCAGCCACTCCTGATCTTCTCTGCTTAAATGCATCACGGTATTTTCTTCTCCGGATCTTGTCATCATTTTCTCCTTTCCTTCCCTTAAAGGGACGCTCTTTTCTCTTTTACAGTCCTTAAAAAACAGGTATCATCATTTTATCCTTTTGACAGATTCCATACAATGCGCTAAACTGTTTTTAACTGATCGATTCTGCTGATTTTTGTTTATCTTTATGACAGCTTCCGGTATATAACACGCTCCTTCAGCTGTCTAAAACCGCTGCACCATTCCCAAATCTGCACTATAAAAAGCCGCGGTCCTTTGACCGCAGACAGACTGCAAAAGGAGGCTTTCTTATATGATCACGATTCTTCGCTGCGGACATGATTCCCACCACTCCAGACCCGTAGAGATGGAACACCGTCACGGCCTGGATCACTATCTGCTTCTTCTGATAAAAACCGAGGGGTATGTGGAACAAAAGGGACAGGTCCTGACGGCATTTCCGGAGTCTGCCGTGCTCTTTCAAAAAAATACGCCTATCCGTTACGGCTGCCGGCTGGATCATTACAATGATGACTGGATTCATTTTTCCCTCTCTGCCGATGAGAAAATTCTGATTGAGACCGGCATCCCCTTCGGCGCTCCCTTCCTTCCCCGGGATTTTCAGTCCTTGGTCCAATGCGTCCGCCTTCTGGTAAAAGAAACGCGGAGAACGTCCCCCGCTTCTCTGACTGTTCAGGACGCCCTGATGCGGGCCATTCTCTGGAAGCTGTCGGAAGGCCCCAGAGCGGAGCCGGAGACAAAGCATTCTCTTTATCCCGCCTTTTTCCGTCTGCGCCAGGAAATCCTTAACGCTCCGGCCAGAGACTGGGATATGGATCCTATGGCCCGTTCCCTGAATTTAAGCACATCACGCTTCCAGCATTTGTATAAGGAATTCTTCGGGCTTCCGCCGCGCCGGGATCTGATCCGGGCGCGGCTGGAAAACAGCTGCTTTTATCTGATGGAAACCGACATGGATATCGCCTCTGTTGCTGCATTCTGCGGATACGAAAATACACTGCATTATATGCGTCAGTTTAAAAAGTATATGGGACTTACCCCATCCCAATACCGCGCACAGACCGCAGAGGAAAAGCTGCACCGTAAATCACTGCCGCACTGCGGCAGCAAATCTTAAAAATCCGCACTTTTATCTTTAAAACTCCGGTGCCGGCCCTCCGGAGTTTTTGTTATCATAAAACCATCAAAAGCAAGTGAGAACGGTTCAGAAAGCAAAGAAAAACGTTCAGAAAGGGAGGACATGATGAAAAAGAAACTTAATGTATTGTTATCGGCGGCACTGGCTGCAGCCATGACCGCATCTCTGGCCGCATGCGGCGATCAGAGCGTATCATCCACCACCGCAGCGGCAGAAAGCGCTGCCACAGAAGCCGGCGATGCCAGCCAGGCAGAGTCCGGAAGCGCCGATTCTTCTTCGGAAGGTGCCGCAGACTCCATTGTAACAGAGCAGACGGACCTGACCTTTATCTTCGCAGACGGCGATGAAGGCGCAAAGAAGGCTATGAATGAGATCGTAAACCGCTTCAACGAAACGTATGACATGATTACCGTGACCATCGAGCCCGGAACCGGCGGAAACTACTCAGAGCTGTTAAAGACCAAGGACAGCGTAGGCGAGTTCCCCGAGGTTATGGAGATGCGCGATACTGCCATGTATGTGCGGGCAGGAAAGCTGGCTCCTCTCCCGGATGACATCGTATCCCTGTTCAAGGCTCCTATGGAATTTAACGGTGAAGTTTACACCGCAGCTCTGGCAGGCGAGAATACCAACGGCATTATTTATAACAAGACCTATTTTGATGAAAACGGACTGACTGAACCCACCACTTATGACGAGTTCATCGAGCTCTGCCAGACCATCAAGGATAAAGGCGATATGGCTCCCTTAGTTGTAGGCGGACAGGATTTATGGCACATGGGATTCTGGTTTAATAAAGCTTATGACGATCAGGTAATGAGCGTTGACCCGGATTTCATCGAGCACTGCTATGACGGATCCAAGGATTTCTCCGATCCTGCCATCAAGTCCACCTTCGAAGAAATGATCCAGATCATGGAGTACGCACAGGACGGCTGGGTATCCACTCCCGATGCACAGATCACCACCTTCCTGGTAAATGATATGGCTGCTATGATGTATTCCGGTACTCATATGTTCAGTCAGATCAGTCAGGCAGATCCCGATTTCGAAATGGGCTGGTTCCCAATTCCCAGTCCTGACGGAAAGGTTCGTCTGGTAGGCGGTTCCGGCATCGGCGGACTGGCCATCTCCGCTGAAGCAGCACAGGATCCTAATAAAAAAGCAGCCGCTGAAGAATTCATCAAATTCTTCTTTGCCCCGGAAAATTATAAAGTTTATTGTGAGAATTTAAGTGCTGTTCCTTCCACAGTGGAAACACCTGACTTAGATATTCTTCCGGTATTGCAGGAAGTTATTGACGCAACCGGCACAGCCGATACGCTGACTCCTATGTGGAACGGCAAATCCGGAAACAATGAACTGCCGCCGGACTTCAGAAATTTCACCTATAAGACCCTGATCGAGGTTCTTCAGGGAACCCGCGATATTGACTCTGCATGTGAAGAAATGAATAAAACATGGCAGGTTGCAGCCGAAAGCTTCAATCCGGTAACGGGAGCAGGCATCGAATAACCCAAAAAGGCTCATGCAACAAGGCATGAGCCTTTTTTCGCCCAATTTTACCCTTTTCTTCTCTTTTTAACCCGCTTTCACCTATTCAGGAAAGGAGAATTCCATGGTCCAGCAGAAAAAGCGCGGCATTGACAAGACCGCCCTGGCTTTCATCGCCCCGGCGCTGATCCTGTACGTGCTGTTCATCATTGTCCCCACCGTAAGCAGCGTTTACTACAGCTTTACATCCTGGGACGGCATCAGCCCCGATGTAAAATTCATCGGCCTGGCAAACTACAAAGAAATCTTTACCAGCGCCCGCTTCGGCAACGCTCTGAAAAATACCATCATCCTCACCATCTTTATCTCCGTTCTGGAAAATGCCTTTGCCTTAGCCCTGGCAGTTCTGGTGGACAATATACGCTGGGGAAAGAATTTCTTCCGGAGTGCCTTCTATATCCCGGTGCTGATCTCCGGCATCGTATCCGGCTTCATCTGGAAAATCATGTATAATTACAATTTCGGCGCCATCAACAGCATCCTCACCCAGATCGGCCTTGGAGATTTCCGGCAGGACTGGCTGGGCAATACCAGCCTGACTCTGATCATGATCGGCGTGGTTCTGGTTTGGAAGGGCGCAGGCTACTATATGATCATTTACCTGGCTTCGCTCCAGAGCGTATCCACAGATGTGATCGAAGCAGCGGAAATCGACGGCGCTTCTCCCTGGCAGCGGTTCCGTATGATCACCATTCCCCTGATCTCCGGCGCATTTACCATTAACTTTACTCTTTCCCTGATCAACGGCTTAAAGGTCTTCGACCAGATCAACGTCATGACCGACGGCGGCCCTGGCTTTACTTCCGAGACGCTGGTTTACCTGCTTTATAAAGTAGGATTTACCGAAGGACGGCAGGGCTTCGGAACAGCTGTAGGCATTATGCTTCTGTTCATCATCATCATACTGAATACAATCCAGCAGAAATTTCTGCGGAGCCGGGAGGTGCAGTTATAATGAGAGCATTGAAAAAACCGAAAGCATTCGATTATCTCCTTCTGATCCTTGCCATTATGCTGGCAGTGGTCTTTTTATACCCCGTACTCTTTGCCCTTATGTCGGCATTTAAGAGCAACGGAGATATCCTGAAAAACCCGGTGGCTTTCCCCACCTCTCTTTATACCCAGAACTTTGTAGACCTGTTCCAGATGTCCGACTTCTCCACTGCCATCGTCAACACCGTGATCCTGACCGTGGTATCGGAACTTCTGATCGTGTGTATAGTCCCCATGGCTGCTTACGCCATCGAAAGAAGAAAAAGCCGTTTTACCAGCTTTATCTACACCTTCTTTCTGGCAGGCATGATGATCCCCTTCCACCTTTACATGTTCCCTCTGTTTAAGGAGATGAAGATATTCGGCCTGTTCGGAAACATGCTTGGCCCCATCGTCTGCTATATTTCCGGCTCCGTGGCTTTCGGAACTCTCCTGTACTGCAGCTTCTTAAAGGGCATCCCCCTGGATATTGAAGAAGCGGCCATGATCGACGGCTGTTCACCTTTCCAGACCTTCTGGAAGGTAACCTTCCCTCTTCTCGGACCCTGTACCGGTTCCATGGTCATCTTAAACGGCCTGAATATCTGGAATGACTTCCTGATGCCTTACCTGGTGCTTCCCAGCGGCCGAGCAAAGACCATCACCGTAGAGATCGCCAGCTTCGTGGGACAGTTCACCGCCAGATGGGATATCGTGTTTGCAGGAACCATCATCTCCATCGTACCGGCGCTGATCATCTTCTGCATGTTCCAGAAATACTTTGTAAAAGGCATCACCGCAGGCGCGGCAAAAGGCTGATCTTCCCGGTATTTTTCGCCCCTCAAAATCCGTCAGTGTCTCCTTCCGGGCATCCCCTGCCCGCAGTCTGGATTCCCGGGTTTTGGGGGGCTTGTGTATTTGCACAATGCAGCGCTTTTTCTCCCGGATAAGCTGTGCTATACTGGATTACAGCAATCGTCCCACAGGACGCAAGAAGGCTGGGGAATAATTTTCAGGAGGGTTCGGTATGGAAAAGAAAAAGAAAGAATTTCGTCTGGGCATGTTCCACAAATTCACACTGGTGATTCTCGTCTCCGGTCTGGTCCCCATGCTGATTTTGACTACCGTACTGTTCCGCACCATGCTGGTCCAGTACCGCCAGGTCATCACGGACACCTATCAGCAGGCCGTCATCTCCGTAGGCAGCCGGATCGACAATATGCTGTCCGCCTACAACACCATCACAAAAATGCCTTATTACTACAATTTCAGTTCTCAGGAAAATGCCATGAATTATATGACCTTTGACAATTTCCGCCAGATCGTCTACGGAATCGGTTATGCTCCGGAAACCATGGAAGAAGAGCGGAAATCAGACATGGAGGGCTTTCTCCGGAATCTGATGAGCACCGATTACTATATTACTGCCGCCCATTTCATCGGCAAAGACTTAAACGGCAATGAGATTTCTTTTCATGTAAATTTCTGGGGCAACTACTTCTACACCCTGGATCCCTTCTATGAGGCAGTGGACCGGGAACATACGGACCAGTCTTCCCGTGATATGATGCTTTATCCTATCCACCGGCACAATTATCTCAGCGGCAGCTACAGCACAGAAGTCTTTACAGTGGCAAGAAACTACTATGACCTGCGGGGAAGCATCCAGGATATGAACTACGTGGGAACGCTGTATCTGGATATTGATGCCCGCAAGGTCAGCTCCCTCATTGATTCGGTGGATTTTCTGCGGGATGAAAAGCTTTATGTACTCTGGCCGGACGGCACCTGCTTTTACAGCAATCAGCCGGAAGCCATTGGGCAGAAATTAGACCGGGAGTCCATGAGCAATGAACCCGGTATGATGCTCCTCCAGGCGCCCAGCAGCGAATATGGGGTGGAAACTGTGGTAGAGATCGATACAAAGACGGCTTTCGCCCCGATCCAGAATCTGTATCGGATTATGTATCTGCTGCTGGCCCTGTCCATCGCCGCCCTGGCTGCCGGTTCCGTTTTCTTTTCCCGAAAGCTTACGGGCCCCCTTACCGAGATGATGCAGCAGATGAAGCGGGTGGAAACGGGTGA
>DVKS01000116.1 GCA_018715905.1 Candidatus Caccovicinus merdipullorum | reverse complement strand
GGAAAGAAGAAGGCAGGAGATATTTTCTGGGAGGATGAGAAGGGGGCAGCCTGCGCCTGCTATATGGCCTGGACGGCCGGCCGTGCGGCAGCTGCTCTGGAGGAACGGCTGAAGGAAAGCGGCATGTGGGATCTTTTCCTGGAAGTGGAGATGCCTCTGATTTACAGCCTCCATCATATGGAGAAAGCCGGCATAAAAGTAAGGCGTCAGGCACTTCACGATTACAGTGAAAAACTGAAAGTGCAGATCCGGCAGCTGGAAAAAGAGATTTATGAGGACTGCGGCCAGACGTTTAATATCAATTCTCCCAAGCAGCTGGGAGAGATCTTATTTGAAAAGATGCAGCTGAAAGGCGGAAAGAAGACAAAGACCGGATATTCTACTGCAGCAGACGTATTGGAAAAGCTGGCGCCTCAGGTGCCTGTCGTTCAGAAAATCCTGGATTACCGCCAGCTGACCAAACTGAACTCCACCTACGCCCAGGGACTGGCAGAATATATCGGTTCGGATGAGCGGATCCACGGAACCTTTAATCAGACCATAACCGCCACCGGACGTATCAGCAGCACAGAGCCGAATCTGCAGAATATACCAGTTCGGATGGAACTGGGAAGGGAGATCCGGAAAGTATTTGTACCGGAGGATGGATATGTGTTTGTGGATGCGGATTATTCCCAGATCGAACTGCGGATCTTGGCTTCCATGTCCGGGGACCAGCGTCTGATTGATGCTTATAATTCTGCCCAGGATATTCACGCCATCACCGCGTCTCAGGTCTTCCATATTCCGTTGGACCAGGTTACGCCCCAGCAGCGCCGGGACGCAAAGGCGGTAAATTTCGGTATTGTATATGGAATCAGCGCCTTTGGACTGGGAGAAGGCCTGAGCGTTTCCCGGAAAGAGGCCCAGGAGTACATTAATAAATACTTCGAAACTTATCCGGGCGTAAAGGAATACTTAGACGGCCTGGTGGCCCAGGGAAAGGAACAGGGATACGTGACCACCCTTTACGGCAGAAGGCGTCCCATACCGGAACTGAAATCAGGAAACTTTATGCAGCGTTCCTTTGGAGAACGGGTTGCCATGAATTCTCCCATCCAGGGGACGGCAGCGGATATTATGAAGATTGCCATGATCGGCGTTGACCGGGAACTGCGCCGCCGGGGACTTCGCTCCCGGATTGTTCTCCAGATCCATGATGAACTTCTGATCGAAACCTGGAAGCCGGAGACGAAGGAAGTCAAGTCCATTCTGGAAGATAAGATGAAGCATGCCTCTCAGCTTAAAGTGGCGCTGGAGGTGGAAGCCAAGGAAGGCGATACCTGGTTTGATGCCAAGTAGCCTGCACGTAAGATAAAAGAAAGGCGGAAAGCAGGAAAGATGCTGGAACGAAAGGGGTTCATGCCCATCAATTACCTGAAAAAGGAAAGCTACACCGGCAGTTTCAAAGGCATGCGGTTTAAGATGGCCAAGGCGGAAGTGGAAGAGAACGAAGAGACGCGGACCGTACTGCGCGTCACCCACTGGCCGGAGCCTTACAGCTTTGACGCTACGTCGGAGGAGAAAAAGACCAGCCGGGATGTCTCTTTTGATGAAGATGGGATCCAGGCAGGGATCCAGTGGCTGAATGAAGCGTATGAAAAGCAGTATGCCGGAGAAAAGGAACCGGACGGAAGGGAAGGAGAATAGCAGTGCGGCTGGAAGATACATTTTATCAGAGGGACTGCCTTCTTGTGGCGCCGGATCTGGTGGGAAAGCTTCTGGTGAGGACTCTCCCTGACGGAACGCAGATTACACTGCGGATTGCAGAAACGGAAGCTTACCGGGGCGAGGAGGACACGGCCTGCCATGCCCACAAGGGGCGGACGAAGCGGACGCAGATCCTGTATGGGAAGGCCGGGCAGATTTACGTGTATCTGTGCTACGGCATTCACTGGCTCTTAAATGTAGTGACCGGTGAGGAAGATGTGCCTCAGGGAGTGCTGATCCGTGCCTGTGTGGATGCCAAAGGGCCCGGCCGTCTGACGAAGGCTCTGCAAGTGGATGGACATCTGAATGACACCTCCATTTTTACCAGCCGTGAACTGTGGATAGAGGATGATGGAAAACGCTATGACATCGTCCCGGACACCCGGGTGGGAATCGGCTATGCCAGCCAGGAAGACCAGATGCGGCTGTGGCGCTTTAAGATGGGAGCAGAACTGGCAGAAGGACAGGAGATAACAAAATGAAGAGAATAGGGGTAACCGGAGGCGTAGGCTCCGGAAAAAGTCAGGTCCTTGACCGTCTGACGGTCCGATGGAATGTGCCTGTGATCCATACGGATCTGGTGGCCAGGGCGGTTATGGAGCCGGGGCAGGAAGGGCTGAGACAGGTTGTGGCGGCATTGGGAGATTCTTTCCTTAATCCGGATGGCTCACTGTGCCGGCCGGCTCTGGCCCGGCTGATTTTCCAGGATCCTCAGGCCAGAGAGACCGTAGACCGTATTACGCATCCTCTTGTTTGGAAGCTGGTACAGGAGGAACTGGATCGTCTGGACGGGCAGGGAACGGCTGCTGCGGTGGTGGAATCTGCCGTTTTCAGCCGTGAGGCGGCCGCCATGTTTGATGAGATCTGGTATGTGTGGGCGCCGGAAGAGGTACGGACCCTGCGGCTTATGGAAAGCCGCGGGTACTCTGAAGAAAGGTGCCGTTCCATGATTGCCAGTCAGGATTCCGATCAGGAATTCCGGGCGCTTGCCGGCCGTGTGATCGACAACAGCGGTTCCTGGGAGGAGACCGCCGCAGAAATTGACAAGGTCATGGAAGAACTTCTGTACTCATTGGCACCCTCTCAATCGGCTGTTTCCCAACCGGAGAACAAAGGATAAATTTACAGAAATAAAGCAAACAAAATGTGTGAAATACGGAAAATATTCTGGAAATAAAATTAATAACAGAATTTTGTGAAAAACTATTGACAAAGTGTGATTTATATGGTATCTTTAAATCACAATAAAACTCATTAAGACATGAGGATAAACAAAGTCTTAAAACTCAAAGATAAGAGTATAAATTATCTGAAAAAGCTCAAGGAAAAGAGCAGAAGAAATCATCCATCTCAGGAACCAGAGAATAAAAGGTTCGCAGTAAACACAATGGTAAGTGTATAAAAAACCAAAACACGATGACAAGTGGATAAAAAAGTCAAACTCCATGATAAGAGTATAAAAGATCAAACCTCATGAACAAGAGGAAAAAAGGTTCAAGCCACAATGGCAAGTGGATAAAAAGCCAAACCTCAATGATAAGAGGAAAAAATATCAACTCAAATGGCAAGAGTATAAAAAGCCAAAAACTCCAAGATAAAAGAGGATAAAGAATCCGGAAAACTCAATAGGAAAGAGTATAAAAATCCTAAAAAATGGTCGTTGAGCAGGACCAAGTAAAAATAAAAGGAAAGCTCAAAAAGAGATGGCTTCTGGAAACAGAAGTCATCTTTTTTTTTGATTTCAGTTGAATTCTCTCTGGTTTTATATTACAATCATTCCGAGACTGTCCGGATGGTATATCTGGAAAAAGCACAGGAAAAGAGAGACCGGAATGAGATTAGTAAGTATTGCAAGCGGAAGCAGCGGCAACTGTATTTATGTAGGAACAGAGAATACCCATATCCTGGTGGATGCCGGCATCAGCAATAAGAGGATTGAGCAGGGGCTGAATGAAATCGGATTAAAGGCCAGTGAACTGGACGGAATCCTGATTACCCATGAACATTCCGACCACATAAAAGGATTAAAGGTTCTGGCTAAGAAGAATAAGCTTCCCATTTACGGCACAGCGGAGACGCTGGAAGCGGCGGCAGTAAAGTCTTCTCTGGAGGAATATCCCCGGGAACTGATGCGTCCGATTCTGCCGGATGTAGACTTTGCCGTGGGAGAACTGGATATTATGCCTTTCCGCATCGATCATGACGCGGCGAATCCGGTAGCTTACCGGCTGCAGAGCGGACATAAGTCTGTGGCTGTGGCCACGGATCTGGGGCATTTTGATCAATATATTATCAATCATTTGCAGGGACTGGATGCGGTGCTTCTGGAATCCAATCATGATGTGAGGATGCTTGAGACAGGACCCTATCCGTATTATCTGAAACGGCGGATCCTGGGAGATCACGGACATTTGTCCAATGAAACCTGCGGACGGCTTTTGAACTGTATCCTTCATGATAATCTGAAAAAAATACTCCTTGGGCATCTCAGCAAGGAGAACAATTATGAAGAACTGGCTTATGAGACAGTTCGCCTGGAGATTACCCAGGGCGAGACGCCTTACCAGGCCGGAGATTTTTCCATTTCCGTAGCAGGCAGGGACCGCATGTCGGAAATCATAACGATTTAATCCAGAAAGAGAGGCAGAACGATGAAAGTTATTATTACAGTAGTAGGAAAAGATACGGTGGGAATCATTGCAAAAGTATGTACATACCTGGCAAATAACCGGGTAAATATTCTGGACATTTCCCAGACCATTGTACAGGGGTATTTTAATATGATGATGATCGCGGATATGTCGGATTCGGCAAAGCCTTTTGAGGAACTGGCCGGCGATCTGGAGCAGGTTGGCGAAGAGATTGGCGTAAAGATCAAGTGCCAGAGAGAAGAGATTTTTACGAAGATGCATCGGATTTAACTGGCTGTCAGCCCAGGCGGCAGCTTTGAGATAGGGAGAAAAGGCGGACGAGCGATGATCAATATATACGAAGTAAATGAAACCAACAATATGATAGAGCATGAAAATCTGGATGTGCGGACCATTACGCTGGGAATCAGCCTTCTGGACTGCATTGATTCTGATCTTTCAGCAGTAAACGAAAAGATATACAGGAAAATTACCACAGCGGCAAAAGATCTTGTTTCCACCGGAAAGGCCATTGAGAAGGACTTTGGGATTCCTATTGTAAATAAGAGGATTTCCGTAACCCCCATTGCCCTGATCGGCGGGGCGGCCTGCAGCTGCCCGGAAGACTTTGTTACCATAGCCCGGACACTGGATCGGGCGGCCGAGGAAGTAGGGGTGAATTTTATCGGCGGCTATTCGGCTTTGGTAAGCAAGGGTATGACTCATGCAGATGAACTGCTGATCCGTTCCATTCCTCAGGCGCTGGCTGAGACAGAGCGGGTCTGCAGCTCAGTAAACGTAGGTTCCACCAGGACCGGTCTGAATATGGATGCGGTGAATCTGATGGGACAGGTGGTCCTTCAGACTGCAGAGGCCACAAAAGAGGCGGATTCTCTGGGCTGTGCCAAGCTGGTAGTATTCTGTAATGCTCCGGATGATAATCCCTTTATGGCTGGTGCGTTCCACGGTGTAACCGAGACCGATGCGGTGATCAATGTAGGCGTCAGCGGCCCCGGCGTGGTAAAAGTGGCTCTGGAGAAAGTGCGGGGAGCGAATTTCGAGGTTCTGTGTGAAACCATTAAGAAGACTGCTTTTAAAATCACCAGAGTTGGACAGCTGGTTGCCCAGGAAGCTTCAAGCCGTATGGGAATTCCTTTTGGCATTATCGATCTGTCTCTGGCTCCGACACCGGCGGTGGGAGATAGTGTGGCTGAGATCCTTCAGGAGATTGGCCTGGAACGGGTGGGTGCCCCCGGCACTACGGCGGCTCTTGCTATGTTAAACGATCAGGTGAAGAAGGGCGGCGTCATGGCATCCTCTTATGTGGGCGGCTTAAGCGGCGCATTTATTCCGGTCAGCGAAGATCAGGGTATGATCGATGCGGTGAATGCCGGCGCTCTTACCATTGAGAAGCTGGAGGCCATGACCTGTGTCTGCTCTGTGGGCCTTGATATGATTGCCATCCCCGGAGATACGCCGGCATCTACCATTTCCGGCATTATTGCAGACGAGGCGGCCATCGGTATGATTAATCAGAAAACAACAGCAGTCCGGGTGATTCCGGTAATCGGGAAGAGTGTTGGTGAGACGGTAGAATTCGGCGGCCTTTTAGGTTATGCTCCGGTAATGCCGGTGAATTCTTTCTCCTGTGAGCGATTCGTATCCAGAGGGGGACGGATTCCGGCGCCGATTCACAGTTTTAAAAACTGACTTGATCCTGCCTGGCGGGACTTTGGGCTTGCAGCGGTGTCCTGAGGATATCCGGCATTTAAGGAGGAAAGGACAGAATGAAACTATATTTAATACGGCACGGACGCCAGGCCAGCAAGCTGTGCAATGTGGACGTGGAACTGTGTCAGGAAGGATTTCAGCAGGCGGCACTGCTGGGGCAGCGCCTTGCTTCGGAAGGAATCCAGATCGTATTTTCCAGTGCCCTTACCCGGGCGGTGCAGACGGCTCAGGCGGCGAATCTGTACTGGAATGTGGAACATTACATGTATCCGGAACTGAATGAGATTTCCTTCGGAGAAATGGAGGGGTTAAGCGATGAGGAAATCGCCCTCCGCTTCCGGGATTTTCAGCAGGAACAGGCAAAGATGGAATATGATATTCCTTATCCGGGGGGAGAGAGCGCAGGTGATGTGGTGCGCCGGGTAATTCCGGTATTTCGCCAGATCCGGGAAAGCGGTTATGAGAAGGTTGCGGTGGTAACTCATGGCGGCGTAATACGCAGTATGACAGCTCATTTCCTTGGCATGGATATGGCCAAATGGAGGACTCTTGGAACCAGCCTGGAAAACTGCAGCATTACGGAATTGAATTATTCCCCCAGGCTGCGGCGCTATACTCTGGAACGGTTTAACGATTATGCCCACCTGCAGCCGTATCCCCAGCTTCTGCGGAGCGCCTGGGCAGATGCGGAAAATTAAGACGCCGGAGGGATCGAGATGGAGAATAAAGACAAAGAACGCCTGCAAAAGCTGTTTGATGAATTTCTGGATCAGGATCTATTCCAGATTTCTCTGGGGAATCCTCTGGACAGGGAAACGATACAAAAGGCAAAGGTGCGCCCGTTTCTCTCCGGCGGCGAACTGCGGTTTCAGCTGGAAGAGTGGATCGGGAAGCAGGTTTTTCATAAAAATATGGACCGGGAAGAGTGCGGCGCATGGCTGACAAAACTTCTGGGGCAGTCTTTCCGCCAGTGCGAGATCCAGTCAGAGAAAGGCTGGGCACAGGTCCTGGTGGGACGCAGGGGCACCGTTACCATAAAGAAAAAGGGAAATCCTGCCGGGGAGCCGGCCAGAATCAAGCCTGCCGGTTCCCAGGGCGGACGGCAGCTTCTCCATAACCGAAAAAAGACATACGTGCTGGAAGAGGGAATCCCGGTTCCGTTTCTGGTGGATCTGGGGGTAATGACTCGGGAGGGGAAGATCGTACATGCCCGTTATGATAAATTCAGGCAGATAAACCGGTTCCTGGAATTTATCGAAGATGTCCTGCCGCAGCTTTCCAAGGACCGGGAGAATACGATACTGGATTTCGGCTGCGGAAAATCCTATCTGACCTTTGCCATGTATTACTATCTGCGGGTTCTGAAAGGCTATCCCATCCGCGTGATCGGGCTGGATCTGAAGGAAGATGTGATCGGCCGCTGCAATGAACTGAGCAGAAAGTATGGATACGATACCCTGTCATTTTTCTGCGGTGACATTGCCTCTTATGAAGGCGTTTCCCAGGTGGATATGGTGGTGACCCTCCATGCCTGTGACACGGCTACGGATTATGCTCTTTTTAAGGCGGTGTCCTGGGGAGCCAAGGTAATCCTTTCCGTTCCCTGCTGCCAGCACCAGTGGAACAGCCAGACGAAAAATGATCTGATGAAGCCGATCTTAAAATATGGCCTTTTAAAAGAGCGCATGAGCGCCCTTTTAACCGACGGGATCCGTGCAGAGATCTTGGAGCATGCCGGCTATCGGACACAGATCCTGGAGTTTATCGATATGGAGCACACGCCGAAAAATCTTCTGATCCGTGCAGTAAAACAGGGGAAGCCGAAGGATAACGAAAAAGAGATCCGGCAGATCCTGGATTTCTGGCATGTGGAGCCGGAGCTGGCAAAACTGCTGCTGGGACCGGAAACAAATGAAACTTCAGAAAATTAAGGGGAAAGGCCTTTTAAATGCCCGAAAGTTTCAGTTGATTTCAGATAACTTTAAGGATATAATCATAGAAAAAAGGAGGTGCTTTTTATGAATGAAGATTGGATGAATCAGGCGTATCCAAAAGAATCGCCGGTATCGGCGCCGTCCGTTACCCTTGGCGGATACGTAGCCAGAACATTTGGCTGGATGTTTGCCGGCCTTCTTACTACGTTTCTGGTAGCTTTTTCCGGCTACATGACCGGGTGGATTGCATTGGTTACGTATATTCCAGGCTGGATTTATCTGCTTCTTATTGCGGAAGTAGCTACCGTAGTATTTCTAAGTGCCAGAGTGACAAAGATGGGGATCAACACGGCCAGGGCTTTGTTTTTCCTGTATTCTGCATTAAACGGAATTGTATTCTCTCTGTACTTTCTGTTGTTTGACCTGGCTTCCATGGTGCTAATCTTTGGTGTTACCGCTCTGTTTTTCGGCGTGATGGCCGTTATGGGAACAGTGATGCACCTGGATTTCAGCCGCATTCGTCCCTTAATGATGGGAGGGCTGATTTTCCTGGCAGTGTTCTGGCTTCTGGGCATGTTTATTAATCTGAGCCAGTTTGAGATGATTGTCTGCACCCTGGGAATTTTCCTGTTTTTGGGATTTACGGCCTATGATACTCATAAGATCAAAGAATTTTATGCCTTCTACAGCCAGGATGAACAGATGTTAAAAAAGGCTTCTATTATTTCTGCACTGGAGCTTTATTTGGATTTCATTAATCTGTTTGTGTATCTTCTGCGCGTTCTGGGAAGAAAGAAATAATACAGGATCCAGAATCATTTAAATCTTTTTTTGCAGCCGGCCTGCCGTCACAGGATGACGATAGGCCGGCTGTATTCGTTCTGCGGGCTTTTCCCGTATTTCTGCTGGAGAATGGCGTGATAGATGTGGGAGGCATAGATTTCCTGATTCCAAAGACG
>DVKS01000115.1 GCA_018715905.1 Candidatus Caccovicinus merdipullorum | reverse complement strand
GATCTATTAGAGAATACCTGACAAAGTTATTAGTAAAATGAATAAAACATCTTGTACAAAGGTTTGACAAGCAAATGAAATTTTGTTAGAATTAGCTACTAACAAGAAAACAGCCTACAGATTAGCAGATGAAAGCGAAAGAAAGCGAGGAGAATTCGATGGGTACAATTATTGGTGAAGGCATTACATTTGATGATGTGCTTCTGGTGCCGGCTTATTCGGAAGTGATTCCGAATCAGGTTGATCTTACCACGTATCTTACAAAGAAGATTAAGCTGAATATTCCGCTGATGAGCGCAGGGATGGATACCGTAACGGAGCACCGGATGGCAATTGCCATGGCCAGACAGGGCGGTATCGGTATTATCCACAAAAATATGTCGATTAAAGAACAGGCGGAAGAAGTTGATAAGGTAAAACGTTCCGAAAACGGTGTCATCACCGACCCATTTTCTTTATCTCCGGAGCATACACTGAAGGATGCAGATGAGCTGATGGGTAAGTTCCGTATCTCCGGCGTTCCGATTACAGAGGGACGGAAGCTGGTAGGTATCATTACCAACCGTGATCTGAAATTCGAGGAGGACTACAGCCGCAAGATCAAGGAATGTATGACAACCAAGAATCTTGTGACAGCCAGAGAAGGCATCACTATGGTAGAGGCTAAGAAGATTCTGGCAAAGGCCAGAGTTGAGAAGCTTCCCATTGTAGACGAAGATTTCAACCTTAAGGGCCTGATCACCATTAAGGATATTGAAAAGCAGATTAAGTACCCCATGTCTGCCAAGGATGCCCAGGGACGTCTTCTCTGCGGCGCAGCGCTGGGAATTACCGCGAATGTTCTGGAGCGGGCAGCAGCACTGGTCGAGGCCAAGGTGGATGTGGTTGTACTGGATTCCGCCCACGGTCATTCCGCTAACGTGATCCGCTGCGTAAAGATGCTAAAGGAAGCATATCCGGATCTTCAGGTTATCGCCGGAAATGTAGCTACCGGCGAGGCTGCCAGGGCTCTGATCGAGGCTGGGGCAGACGCAGTTAAGGTAGGAATCGGCCCCGGTTCCATCTGTACGACCCGCGTGGTTGCCGGAATCGGCGTTCCGCAGATTTCTGCAGTTATGGACTGCTATGCAGTTGCCAAAGAATATGGCGTTCCGATTATCGCAGACGGCGGCATTAAATATTCCGGTGATGTGACCAAAGCAATTGCAGCCGGCGGCAATGTGTGTATGATGGGAAGCATGTTTGCAGGCTGCGATGAGAGCCCGGGAGATTTCGAACTGTATCAGGGAAGAAAGTACAAGGTATACCGCGGCATGGGTTCCATTGCAGCGATGGAGAATGGAAGCAAGGACCGTTATTTCCAGACGGATGCAAAGAAGCTTGTTCCGGAAGGCGTAGAAGGACGAGTAGCATACAAGGGACTGGTGGAGGATACGGTATTCCAGCTGTTAGGCGGTCTTCGTTCCGGTATGGGTTACTGCGGCGCCAAGGATATTAAGACGCTTCAGGAAACCGGACGGTTCGTGAAGATCACGGCAGCATCTTTAAAGGAGAGCCATCCCCATGACATCCATATTACGAAGGAAGCGCCGAACTACAGCATTGACGCTTAGGGAATAGAAGCGAAATGGAACACTTCTTTGCAGCAGGACTCCTGCTGCCGGAGTGTTCCTTTTTTAATAGTAAGCTAGGATGTTTTTTAATCGATGAAGAAAAGGAGAGAGTATTGCAATGATTGCGGTTTTAAGGAAGAGTCTGCTGGATGAGGACATGACGGATTTGGGAGCGGACTGTCATCAGGTATTTGATTACCTGCAGGAGGCACTGGATTACCTGGAGGTGAACCCGGAGGAGGAGAGAAAGATTCTGGTTTATCCGGGCCATTATAAGGAACAGGTTACGGTGCGGGTTCCGGGCGTCCTGATTGAAGGCGCTGTGCCGGAAGATGTGAGAGAAACCGTGATTACTTACGGGCTGGGAGCAAAAGAGATCCTGGCGGATGGAAAGAAGAGGGGAACCTTCCGCACATATACTTTTTTTGTGGATGCGCCGGATGTGACTCTTCGGAATCTGACCATTGAAAACAGCGCAGGCCCTGGAACGGAGGCAGGGCAGGCACTGGCTCTTTATGCGGACGGAGACCGGATGGTGGTGGATTCCTGCAGACTTTTAGGCTGGCAGGATACATTGTTTACGGCGCCGCTGCCGCCCAAGGAAATACAGGTGGACGGGTTTATCGGGCCAAAGCAGAATGCTCCCCGGGAAAACCGCAGACAGTATTATAAGAACTGCTACATTGAGGGGGAAGTGGATTTCATCTTCGGAGGTGCCGCTGCGTATTTTGAAAACTGTGTATTTTTTTCCAAATATGTAGAGCGGGAAGTGATGGGATACGTAACCGCACCGTCCACACCGGAGGGAGCGGAATACGGATACGTAATGCATGGCTGCCGTTTCTGCAGCAACTGTCCGGATCAGACCGTTTATCTGGGAAGACCCTGGAGAGAGTACGGAAAAACCGTTTTAATCAACTGCGAAATCGGTCCCCATATCAAAGCTGCCGGATGGCATGACTGGGGTAAGGAGATGGCCCATACGGCCAGTTTCTTTGCCGAGTATGGATGCAAGGGACCGGGAGCGAAGCTGGACGAAAGACCGGACTGGTGCCATGTACTGAAGGAGGAAGATCTTCCCAAGTACAGGAAGGAAGCGGTTCTGGCCGGTGAGGACGGCTGGAATCCGTAAAATGAAAAACAGATCCGCCTGACGGCTTTTCATGTCCGGCAGATGTTTTTCTCATAAGGAAGAGGAAAGGAAGAGGAGAATGGCGGGAATTGCTTTGTTTGTGCCCAATGACCAGATGTATCAGCAGGCCCAGGAGATTCTCGGCCAGATGGAGAATCACCATGTGGTTCTTTTAAAGACCATTACCACGGAAAACGCGGTGAATGAGGCCAGGGAAGCAGTGTCCCAGGAAGCAAATATCATTGTGGCCAGAGGACGCCAGGCGGTGGAGATCCAGCGGCATACTACGGTGCCGGTTTCAGAGATCGTCATGAGTGCGCAGGAACTGGGGCTTTTGGTGGCAAAAGCAAAGTCTCTGGTGGAAAAGGAGCGGCCCTGTATCGGCCTTTTTGGCTGGGGGAATATGTTTTCCGACACCACCTATTTCGACCAGCTTTACGGAGTCAGGCTGATTCGGTGTGCGCTGCAGGGATCGGAAGACTGGCGTGCGGTAATGGACCGTGTCCTTGAAGAAAATGCCGTGGACATTGTTATCGGCGGAAAGGCGGCTTTGAGTGCAGCGCAGGGAAGAGGGATTCCAGCCCTCTTCCTTTCTTCTACCGGTGAGTCTATCCGGACTGCCCTCCATAATGCAGAGTCTTTGTATAATGTATCCAAAATGGAACAGCATAATTACGCCCAGTTCAGTACCGTCCTGGACTCCAGCTTCAGCGGTATTATCAAGGCCGGGCCGTCAGGAAAGATCCTGGTAATGAACCGGGCAATGGAGCAGATCACGGGGATTTCAGCCCAGAAAGCCATGGGACAGCCGGTGGAGAAGGTACTTGTGGGGCTTGATGAAAGCGCCATGCGCCGGATCCTTTCTGGTGAAGAGGAGACGTATTCGGCTTTTCTGAATATTAATGACCAGTCTCTGGTGGTGGTGCTGGAGCCTATTGTGGCGGCCAATCAAATCGATGGTGTGATTGTATCCTGCAACCGGATGCGGCGTCTGGAGTCGGATGCCAGAGAGGTGAACCGGAATCAGATTTTAAAGGGATACGTAGCTTACGGCACCTTTGACGATATCGACCGGAATTTGAAAGGACTCAGGCAGGCAGTGGAGCGGGCCAGGATCTATGCCCAGTCCTCCAGCCCCATGCTGATTGAGGCCATCTCCGGTCCGGAACTGGATATTATCTGTCAGGGAATTCACAACTACAGTCTGCGCAAAAACGGTCCCTTTATCATGATGAATATGGCGGGACTTAAGGAAGATCAGCAGATGAAAGTTTTATTTGGCGAATACTCCCGCGAGCGCCATGCCTGGGAGCCTGGTCTTATTGAGGAGGCGAATCACGGCACTCTGGTTATTCAGAGCATTGACAAACTGACACTGCCGGTTCAGTATAATCTTATGAAGGTGATCCGCACCAAGCGGCTTCTTACGGACCGGATGGAGGATATGCAGCTGATGGACACCAGAATCATTGCCTGTACGGCGAAGAATCTGACGGAATTAAGAAAGGTGGATAAGATTCGCTCAGACCTTTATTTTACGTTAAAGTCTCTTCGTCTGAAAATTCCGAACCTGAAGGACAGGCCTGAGGATGTGGGGTATCTTCTGGATAAATATGTGAAAAAGTATTCGGAGCAGTACTGCCGTTATCACGTTATGACGGCAGGGGCCAGAAAGGTGCTTTTGGAGTATCCATGGGCGGGAAACAGCATTCAGCTGGATGCCTTCTGTGAACGGATGATTCTTACGGTAGGGAAACGAACCATAACAGAAAGCTATGTGCGGGAACTTCTGGAAGAACTTTACGAGACCGATTCCGGGATTTATGAGATTCTGCCGGAAGATGAAGCCAGAGAGGAAAGACTGCGCCGGCAGGAGGCCAGACAGCAGGAAGCGAAAGCAGAACGCAGGCCGGGAAAGGAAGAAGCCTGGATGACTTCGATCCAGGAAGCGCTGGAGAAATATCATGGGAACCGGACACTGGCGGCAAAGGAACTGGGAATCAGCACAACGACTCTCTGGCGCTGGATGAAGCGGTATCAGATGAATGAAAACTAGTATTGTTTTCTGGCAGGGAAACATTTCGGAAAGAGGGCTGTTATGGGAAAGATTGCACTTCTGGTGCCCAGGGAAGAGATGGTGTACCAGGCTCATAATATTCTCCAGGAAAAAAGTTACCGGGAGAAGCATTACGAAATCAGCATAATGAAAGTGGTCCGGACCCGGAATATTGTGACGGAGGCCAGGCAGGCGATTGCCGGCGGGGCCTCCATTATTATAGCCAGAGGTCTTCAGGCCTCTATTATCAAGCAGTATACGGATATTCCGGTGATCGAGATCGTCATCACTGCCCAGGAGATGGCGCTTCTGATTGTCAAGGCCAGACAGATTTTAAAAAAGACGAATCCGGTGATCGCTGTTGTGGGTTTCCGGAATATGTTCTGCGACATGTCGTATTTTGACTCCATCTATGACATTGAACTGCGCACCTTTTACGCGCCCAACAATGAGCAGCTGCGGGATTACGCGCTGCGGGCCGTGGAAGAAAAGGTGGATCTGGTCATTGGCGGGGAAGTAGCGGTGGAGACAGCGGCGGAGCATAATGTGCCGTCGCTGTTTCTGTCTAATACGGAGGATTCTCTGCGGAATGCTTTTTCCATGGCAGAAAGCGTCAGTTATGCCATGGATGTAGAAAAAAAGAATGCGGCACAGATGGAGACTCTTCTGGACTATTCTTTCGGAGGCGTTGTAAATGTGGACGGAAAAGGGCGGATCACGGCGGTGAATCCTCTTATGGAGGATCTGCTGGGACAGCCGCGGGGAGAACTGACCGGAAAGACACTGACGGAAATTTTTCCTGACCTGGACCGGAAGCAGGTGGAAAAAACGCTGACCGGAGAAGGAGAAGGATGTTCGGCTTTTCTGCAGCTGAAATCCGGCTCGGTTTTTGCCATTCTTGCGCCGGTACTTATTGAGGGGCGGGCAGATGGAGCGATTCTTACCTGTCATAAGATGATGAGAAAGCTCCCGGCAGAACCCAGGGCAGGGGAGCGGCGGCGGACCGGAAGCGTTATTGCGCTGCGTCGTTTTTCTGATATTCTCCAGGAATCGCAGGCTATGGAAGCCTGTGTTCATAAAGCCAGACTATACGCCCTTTCTGATCTTCCGGTTTTGATAGAAGGAGAAGCCGGCACCGAGGGGCGGCTTTTGGCGCAGAGCATCCATAACGAAAGCGCCAGATACCGGAACGGGTTTGCTCATGTGTCCTGCGGGGGACTGGGCGAGGAAGAGCAGTATGCCCTGCTTTTTGATGAAGACGGGGCAGCGGCGCGGGCAGACGGCGGCACCGTTTTTATAGAAGATGCAGACTGGCTGACGCCGGCAAACCAGTTTCGGCTTCTTACTTTGCTTCGCTATAAGCTGCGCCCTGGAAAGACAGTTTCCAAAGACCGTCACGGGGATGTTCGAGTGATGGTTATGGTACAGGAGCCGGGGCAGCTGGAGAGAATGGCCCGTGAAGGAAGCTTTCGGAAGGATCTTTATTATCTGCTTCAGGGACTTTCTCTTGCAGTTCCGCCTTTGCGGGACAGGCCGGAGGATTTAAAAAAGAAGATTGAGACTTCCATACGGGACAGCTGCGAAAGATTTCAGCGGCATCATCAGCTTGAGCGGGAGGCTATGGAATTTTTGCTGGCCTGTCCCTGGCCGGGGAATCTGTATCAGGTGGAAAATTACTGTGAACGTCTGATCCTTACGGCATCAAGGCGTGTGATCGGCCGGGCGGCGGCAGAGCGCTTGATGGAGGAACTGTATCCGGCAGAAAGCCTTTCCGGCAAAGCAGAGTCCCGGGAAAACTTTATGCAGCAGGCACAAGAGGGCGCAGCCGGGGGGATGACGGAGAGCAGAAAAAAGACACAGCTTCTGAAAGCGCTGAAGGAGAATGACGGAAACCGGGCACAGACGGCAGAAGCCCTTGGAGTCAGCAAAGCCACCCTGTGGCGCTGGATGAAAAAATACGGCATTCTGGAAGGGGAAGACTCAAGAAACCTCAAGGAATGAAACGAAAAGAAATAGAAATAAAACAAAAATGATACAAAAATGAAATTTTGTTAAGCCTGCATAAAATAATACTTTCTTTTTGGCTACAAGGTCAATTGATGCCGGAAAAAGAATCCGATATACTTAAGCCATCGGAACGGAAGAGAGAAAGATCTCCGTTCCAGTACCTGAAACCAGGTCTCCAGGGACCACAATGAACAAAGAAAGAGGTAATGAAAATGAAGATCG
>DVKS01000114.1 GCA_018715905.1 Candidatus Caccovicinus merdipullorum | reverse complement strand
GGAGAGACTCCGGTGGCATCGGAGGGCGCGGCAGACGGGCTGACTCCGTCTGAGACCATCGAAAGTTCCGAAGCATCCCAGCCGGCTCCGTCGGAGACAACTGCAGGAGCAGTTTCACCTTCCGAGACTACTGCGCCGGTAGAATACGGTCCTGGATTTACGGGCCCCGGAAGCTCGGAAACCATTTCCGGACAGGCGCCTGGAAGCGGCGGTCCGGGAAGCAGTACGAATCCGGCCGACAGCGTAGTTGCTCCGAATCCTATTGGAAGCCAGTAGAAAGGCGGACATTTTTCCTATATACAGAAAAGCCATACTTTTCTCATGTGAGCAAAGTATGGCTTTTTTCGGCGGAAAAACATTGTATTTTTTGACGTAATTATTTGCATTTTATGGATTTATTGATATAATATATACAGGTCAGGGATCCCTGCATGCCAGGGGTTCCGCTATCTATACATTTTATGCAGGAGGAAAGTAAAATGGCAAGAAAAATGAAAACCATGGATGGCAATCAGGCTGCATCTCATGCATCCTATGCTTATACCGATGTAGCTGCCATCTACCCGATTACCCCTTCTTCCGTTATGGCTGAGCATACGGATGAGTGGGCAACCGATGGAAGAACCAACATTTTCGGCCGCAACGTACAGGTAACCGAAATGCAGTCCGAGGCAGGCGCAGCAGGCGCTGTTCACGGCTCTCTGGCAGCAGGTGCGCTGACCACCACCTACACTGCTTCTCAGGGTCTTCTTTTGATGATTCCGAACCTTTATAAGATTGCCGGCGAGCAGCTGCCGGGCGTAATCAACGTATCCGCTCGTGCAATTGCTTCTCACGCATTATCGATTTTCGGTGACCACTCCGATGTTTATGCCTGTCGTCAGACTGGATGCGCTATGCTGTGCGAGTCCAGTGTACAGGAGGTTATGGACTTAACCCCCGTTGCTCACTGTGCAGCAATCAAGGGCAAGGTTCCTTTCATCAACTTCTTTGATGGTTTCCGTACCTCCCACGAGATTCAGAAGATCGAGACCTGGGATTATGAGGACTTAAAGGACCTGGTAGATATGGATGCAGTTGCAGAGTTCCGCAAGCATGCGCTGAACCCGAACCATCCGGTACAGAGAGGTTCCGCACAGAATCCGGATATCTTCTTCCAGGCACGTGAGGCCTGCAATCCTTACTATGATGCTCTTCCGGCTATCGTTCAGGAGTACATGGACAAGGTTAACGCAAAGATCGGCACCGATTACAAGCTGTTCAACTACTACGGCGCTGCTGATGCTGAGCAGGTAATCATCGCTATGGGTTCCGTAAACGATACCATCGAGGAGACCATCGATTACATGGTTAAGACCTCCGGCGCAAAGGTAGGCGTTGTTAAGGTACGTCTGTACCGTCCGTTCTGCGCAGAGGCTCTGATCAATGCAATTCCGGATACCGTTAAGAAGATCACTGTATTAGACAGAACCAAGGAGCCCGGTTCCTTAGGCGAGCCGCTGTATCTGGATGTAGTGGCAGCATTAAAGGGAACCAAGTTTGATTCTGTTCCGGTATACACCGGCCGTTACGGCTTAGGATCCAAGGATACCACCCCGGCTCAGATCGTAGCTGTTTACGAGAACACCGAGAAGAAGAGATTTACTCTGGGTATCGAGGATGATGTAACCGGATTATCCTTAAAGTTAGGCGCTCCTTTAGTAACCACTCCCGAAGGCACCACCAACTGCAAGTTCTGGGGCTTAGGCGCAGATGGTACTGTAGGCGCAAACAAGAACTCCATTAAGATCATTGGTGACAACACCGACATGTATGCTCAGGCATATTTTGATTATGACTCCAAGAAGTCCGGCGGCGTTACCATGTCCCACTTACGTTTCGGCCATACTCCGATCAAGTCCACCTACCTGATCCACAAGGCTAACTTTGTTGCCTGCCATAATCCTGCATACGTACGCAAGTACAACATGGTTCAGGAGCTGGTAGACGGAGGAACTTTCCTGTTAAACTGCCCGTGGTCTGACGCTGAGTTAGAGCAGCATCTGCCTGGTCAGGTTAAGAAGTTCATTGCCGACCACAACATTAACTTCTACACCATCGACGGTGTTAAGATCGGTATCGAGACCGGCATGGGCCCGACCCGTATCAACACCATTTTACAGTCTGCATTCTTCGAGCTGACCGGAATTATTCCTTCCGAGAAGGCAAATCAGTTAATGAAGGATGCTGCACAGAAGACCTACGGCCGCAAGGGTCAGGACGTAGTTGAGAAGAACTGGGCTGCTATCGATGCCGGCGCTAAGAACGTGCATAAGGTAGAGGTTCCCGAGTCCTGGAAGAACTGCGAGGATGAAGGTCTTGATTACAAGGTAATCACCGAGGGCAGAAAGGACGTTGTAGACTTCGTTAACAGCATCCAGACCAAGGTTTCCGCTCAGGAAGGCAATACCTTACCGGTATCTGCATTCAAGGATTATGTAGATGGAACCACCCCCTCCGGCTCCTCCGCATATGAGAAGCGCGGTATCGCAGTTAACGTTCCTGTATGGAATCCGGATAACTGTATCCAGTGTAACTTCTGTTCCTATGTATGTCCTCATGCCGTTATCCGTCCGGTAGCTATGACTGCTGAAGAAGCAGCTAAGGCTCCTGCAGATATGAAGATGAAGGATATGACCGGTATGCCTGGCTACAAGTTTGCCATGACGGTATCCGCTCTTGACTGTACCGGATGCGGTTCCTGTGCAAATGTATGCCCGGGTATGAAGGGCAACAAGGCTCTGACCATGGAGAAGCTGGCAGACAATCTGGCTGAGCAGCCGATCTTTGATTTCGGACAGACCCTGCCCATCAAGGAAGAGGTTGTTGCTAAGTTTAAGGCAACCACCGTTAAGGGTTCTCAGTTCAAGCAGCCGCTCCTTGAGTTCTCCGGCGCATGCGCAGGCTGCGGCGAGACTCCTTACGCTAAGCTGATCACCCAGCTGTTCGGTGACAGAATGTACATTGCAAACGCAACCGGATGCTCCTCTATCTGGGGCAACTCTTCACCGTCCACTCCTTACACCGTAAACGCTAAGGGTCAGGGTCCTGCATGGTGCAACTCCCTGTTTGAGGACAACGCAGAGTTCGGTTACGGTATGCTGTTAGCTCAGAACGCAATCCGTGACGGCTTAAAGACCAAGGTTGAGGCTGTTGCAGCATCCGATAAGGCTTCCGATGAAGTAAAGGCAGCCTGCCAGGGATGGCTGGATACCTTCTCCTGCGGCGCTACCAACGGCGATGCTACCGATAAGCTGGTTGCAGCATTAGAGGGCTGCGACTGTGACATCTGCAAGGAGATCGTTGAGAACAAGGATTTCCTGGCTAAGAAGTCTCAGTGGGTATTCGGCGGCGACGGCTGGGCATACGATATCGGCTTCGGCGGTGTAGACCACGTACTGGCATCCGGCAAGGATATCAACGTTATGGTTTACGATACCGAGGTTTATTCCAATACCGGCGGTCAGTCCTCCAAGGCTACTCCTACCGGTGCAGTGGCACAGTTCGCTGCCGGCGGTAAGGATGTAAAGAAGAAAGATCTGGCTTCCATCGCTATGAGCTATGGCTATGTATATGTAGCACAGATCTCCATGGGCGCTGACTATGCACAGACTGTTAAGGCCATTGCAGAGGCAGAGGCTTATCCGGGTCCGTCCTTAATCATTGCATACGCTCCCTGTATCAACCATGGTATCAAGAAGGGTATGGCAAAGGCTCAGACCGAGGAGAAGCTGGCTGTAGAGTGCGGCTACTGGCATCTGTTCCGCTTCAATCCTGCTGCTGAGAACAAGTTCACCTTAGACAGCAAGGAGCCGAAGATGGAAGGCTACCAGGATTATCTGAAGGGCGAGGTTCGTTATCTGTCCCTGGCCATGAAGAATCCGGAGAGAGCTGCAAAGCTGTTCGCAAAGAACGAGAGCGAATCCAAGGCAAGATACGAGTATTTAAAGAAGCTGGTTGACATGTATAAGGCCGACTAATTTCTGAATTGAATACAGCAAAGACAAGAGCAGGGGCTGCGTATGCGGCCCCTGTTTTTTGGGGCTTGGTATTAAAAATATTTAGAACAGAAAGAAATAAAATGAGTTTTACTTATTGAAAAAAGCAGAATATAATAAAACCATAAAGTATCGCGCGGTATTTGTTAAGAAATAGTAAAAAGATCGTTAAAATTTTATAATGAATAGGGGTATGAAGTGATGACGCAGGAGACTCAAATGTTATTAGGCCTTTTCTTAGGCATTGCGATCATGATCATCCTGGTTATGAAAACCAAGACGCACACATTTATCGCGCTGCTTTTGGCGGCATTGATCACCGGCCTGATCGGCCGGATGAGTCCGACTGATGCTATTAATGCGATTCAGGACGGCTTTGGAAACACTTTAAAAAGTACAGGTATCATCATCGGCCTGGGCGTTATGATGGGCGGCATTCTGGAAAAGACAGGAGCTGCAGAGCGGTTGGCCTATACCTTCATTAAGACCATCGGAAAAGGAAAGGAAGAATGGGCGCTGGGCATTACCGGCTGGCTGGTTTCCATCCCGGTATTTGCGGATTCCGCAATTGTTATTTTCGCACCTTTATGTAAGGCAATGTCCCGGGTAACGGGAAAATCTGTGATCGGCCTGGCGCTGGCCCTGGCGTGCGGACTTCAGTGTACTCACGTAATGGTTCCGCCGACTCCCGGCCCGCTGACGGCAGCCGGCATGTTCGGTGTAGATGTGGGACAGATGATCCTGGCAGGCGCGGCCATGTCCATCCCGATCTTTATTGCGGCGATCTGTTATGCACAGTGGATCGGAAAAAGGATTTATCAGATTCCGCAGGAAGACGGCACTTTTGAACGGAAAGAATATAAGAAAGAATACATAAAGTCCATGGAGCAGCTGGAAGAGATCATGAATGCAAAAGATCTTCCCGCTCTGCTCCCTTCCCTGGCTCCCATTGTGGTTCCGCTGATCCTGATTCTGTGCAATACAGTGGCGGATTTTGCCGGAATGAGCGAAGGTTTTGCTTATGATATTATCAGTCTGGTTGGTTCTCCTATTGTTGCGCTGGCCATCGGCACCACTCTGGCGGTATACGGCCTGGGCGGACGGCTTGAAAAGTCCAAGGTAATGAAGATCATGGATGAGAGCATCAAAGATACCGGTATGATCATGCTGATCACCGGAGCCGGCGGTTCTCTTGGAAATGTAATTAAGGTAAGCGGAATCGGCGATGTACTTGGTGCAGCGGTTGTTGCACTTCCCATTCCGGCAATCCTGATTCCTCTGATCATTGGCGCGCTGATGCGTATTGCCCTGGGATCCGCTACCGTTGCCATCACCACGGCAGCTTCCCTGACGGCGCCTCTGGCAGCAACGCTGGGCATCAACCCCATCCTTCTGGCACAGTCCAGCTGTATCGGCGCCATTGCCTTCAGCTATTTTAATGACAGCGGATTCTGGGTATTCAATGGTATGTTCGGCCTGTCTGAACTGAAAGATCAGGTAAGGTGTAAGACGGCGGTGTCACTGGTGATGACGGGCGTTGGTATTGTAGAACTGCTGATTTTGAGTATGATATTTTAATGATTCAGAAAAACGTAAGAAACGGTTCCTTGACGGGGCCGTTTCTTTTTGGTATCATAACTGTATTAATTATATTAATACAGTTAAACCAATTAATACAGTTCAAAAAAGAAAACAGTTGGCGCAGCAGGGTTAGAATGTATGCCGGCAGCAGCCAGCGGAAAGGAGGCAGCGTGATCATACTGGATTACAAGGATCGGAGACCACTTTATGAGCAGGTGGCGGAACGGTTCCGGGAGCTGATTATTCGCGGGGTGCTGCCGGCTGATATGCAGATGCCGTCAGTCCGGAGTCAGGCTATGGAACTTTCCATTAATCCGAATACCATACAGAGGGCATACAGCCAGTTGGAGCAGCAGGGCTACATTTATTCCATAAAAGGGAAGGGAAGCTTTGTTGCAGATATCGGCGGAATCATGAAAGAACAGAGGGAACAGTGGAAAGCTGATTTTGCCAGACTGGCTGAAGAAGGCTTTGCCTTTGGAGTCAGTTTAAAGGAGATGGAGGCGATTTTGGAAAAGACAGCCGGCGGATACGCCAAAGGGACGGGGAAAGAAGGAGGGAATGGAAATGATTAAAGCAGAACGCGTTACGAAACGCTTTGATGATATTACAGCGGTGGATCAGGTAACGGCAGAGATAAAGGAAGGAAATGTCTTCGGACTGATTGGTACCAACGGAGCAGGAAAAAGCACGTTCCTTCGGATGGCCAGCGGAGTCTTAAAGCCGGATGAAGGCAGCATAACCATTGACGGTCAGCCGGTATGGGAAAATCCGCAGGTAAAGGCACGGTTTTTCTATATTTCCGACGACCAGTACTTTTTCCCCAACAGCACGCCCCAGGAGATGATGCAGTTTTACCGGCAGCTGTATCCGGCTTTCGATGAGAAACGGTTTTACCATCTGCTGGAAAGCTTCGGTCTGAAAAAGGACCGGAAGATCCATACATTTTCCAAGGGAATGAAGAAACAGCTGTCGGTAATCTGCGGTATCTGTGCGGGGACGGATTACATTTTCTGCGATGAAACCTTTGACGGGCTGGATCCGGTAATGCGTCAGACGGTAAAAAGTCTGTTTGCCAATGACATGGAGGAGCGGAATCTGACACCGGTGATCGCCTCTCATAATCTGCGGGAACTGGAGGATATCTGTGATCATGTGGGACTCCTTCACCGGGGCGGGATCCTTTTGTCCAGAGACCTGGATGATATGAAATTGAACCTTCACAAGGTGCAGTGTGTGCTGAAGCCGGGAATGACGGCGGAAGATCTGAAAGGGCTGGAGATTGTAAGGAAAGACCAGACAGGCAGCATTTATACGCTGACGGTCCGGGGAGATCAGCAGGCCGTTACAGAATATATGGAATCCTGTGATCCGCTGTTTTACGAACTGATCCCATTATCCCTGGAGGAAATCTTTATCAGTGAGACGGAGGTGGCCGGTTATGACATCAAGGCACTTATACTTTAAGCTTCTTTTGGAAGATCTGAAGCGAAAAACCTGGGCGGCGGCTCTGGAAGGGCTGGCACTGTTTTTTGCTCTGCCAGTTGCCCTGGCTATGACTCTTTCTAATATAACAAATGAACTTTATGGTGATATGACTCTGGTCAGGGGGCAGGCCCAGGCCAGAACCATGCTTGAATTTGGGAATGACTATCCTGTAATTATGCTGATTTTAGGCATAGCGGCAGTGGTCATGGGAATTTCTGCATTTTCGTATCTGCAGAACCGCAGGCAGGTGGACTTTTACCACAGCCTGCCGGTGAAGCGGGAGCTGCAGTTTGCGGTGCATGTGACAGGGGGCATTCTCATTACTGCGGCAGTATATCTGGCGGCCCAGGTGATAGCCATTGCGGTGGCTGCGGCCGGCGGCGTTCTTTCCAGGGAGGTTCTGCAGGCGGCGGTGAAGGGATACCTGTTTCACATGCTGTATTATGCACTGTTTTACATGGTTACGATCCTGGCGGTCATGTTTACCGGTACAAGGATCGCTTCGGTACTGGGAACTGCGGTATTCTTTGGATATTTCCCTGCGGTGGGGGGACTGATCTATTCTTTATGCCAGACCTATCTGCATACCTACTGCAGCGAGGTCCCAAGCATCTGGACAGTGGTACTTCCGCGGATTTCACCGGCAGATGCCGCCATCCAGGCTCTTTCAGAGGGGATGACTGCGGCACGTGGGGCAGGAGCTCTGGCAGCCATAGTGCTGACGGGACTTTTAAGCCTTGTTCTGTACTGGAAGCGGCCTTCTGAGACAGCAGGGAAGACCATGGCTTTTTCCGGTGCGGCACATATCATTAAGATCCTTCTGGTGATTCCTTTTTCCCTGGCCGGAGCACTGTTTTTCTCGGCGATGAATTCCCACCTGGGGTGGTGTGTATTTGGAGCTGTGGCAGGTGCGGTGATCTCCCATTGCGTGATTGAAGTTATTTATCACGCGGACTTTAAAAAGCTGTTTTGCCATGAAAAGACCATGGCAGCCTGCATGGCAGTTTCCCTCGGGCTGATTCTGGGATTCCGGTTTGATGTATTCCGATATGACAGCTACCTTCCGGATCCCGGCCGGATTATTTCCGCTTCCATAGATTTTAACAAGGACAGCTGGGTCAGCTGGGATGGCGGAAAGCTTTACGAAGACGGTGTTCCTAGGGTAGTTCAGGCCGGGGCTGTTTCGGATGTGGATGCACTTTTGAAAATCGCGGCGGAAGGAATCCGCCAGACAGAGGAGAGGGAAGCGGGGACCTGGGATTATCAGGATTCTTCCTATGTGACAGTGGGGTATACGCTGAAAGGCGGAAAGCGGGTTTTCCGGGTTTACCGGATGTCTCTGGAGCCGGTTCTTGCTGAGGCAGACCGGATCTATGGAGAAGACGGATATAAGAAGGCTCTTTATCCGGGAATTTCCCTGTCGGAAGAGGAAGCAGCTGCCAATATGGTCTATATGGATTACCTGCAGAATGTGAAAAAGCCAGAAGGAACCCAGGAAGAGCTGGCAGCCGTGTATCGGGCTTACCAGGAGGAAATGGCGGCCATGACTTTGAGCCGGCAGAAAACAGAAGCGCCCATCGGCCAGCTGCTGCTGATTTCCAACGAAAATGCAGACATCCTTCTGGAGAGAGAGGAATGGGAGACCCAGAGCTCCGGAAGCCGCCAGCCGGATTATACCAGATTCTGGTATGAAGGATTTTTCTATCCTATCTATCCTTCTTTTACAAAGACCATAGAAGCGCTTGAAGGCTGCGGAATTCAGGCGGGAGACTGGATGGATCCGGCGAAGATCGAAAGCGTACAGGTAGAATACAGCCAGGAAATCGAAACGGAAGTCCATGTAAGTGAAAATGGAGATGTATATTATACTCAGAGCAGCTACGCGGAGCCCAGGACCATCACATATACCGATCCGGATCAGATCCGGAAGCTAATGGAATGTTTTGCGCCTTACAGCGGTCAGAACCAGATGTTAATGCTGGAAAATTCCTACAGCGTGACGGTGACCATGAAACGGCAGAGCGGAGAGCTGCAGCAGGCGGTAAACGGCGGGTTCCCGCAAGGACGGGTTCCGGAATTTGTAATTTCTGATTTTGCGTCATCGGAGGGAAGCGGACAGACAAAATAAGATGCCAGAAGACCGGCAGAACCAGGTTCTGAAACAAAAGGTTGTTAGATGGAAAAAATTGTGATAAACTTATCGGAGAAATTGCAGAAAATTGACACAGGAGGATTCCCGATATGAGCAAAAAACGTTCCATTGAAACGACATGTATTCAGGGAGGATGGCAGCCGGGGAACGGCGAGCCGAGACAGGTCCCGATCTATCAGAGCACTACTTTTAAATATTCTACCAGCGAAGCTATGGGAAAACTGTTTGATCTGGAAGCAGAAGGATATTTCTATACCAGACTGCAGAATCCCACCAATGACGCGGTGGCAGCCAAGATCTGCGAGATGGAAGGAGGCGCGGCAGCTATGCTGACCTCCTCCGGACAGGCGGCTAATTTCTTTGCTATTATCAATATCTGTTCCGCCGGAGATCATGTGATCAGCTCCGCTACCATTTACGGCGGCACTTCCAATCTCCTTACCGTTACCCTGAAGCGTTTCGGCATTGAGACGACGCTGGTGGATCCGGATCTTCCGGAAGAGGAGCTTGCAAAGGAGTTCCGTCCGAATACCAAGTGCGTCTTTGCAGAGACCATTGCGAATCCGGCGCTGGTAGTGCTGGATATCGAGAAGTTTGCCCATCTGGCCCACAGCCACGGTGTACCGTTGATTGTGGACAATACCTTTGCCACACCGGTTAACTGCCGGCCTTTTGAGTGGGGGGCAGATATCGTGACCCACAGTACCACGAAATATATGGACGGACACGGAATGACAGTAGGCGGCTGTATTGTAGACAGCGGAAACTTTGACTGGGATGCACATAAGGAGAAATTCCCGGGACTTACCACGCCGGATGAGTCTTATCATGGGATTATTTATACCCAGCGTTTCGGAAAGGGCGCATTTATCACCAAGGCAACTGCACAGCTGATGCGGGATCTGGGCTGTATCCAGTCGCCTCAGAATGCCTTCCTTTTAAATGCCGGCCTGGAAAGCCTCCATCTGCGGGTTCCGCGGCACTGTGAAAATGCGCTGAAGGTGGCGGAATATCTGTCCTCCAGGGAAGATGTGGCCTGGGTGAAGTATCCCGGACTGCCAGGAGACAAATACCATGACCTGGCGCAGAAGTACATGCCCAAGGGCACCTGCGGTGTTATTTCCTTTGGATTAAAGGGAGGAAGGGCTGCTGCTTCCGTCTTTATGGATAAGCTTAAGCTGGCTTCCATTGCCACCCATGTGGCTGATGCGAAGACCTGCGTGCTGCATCCTGCCAGCCATACCCACCGCCAGTTAAATGATGAACAGCTGGTGGAGGCGGGAGTGGATCCGTCTATGATCCGTTTCAGTGTAGGCATCGAGAATGCAGATGACATTATCGAAGATATCCGTCAGGCATTGGAAGACTGACAGAAATCTGGCAGAGATGGAGGATGAATGTTGATGACAGAAGGAGCATTGGTACTGGAGGGCGGTTCCCTGCGGGGGCTGTTTACCGCCGGAGTTCTGGATGTGTTTATGGAACATGGAATCCGGTTTTCTTATGTGAACGGCGTTTCTGCCGGTTCCATGAATGCATTAAGCTACATCAGCGGTCAGCCGGGGCGGACGGTAAAGGTGGACCTGGATTACCTCCATGATAAGCGTTTTATGAGTTTTCGGAATCTGGTAAAGAAGCGTGAGATCTTCAGCTTTGAATTTCTCTTCGGCGAAGTGAGCCAGAATCTGGTGCCTTTTGATTATGAAGCCTTTGCCGCTTCGCCTCAGGAGTTCGAGGCGGTGGCTACCCGGTGCAGGACGGGCCAGCCGGTTTATTTTAACCGGGATAACTGCAGCGATATATTCAAGGCAGTTCAGGCCTCCAGCAGCATCCCGATCCTTTCCCATATGATCGGGATTGACGGGAAGCAGTACCTGGACGGCGGATTGTCCATGCCCATTGCTTACCAGCGGGCCCTGGATAAGGGGTATGACAAGGTGGTAGTGGTGCTGACCAGGCACAAAGGATTCCGCAAGAAACCTTCCGACCGCTGGACGCAGAAAGCATTCCGGCGTTACTTTGCGCCCCTTCCGCAGCTCTTAAAATCCATCGAGGAGATTCCGGAACGGTATAACCGGATGCAGGAAGAGATGGATCAGCTTGAGGCAGAGGGAAAGATCTTCATCATCCGGCCGGATGAACCGGTGACGGTGTCGCGGTTTGAGCGGGATAAGATGAAGCTTCAGGCTCTTTATGGAAGCGGGCGGCGGATCACTATGGATAAGATGGATGCACTCTGTGAGTACCTGGAGATTCCTGTTCCCCAGATACGCCCGGAGGTGATTGAAATGGAAAATCAGATCCTGGGGCAGACCAGAGAACAGCTGGAGCGCCGGGGATAAAGAAAAAAGACAGATAGGACCGGTTCCTTTTTTCCTGTGCAGAATTTGCAAATGTGCAGGGGAGAAGGAGCCGGTTTTTTGCATGGATAAAACCTTGCGGACTGGAGGAGGAGATGGATCTTCCGGCATTGTACGCGAAAAAAAACAGAAACCATGAAAAAATTATGTACATGTGAACACAAAATGAACACAATACAATGTTACAGTAATATAAAACGAGGGTTAAGATTCAGAGAGGAGCGTTATGATGAATTCGAAACAGCTTGTTTCTTCTATATTGATTGCAGCTACAGCTGCGTCAGCATACCCCATGACAGCCGAGGCGTCGGCAACCTACGATATGCGGGAACGGGTTGTGGAATTGACTGGGATTTTGAATCCGACAGATGGGAGCCGCTATATCAGCCGCGGGGAATTTGCAACCATGCTGGTGAAGGCTTCTGAATACCGCAGCACCGTCAGCAATGTAAATGCCGTATCTGTTTTTGCCGATGTTCCGGTGGACAGCAGCTATGCGCCTTACATCCGCATTGCGGCAAGGCAGGGGTGGATGAAAGGATATCTTGGCGGGCAGTTCCGCCCGGAAGAGTATGTGACGCTGCAGGATGCAGCCTGGGCGTTTCTGGCAATTTTAGGTTATACCAATGATGATTTTACAGGAGACCAGAACGGAAGCCGCATAGCAATGTTCAATTACCTGGAACTGAATGAGGAACTGGGAAATATGGGAGCCAGTGAGATCCTTACGGAAGACAACTGCATTAATCTTTTTTACAATCTTTTAAAGACGGAACCGAAGGATTCTTCAACAATTTACGGATCTATTTTTGATCTTACGTTAAGTTCTGATGATGAGATCAGTCCGCTGGAGATGCTGGATACCACAGTGAAGGGGCCGTATCTGGTGAATAAGCGGAATACCATGTCTTCCCAGCTGCCATTTGATATGGATGAGGCCAGTTTCTTTTTGGATGGAGAGGCTGTCAGCAGAAGCAGTATCCGTTCGATCCAGGATGAATACGGGTATCTGGTTATGTATTATAATGCTACATCCAAGACAGTATGGATCTATACCGAGGAGGGAAGCGATACTACCGGAAACCGCGTGATCAGCGGTGAAGTAACCAATATCTATTACACATCTTCTGATGTGATGACACCTACGTCTATTACCATTACCGGTGATGACGGAGAAACTTATGAATGTGAGCTGACGACATCGGATCTGCAGTTTGCCTTTTCAATTTATGGAACTGTTGAGGTCGGCGATGACGTTATCGTAGTCTGCAGCGGATCTACGGAGAGCGAGGACGGCGACACTACATATCGCGTGACAGATTTCCTGGAAGATTAATCAGAGTGAGGTTGAAACATGGAAGAGCGAATGGATAAGCGCAGGAAAAAGAAGAAAAAGCAGATTGCCGCATTGGCGCTGGTGCTGGTTATTGTGTGCGGAGGCGGAGCTTTCGCATATCAGAGGAGCCGACAGGCAAGCCAGGCTGCTGCAGCTGCGGCCAGCCAGCAAAGGACAGCTACAGTAGAGCGCAGAAATATCACTTCTGAACTTTCTTCTTCCGGAACACTTTCGCCGAAGGACACCTATGAAATTACTTCACTGGTGGAAGGAGAGATCATTTCCGCGGATTTTGAGGAAGGCGATCAGGTGGAGCAGGGGCAGGTTCTGTATGTGATTGATTCCAGCAGCATGGAAACCCAGCTGACATCGGCAAACAATTCTCTTACCAGGGCCGAGAAGAGTTACCAGGATGCGGTAGATGACTACAATGAGATCCAGGCAAAACTCAGCGGAAATACATATAAGGCGACGAAAACCGGATATATCAGCGAAATGCTCATTGATGTGGGCGATTCCGTTGGTTCCAATACTCAGATCTGCAATGTCTACAATGACCAGATCATGAAGCTTCGTCTTCCCTTCCTTTCCGGAGAAGCCGGAATTATCTCACAGGGAATGACAGCGCTGATTACTCTGTCGGATACCGGTGAACAGCTGACGGGAACCGTTTCTTCTGTCAGTGCCCGTGAAGAGGTCCTTACCGGAGGAACTCTGGTCCGCTATGTGACCATTGAAGTGGCAAACCCCGGCGGTTTAACTTCCAGCATGACGGCAACTGCCGTGATCAATGACTGTTACTGTGCCCAGGAGGGAACCTTTGAGGCATCGGTTGATACCGTTATGAGCGGAGATCTGGACGGTACCGTAAAAGTAGAGGCTTTGTTGGTAACGGAAGGTTCCTATATAACAGAAGGAACGCCTATTTTCCAGATAACTGCAGATTCTGCTGCAGACATTTTGGATACTTATGAAAATGCAGTTGACAATGCCCAGTCCAGTGTGGAATCCGCACAGAATCAGCTGGAATCCACCCAGGACAGCTATGATAATTATACCATCACAGCGCCGATTTCAGGACAGATCATTACAAAGACCTCCAAGGTGGGGGATAATATCGACCGGAGCGGAAGCAGCACCACCACCATGGCGGTAATTTACGATCTTTCGGAACTGACTTTTGAGATGTCCATCGATGAGCTGGATATCCAGAATGTAAAAGTGGGGCAGACCGTGCAGGTGACGGCAGATGCTTTTGAGGGCCAGACCTTTACTGGAACGGTAACGAATGTAAGCCTTCAGAGTACCGCATCCAATGGCGTTACCAATTATCCGGTAACGGTAACTCTTGATGAAGTGGGAGATCTTCTCCCCGGCATGAACGTAGATGGGGTGATCATCCTGGATTCTGTGGAGAATGCACTGTCCATCCCGGTGGATTCCCTGATGCGGGGAAATCAGGTTTATGTAAAGGACGACACGGTGACAGAAGCGCAGGGGGCAGTCCCGGCAGGCTTCCGGGCCGTAGAAGTGGAGACCGGACTGATCAGCAGCGATTATGTTGAAATTTTAAGCGGCCTGGAAGAAGGCCAGGAAGTATATGTAGCGGAATCCTCTACCGATTCAAGCGCCGCCTTTATGATGATGCCCGGTGGCGGCGGCGGAATGCCCGGCGGCGGAGGTCCTGGCGGCGGTGGCGGTGGCGGCGGCAGACCGTAACTGCGTTTCATATGGGTGTCCGGAGAAACTATCTCCAGCGCCCGCTGGGGCAGGCGGCATCAGAAAGGAAGAGAGGTTGTAAGACCCATGAGTGAAACGAAGGCGGACGAGAGGCAGCCGTTAATCGAGCTTAAGGATATTTATAAAATATATAAGATGGGCGACGAGGAGGTCCGGGCCAGCAACGGCGTGTCATTTACCATATACCGCGGAGAGTTTGTAGCTATTGTAGGAAAATCAGGAAGCGGAAAATCAACTTTGATGAATATCATCGGAGCCCTTGATGTACCTACTTCCGGTGAATATTATCTGGGAGGCGAGGACGTAAGCGATATGAGCGATGACGAACTGGCGGAAATCCGAAATAAAATGATCGGATTTATCTTCCAGCAGTACAATCTGCTTCCCAAACTGAATCTTCTGGAGAATGTGGAGCTTCCCTTGCTGTATGCAGGAGTGCCGGCTCAGGAGAGGAAGGAGCGGGCGCTGGCTTCCCTGGAACGTGTGGGATTAAAGGAAAAATGGAAGAACATGCCTTCTCAGCTTTCCGGCGGTCAGCAGCAGAGAGTTTCCATCGCCCGGGCCCTGGCAGGGGATCCTTCCCTGATCTTAGCCGATGAGCCCACCGGCGCTCTGGATTCAAAAACCAGCCGGGAGGTTCTT